>JAZNFJ010000101.1:0-9173 GCA_045589035.1 Candidatus Avilachnospira sp. | reverse complement strand
TGGCTCACAGAACGACATGGCTACGATCCGACTTTGGGAATATTTCTCGCTGAGAAGTTGCGTCTCTGAGAGAAGAAGGAGGTGCCCTGAGGTGGCATATAAAGGCAAGGAATATCTGAAGAACTTCCTGGCGATGAAACGCCATCGGGTGCTGCTTCGGTATAAGTATTACGACATGAAGAACGGAATCAAGTATTTCCGAACACTGATTCCAGCTGAATTCATGTGGATGGCCAACACCCTGGGATGGTGCGGTAAAGCTGTGGACAGTGTGGCGGACCGACTTTCTTTCCGGGAGTTCAGAAATGATAATTTTAATCTGAATGAGATCTATGCCATGAATAATGGCGACATTCTGCCGGACAGCGCTATGCTTTCAGCACTCATCAGCAGCTGTTGCTTTATTTATATCTCTCCTGATGAAGACGGTTTCCCCAGAATGCAGGTCATCGATGGCAGCAACGCTACCGGGGACATTGATCCGATTACCGGATTGCTCAAGGAAGGGTATGCGGTTATTACCCGGGATAAAAACGGCAATCCGGACATCGAAGCATATTTTGTGGCGGGACGGACTGAGTTCTATCAGAAGAACCGGCTGATCCGCACGGATCACAGCTTCGCACCATATCCGCTGCTGGTGCCCATCATCTATCGTCCGGATGCAATGCGGCAGTTTGGCCGTTCAAGAATATCGAGAGCGTCCATGAATCTGATGCAAGCTGCGTTACGAACAATTCTTCGGTCTGAGGTGAGTGCCGAGTTTTATAGCTTCCCGCAGAAATATATCACAGGTCTTTCCCAGGATACCGAGGAAGAATTCGAAAAATGGAAAGCAACAATTTCCAGCTTTCTTGCATTCACGAAGGATGAAGAGGGCGAGGCTCCTAAACTGGGGCAGTTTACTCAGCAGAGTATGAGCCCATATACCGAGCAGCTACGTACATTCGCTGCACTGTTCGCTGGTGAAACCGGCTTGACTCTGGATGATTTGGGATTTGTCACTGATAACCCATCCAGCGCAGAGGCAATCAAAGCAAGCCATGAAAATCTTCGCCTTGTGGCGCGGAAAGCCCAAAAGACATTTGGAAGTGGATTCCTCAATGCTGGGTATCTGGCTGCCTGCGTTCGTGATAATTTCGAGTATAAGCGTCAGCAGTTCTATCTGACAAAAGCTGCCTGGGATCCTGTTTTCGAGCCGGATGCGGCTATGCTTTCCAGCATCGGTGATGGAGTTGGTAAGATCAACCAAGCTGTCCCGGGATATATTGGCCCGAATAATCTGAGAGATATGACTGGTATCGAATCTGAAGCATAAGGAGACAGACATGGAAGATCTTGCACCTGAGCTGCTGGATAAGATTCGAAAGACGTTTTCAGAGCTTATTGAGAGCAGCAATAAGATTCAGCATATATATCAGCTGATTCAGGATGGATCTGCTACATACATCGAAGCAGAAGAGTATGCGTATTTAGTTGGGGAGGCACTTTCCCAGGCGTTTGGGAAACACCTTTCCTCAGCTGTCCTTCCCGATGGCAGGATGTATTTCAATATCGCCGACCGAGTCTTGCGTCCTTTGCTGGAAGAAGATCACAAAATAGTGGCGGATGCTGCATTGAAGGTTCAGACGGCACTTAACCGGGCGGCTGGCATCGGAATTAAAGCGCAGAGCGTCCCTGTGAATGATGACCGTATATATGGCATCGTAAACAAAATTGCAAATGCAGATCACTTCGATGACGTTGCCTGGGTGCTAGATGAGCCGGTGAAAAACTTCTCTCAGGCTGTGGTTGATGAATCTATAAAAGCCAATGTGAACTTCCAGGGAAGATCTGGCCTTCGCCCCAGAATTGTACGCAAAGCGGAGATCAAATGCTGCGACTGGTGCTCACAGTTGGCTGGGGAATATGATTATCCGGATGTTCCGGATGATGTATACCGGCGTCACGAACGATGCAGATGCAATGTTGATTATGACCCAGGCAGCGGAAGACGACAGAATGTCTGGACAAAGCAGTTCTATTAATTCAAGAGCACGGTGCGAATAGCATCGTGCTTTTTTCATACCCAAAAGGAGGTCCAAAATGGTAGTCCCACGTAAGGGCCGCCAGACACCGACAAAATCCATTGTGCTGCCCTACACCGAGAGCTATGGGCAAGAGGCAATCGACCTGTATAACGAGGCATGGGGAGAGAAAAGGCAGGCGCAGGAGTGGCAGGAGCTGATGATGTATGACATCCTTGCTGTGGGCGAAGATGGTCTTTGGGTGCATACAAAATTTGGTTGGGAGATTCCACGGCGTAACGGCAAAAACGAGATCGTCACAATCCGGGAACTCTGGGGTCTGGAACACGGCGAACGGATCTTGCACACAGCACATCGGACAACCACATCCACATCCGCTTCCAGACGCCTGGCCGCTCTGCTCGATGCGGCGGGGTACGTTGAAGTAACCAGAGTAAAAAAGGGTGAGAAATATTCTAAACACTACACCTACACCAAGCAGCTGGGCATGGAGCGAATCGTCCTGCTTTGTGAGGGCGGCGGCACTATTGATTTCCGTACCCGTTCTTCAAAAGGCGGCCTGGGTGAAGGATTCGATCTTCTGGTTATCGATGAGGCTCAGGAATACCAGGACGATCAGGAAAGCGCGCTGAAATACGTCGTTACTGACAGCCGGAATCCACAAACTCTATTTTGCGGAACTCCTCCGACTCCGGTTTCCTCTGGCACTGTTTTTCTTAAACTACGAAACGCAGCTCTTCAGGGAGAAACGGTCAATACCGGATGGGCCGAATGGTCGGTGGATGAGATGACAGATCCGATGGACAAGGAAGCATGGTATGAGACAAATCCATCCCTGGGAACGGTTTTCACAGAGCGTTCCGTCCAAGATGAGGTTGGATCAGACCCTGTGGATTTCAATATTCAGCGCCTGGGACTCTGGCTCCGATATAACCAAAAATCTGCAATCAGCAAAAGGGAATGGGAGGAACTGCAGTGTAAGACGCTTCCGAAGATTACTGGAAAACTGTTTGTGGGTATTAAATACGGCCATGACGGAGATAGCGTGGCAATGTCCATTGCTGTTAAAACAGAAGATGGACGTATTTTCGTTGAGGCCATCGACTGCCGCCCGATGCGTGGCGGAGATGGTTGGATACTTGATTTTCTGGCCAAGGCCGAAGTTGAGAGTGTCGTGGTAGATGGTGCAAATGGTCAACAGCTGCTTGCTGATGCCATGAAGCGCCGAAAAATCAAGGCCCCCTTACTGCCAACGGTAAAGGAAATTATTATGGCGAATTCTGCATTTTCTCAAGGAATCTATGCCAAACAGATCTGCCACATGGGACAGCCTTCCATGGTTCAGATTGTCAGCAACTGCGAGAAGCGTGCCATTGGATCAAATGGCGGATATGGCTTTAAGTCTATTCTTGACGGTGCGAATATTGAACTGATGGACAGTATGATTCTGGCGTTTTGGCGTTGCAATGAGAAGAAGGAAAAGCGGAAACAAAAAATCAGTTACTAACCGGCATGCCGGTAGTACATATACATCCCAATGTAAGGAGGAAAACCAAATGGCAAATGAATTCACCCCGATCAATTCCCAAGAGGAATTCGACATCCGTGTCAATGAGCTGTACGGCGATGTCAAAGATCTTCAGGGAAAGATCACTACCATCACTGGGGAGCGGGATGCCAACGCGGCGACCATTGCTGATCTGCAGAAACAGGTCAAGGGCTACGAAACGGCAGCGCTGAAACAGCGCATTGCCCGTGAGAAGAGAATCCCCTTTGAAATGGCAGACCGTCTCTCTGGCGAAACAGAAGAGGATCTCCGTAAGGATGCGGATACCCTTTTCCAGTTTATCCGGTCCGTAAACGGTCCTGCGCCGCTGCACAATCCTGAACCCACGGTAGATACTAACGACGCAGCACTCAGACAGATGCTGCAGGAAATGGAAGGAGTTTAATCAATTATGGCAGAAGTAGTAAGCAAGGGCACTATGTTCCCCGAGTCGGTAGTTTCCGATCTCTTCAACAAGGTGAGAGGCAAGTCCTCTCTGGCAGCTCTCAGCGCACAGGTTCCTGTTGCCTTTACCGGCAACGACATTTTCGTGTTCTCTATGGACGATGAAGCGAACATCATTGGCGAAAATGAAGAAACATCCGCAGGTAGCACTACCGTTGCTCCCGTGAAGATGGTTCCCGTCAAGATCGAATATGGTTCTCGCTTCTCTGACGAATTCATGTACGCATCCGAGGAAAAAAAGCTGGAAATTCTGAAAGCATTCAACGTCGGATTCTCTGCGAAAGTGTCCCGTGCTCTGGACATTATGGCGATGCACGGCGTGAACCCTCGTACCGGCAATGCATCGTCCCTGATTGCCCATTATTTCGACAAAAACACCCAGACCGTGGAATTTAATGCAGATGCCCCTGACAGCTGCGTGGAAGATGCGGTTGCCCTCATCGGCGACTTTGATGTTTCTGGTCTGGCTATGGCGAGAACCTTCTCTTCCGCCCTGGCAAAGCTGGAGAATGCTACCGGAGGCAAGAAGTATCCTGAGCTCGCTTGGGGTGGTCAGCCCAAGGAAGTCAACGGTCTCTCTGCAAGTATCAATACTACGATTTCTTTTGGCGGTTCTGCGGATATGGCTATCGTTGGCGACTTCGCGAACTGCTTCAAGTGGGGTTATGCCAAGCAGATTCCTATGAAGGTTATCCAGTACGGTGATCCCGATAACACCGGCAAGGATCTGGCTGGACACCATCAGATTTACATCCGGGCAGAGGTCTACATCGGTTGGGCTATTCTGACCGAGGACGCTTTCGCTCGTATCGTGAAGGGGGGCTAATCTATGTCGTACAGATATAAAAATTTGAAGACCAAAGAGACAATCACCACCTCCAATAAGGTCTCCGGCAAGAACTGGGAACTATTGGAGGATACCACCGTTGATATTTCCGCGGATGATATCCCCGATGAGGGGACCGTCGCGGATGATATCCCCGATGAGGAACCTGCTGCGGAGGAGCCCCCGATCGAGAAGCCTAAGACCACCCGCAGGGGTAAGAAGTAATGGCTTCCTTTGCTACGGTGGATGATCTGACAACACTGTGGCGGGCTATGTCTGCTGAAGAGCAGGGAAGGGCAGCGGCACTTCTTGAAGTTGTTTCTGCCTCCCTGCGAACAGCCGCGGACAACGTCGGCAAGGATCTGGATGCAATGATTGCGGCAAATCCGAATCTGGCTGTTGTGGCGAAGTCCGTCACTGTGGACGTAGTTGCCCGCACATTGATGACTTCCACCGATCAGGAACCAATGACTCAGATGTCCCAGAGCGCCGGAGGCTACAGTGTTTCCGGCAGTTTTCTGGTACCCGGTGGCGGGCTGTTCATTAAGAAAGCAGAGCTTGCACGTCTGGGACTCAGACGGCAGCGGATGGGAGTGATTGATCCCTATGGCATCTCTGATTAAGGGTAAAACAATCATCCTCTACGATCGGATTCAGGTCGGTGTGGATGCATTCAACCATCCGGTATATCAGGAAACACCTGTATCCGTGGAGAATGTGCTGATCACGCCAGTCGATACAACGGATATTACCGGTGATTATCAGCGGCATGGAAAGCGGCAGGTATATGAGCTGTCAATTCCTAAGAAAAACACAAACGTTTGGGAAAATCGTGAGGTGGAATTCTACGGAAAACGATGGCAGACTATCGGCTTTCCCCAGGACCTGATCGAGGAAAATGTGCCGCTGGACTGGAACCGAAAGGTGAGGGTGGAACGATATGGCTAACATAGAAATCCAACTGAACAGTGCTGGAATCCGTGAACTCCTGAAATCTGATGAAATCGCAAGCATTTGCGAAAAACAGGCGGCCAGAATGACCAGAGCAACAGAAATGGAATACGTTCCTGACGTCTACGTGGGCCGTACCCGTGTGAATGCCGGTGCGTTGCATAACGGGAGGGATGAAGAATGATCGAGATCGCTGTACGGGAACATCTTGCAGAGATGCTGGATGTTCCCGTTTTTATGGAATTTCCATCTGAATACCACACCCGCTTCATCGTGCTTCGGAAAGCCGACAGCAAGAGGGAAAATCTGGTCGATACTTCCATGTTCGTGGCGGATTCCTATGCAGAATCCCTGCTTGAGGCCGCACAGCTCAATGAGCGGGTGAAATCCGCTCTTGATTCTCTGATTGAGTTGAACAAAGTCAGCTGTTCCGCAAGGGGTGGCGATTATCCGTTTTTTGACACAAAAAATAAACGATACCGCTATCAGGCGGTTCAGAATATTACCCATTACTGAAAGGAGCGACTAATATGGACGCTACAAAAGTAACTGCGGGCAAGCCTAAAACCGGCGGTGCTATCTTCAGTGCGCCTCTGGGTACGGTGCTGCCCACTGATGCCGTTACCGCGCTGAATGATGCGTTTGCAAACCTGGGATTCGCATCTGAGGACGGCGTCACGAATTCCAATAGCCCCACTTCTGAAAAGGCTAAAGCCTGGGGTGGAGATACGGTGATGAACTATCAGACTGAGAAGCCCGATACGTTCAAAATGACCCTGATCGAAGCACTGAACATCAATGTTCTGAAGGCCGTATACGGCAGCGACAATGTTACGGGATCCCTGGAAGCCGGAATTACCGTCAAAGCAAACAGCAAGGACCCTGAGTATCGCTGCTGGGTTATTGACATGATCCTGAAGGGTGCTGTAAAGCGAGTCGTGATTCCCAATGCGTGTATTGCGGAAATTGCGGAGATCCCTTACAAGGATAATGCGACCGTGGGTTATGGTATTACCCTGTCCGCAGTGCCTGACAGCGCAGGCAATACCCACTATGAGTACATCAAGGCAACTGCTGCCACTGCGCAGGCTGGTTCCTAAGGAGGAAGCGATAAATGACTGGTAAGACAAAGTCTGGTTTTGAATTCTATGTCAATGACAAAGTCTTTGACAATATGGAACTGGTGGAGATCATCGTCGAAGCCAAGGAAGATGACCCCATGGCTGCCTTCCGCCTGGTGAACATGGTGTTGGGCCCCAATCAGAAGAAGAATCTCTATGATCACCTTCGTACCGAAGACGGCCGTGTTCCCGTTGCTGCTGTATTCGGCGTGATCGGTGAGATCTTCGAAGCATTCGGTAAGGCAAAAAACTCCTAACCCTCGCCGACATGATCGCTACGGATCGGGATGCGCTGATCTGCGATCTGGCGGAGACTTACGGGATATTCGACATTGAAGCGCTGCCGGCAACATTGCTGGCAACGCTTTCTGTCGGCTTGAGGGAGGATTCCCGTATTAAAATGCGCCTGTCCGGTGAAAAGGTTCCTCGAAGCGAGATGCTGTTGGCGGCCATTGTGGACAGGCTTTCCCTTTTGACTTGGTTTATGTCTGAGGACGGACAAAACGGAGTCAACCGCCCAGCTTCCATCGTTGATATCCTGTTGGGTGAGACTCAGCAGAGCAGTGATCTGGAGACGTTCGATTCTGGTGCCGCCTTTGAGGAAGAATGGAGAAGAAGAACGGGGGTGGCTCATGTCTGAAATTGCAAAAGCATATGTACAGATACTTCCGTCTGCTAAAGGAATCAAACAGGGATTGTCTGGTATCTTTGGAAAAGAAATGCCTGCGGCTGGTAACAGCGCAGGCAATATTTTTGGATCTGCACTTGTCGGAAAAATCAAAGGCATCATTGCAGGTGCCGGTTTTGGAGCTGTTCTGAAAAGTGCTTTGACGGCCGGCGGTGATCTGCAGCAAAGTCTGGGCGGCATTGAAACGCTGTTCAAGGACAGTGCTGCTACGGTGATTGCGAATGCTGAGCAGGCCTACAAGACGGCTGGAATATCTGCAAATGGGTATATGGAGCAGGTGACCAGCTTCTCAGCATCTTTGCTTCAGAGTCTTAGCGGAGATACGGCTAAGGCTGCAGCAATTGCGGACATGGCCATGACGGACATGTCCGATAATGCCAATAAGATGGGCACCGATATGGAGCGCATTACGGATGCCTATCAGGGTTTTGCAAAGCAGAACTATACCATGTTGGACAACCTGAAGCTGGGTTATGGCGGCACCAAAACCGAGATGGAGCGCCTGCTGGCGGATGCACAGAAGCTGACAGGAATAAAATATGATATCAGCAATCTGGCCGATGTCTATTCTGCTATCCATGTTATTCAGGAAGAACTCGGCATCACAGGAACGACAGCTATGGAGGCATCTTCCACCTTTTCTGGATCGTTAGCATCCATGAAAGCGGCAGCGACCAATGTGCTGGGAAATCTGGCGTTGGGTGAGGATATAGGACCGTCCTTGAATGCTCTGGGCGACACGGTCTATACCTTTATGGTCGGCAATCTGTTCCCAATGGTAGGAAATGTGTTGCTGGCACTTCCTGATGTAATCGGCGGTTCTTTGAGCATGGCCATTCAGGGATTTAATATCGCGGCTGACAATGCGGGAACCATTATTCAGATGGGCCTTGATCTTGTGACCGGAATCGGCAGTGCAATTGTCACGGCCGCTCCTTACCTAGCAGAAGCCGCAATAAGCGTGGTAACTGCCCTTGGAAAAACAATCATCAGTACAGACTGGAAACAGGTGGCAATCGATACCATTGGCGACATGAGATCCAGTCTGGATCTGGCGGCGGCTGAAATTCTGGGTACCGATGGCAACATTGTCCAGTCGGTTCTGGATGCGATTGCTTCCGGGCTTCCTTCCATTCTGGAGGGTGGTATTGGCATTGTGGTCGAAATGGCCAACGGCATTATGGAGGCACTTCCCGGTTTCCTTGAAACGGCGGGCGACCTGATGAATCAGCTCCTCGATACTGTGATTTCCATGCTTCCCGATATGCTGGCCAGTGGCGTTTCACTGATTAGCCAGCTGGCGACCGGCTTAATCTCCAATTTGCCAGCGGTTATCGAATCTGCGGTCAGCATTCTTGGAGAACTGCTTGCCACTATCGCAAGTCACCTGCCTGATATGCTGGCTCAAGGCATTGCTCTTATCGGTGAACTGGTGGCGGGCCTGATTTCTGAAATTCCAAATGTTATTTCTGCTGCGGGTGACCTTGTATCCAATGCAGTTGATGCGTTTTTGGGGTATGACTGGAAATCGCTCGGCTCCGATCTGATT
>JAZNFJ010000100.1:0-5255 GCA_045589035.1 Candidatus Avilachnospira sp. | reverse complement strand
AGGCGGAGTCGAAGAATCCGTTCTCCTAAAGAAAAAACTTTGTAATTACAGTATTTTTGGGATGCGGATCCTTCGACTCGCTGCGCTCGCTCAGGATGACACGAAAGTAAGATAGCGGGTAAGATAAACGATCATTTATCGTTGCAAACGCAAGGGGTTTATGCTATACTCATGGCATACTTTGACACAAAAGGAGTGTTTTGCTTGATTTCCAGAGATATTTGCTCCCGTGTTCTGCAGGCGGCTGTGGCTACCGGCGCGGATTATGCCGAGCTTTTTGCGGAGAATACCCTCAACCATTCCATCAACATGATCGCCTCCAAGGTGGATTCCATCAATGACGGTGTCATTGCCGGTGCCGCTGTCCGGGTCTATAAGGGTCTGCGCAGTGTCATGGCTACCACTGTCGATACCTCTGAGGAAGGCTTGCTCCGCTGCGCCAAGAAGGCTGCCGACGCTCTGGGCGAAGGCACCGCGCAAATCGATATCGTGCTGCGGGAGCGGATTTTCGGTGACACCCATCCCGTGAAGATCGCCCCCACCTCCGTTTCCAACAAGGAAAAGGTGGCGGTTTTGAAGGAAGGCTACTTTGCCGCCAAGGATTATGCCGACTCCATCGTGCAGGTCAGCGGCACATTGCTGGATGTGGATCACAACATCCTCATTGCCAACACCGACGGCGTGTATGCGCAGGATCGGCAGATCCGTACCCGTATGAGCATTTCCGCTGTGGCGGACTGCGGCAGCGGCACCCAGACCGGCTCTTTCAACCCCGGCCGCCGCATGGGTATGGAAATGTTTGATATCATCGACCCCAAGGATGTGGGTCTCCAAGCAGCCAGGCAGGCAGTCACCATGGCTGGTGCCGGTTACTGCCCCGCCGGTGTGATGCCCGTTGCCATTGACAACGGCTTCGGCGGCGTGATCTTCCACGAGGCCTGCGGCCACTCTCTGGAAGCCAGCTCCGTGGCTTACGGAAGAAGCCAGTTCACCGGCAAGCTGGGTGAAAAAATCGCAGGTGAAAAGGTCACCGCCATCGATGACGGCACCATCCCGGGTGCTTGGGGCTCCATCAATATCGACGACGAGGGTACCCCCGCACAGAAAAATGTGCTGATTGAAAACGGTATTCTGAAATCCTACATGGTGGATAAGTTCAACGGCCGGCGGATGGGCATGGCCTCCACCGGCAACGCCCGGCGCCAGAGCTACGCCTACACCCCCACCAGCCGTATGACCAACACCTACATCGCCCCCGGTACCGATAAGAACGAGGATATCATTGGCTCCATCGAGTACGGCCTGTACTGCAAGCAGATGGGCGGCGGCTCCGTCAATCCTGTTACCGGTGAGTTTAACTTCGCCGTCAGCGAAGGCTACATCGTCAGAAACGGCGAGATTTGCGAGCCGGTTCGGGGTGCTTCTTTGGTTGGCAAGGGCAGCGAGGTTATTCAGAACATCGACATGGTGGGCACTGAGCTGGATATGGGTCAGGGCATGTGCGGATCCAGTAGCGGCAGCGTTCCCACCAATGTGGGTCAGGCGCTGATCCGCGTGTCTTCCATCACCGTAGGCGGTCGCTGATATGGTATTGTAGGGGCCGGTGACTACACCGGCCAGCGGGCGGATGTGGGCATCCGCCCCTACAAGCCAAATATTAGGAGGTTTTTAAAATGAATTTTGCAGAATTTAAGGAACTCGTCATTGCCGAGGCACAGGCCATGGGCATTGCCGATTATGAGCTTTATTATCAGGCAGGGGAGTCCACCTCCGTTTCTGCCTTCCAGCACAGCATCAACCAGTTTACCGATTCCACCGAGGGCGGTGTCTGCTTCCGCTGCATCGTGGGCGGCAAGATGGGCTACGCTTCCACCGAAGCACTCAGCGCAGAAGAAGCCAAAGCCATCGTGGCCCGGGCTGCTGCCAACGCAGAGGTTCTGGAATCCGAAGAGAAGGTATTTTTGGGTGAGGGCGGCAAGACTTATGCTGTCATTGACCGCAAACCCATGGTTCTGCCCACCACCGATGCCCTCATCGCTAAGGTGCTTAGCACCCAGGAGAAGATTTATGCCGCGGACAAGGCGGTTATCGACGGCTCTTCCACCCAGGGCATCAGCGAAAAGTCCGTTACCGCCATCGTCAATTCCAAGGGTCTGGACCTGTACCACGAGATCAGCCTTGCCGGTCTGGTGGTGGCTGCGGTGGTGTCCAACGGCAAGGAAATGGCCAACGATTACCAGATCAAGCTGGGTTCTTTGGAGGAAATCGACACCGACGAGCTGACCCAAAAGGCAGCCCAGTGCGCCCTGCGCAAACTGGGCGGCGAGGTGGCACCCACCGGTCAGTATCCCGTTGTCTTTGACAGCGAAGCCATGAGCAGCCTGCTGCAGGTATATGCCAGCATTTTCTCCTCCGAAGCTGCCCAGAAGGGTCTGAGTAAGCTGGCAGGCAAGGAAGGGGAGACCATCGCGGCCGACATCGTGACCATCGTGGACGATCCCTTCCATCCGGAAAATCCCATGCCCATGCCTTTCGACGCGGAAGGCTCTCCCACTGCCAAAAAGAACATTATCGAAAAGGGTGTGTTCAAGACCCTGCTGTACAATCTGAAGACCGCCAATGTGGCAGGCGTGGAAACCACCGGCAACGCGACCAAGGGCGGCTATGCCAGCGCCGTGGGTGTGCGCCCCTTCAGCATGTACTTAGAGGGCGGCGAGATGACGGAAGAGGAACTGCTGGCGAAGGTGGGTAACGGTGTGTACATCAACTCCCTCAGCGGACTCCATGCCGGTGCTAATGCCATTACCGGTGACTTCTCGCTGCAGAGTGCCGGCTTCATGATCGAGAACGGCGTCAAGACCACCGCGGTCAAGAGCTTCACCGTGGCGGGCAACTTCTACGAGCTGCTGAAAAATGTGGTGGCTGTTGCGGGTAACGCCCATCTGCCCACTGCCATGGGCAGCACCGCCTTCGGCGCACCCACCACTTGGGTGGATGGCCTCAGTGTTGCGGGTAAGTAAAACCAATCACAAAAGCACTCCGGAAAATCCGGAGTGCTTTTTGCTGCTAGTGGAGAAACGGTAGTTGTTAGCAAATATGCAGGTACGGCATGCCTCCCGGCGGGCTCCCTTTCTTGTTCCGGCAAGAAAGGGAGGAAAGAAGCCGGCTTAAGGGGGCATTTCGAGCAAATGCATCCCCCTTAAGAATCCCCCCGCCGCCACTATGATGGTGCTTTCGGAAATTCGTCTAAAGCCGAAACACTATTCCGCGCCATCACTAAGAGCGGGCGGGAGGGGTTTAAGGGGAGGGACGGCTTTGATTGCGGGAGCAATCAACTCAGTTCCTCCCCTTGACCGATTTCTTTGGTTACTTTCTTGTTCGGAAACAAGAAAGTAACACGTCCCCTTGCCGTACTGTCAAGATTGTATAAATGAAGAAAAGGGTCACCACATTGGATGACCCTTTTGCATTATGCATTAGCAGAGCTTGGCGCCGGCGGGGATGGCGTCGTCGATCATAATGAGGTTCAGCTTCTCTTCGCCCTTATCGGTGTGAACAGCGGACAGCAGCATGCCGCAGGACTCCTTGCCCATCATCTTCCGGGGGGGCAGGTTGGTGATTGCCACCAGGGTCTTGCCCACCAGCTCTTCGGGCTTATAATACTTGGCAATGCCGGAGAGGATCTGCCGGTCGGTACCGGTGCCGTCATCCAGGGTAAACTGCAGCAGCTTGTCGGACTTCTTGACAGGCACGCAGGCTTTGACCTTCACTGCCCGGAAATCGGACTTGCAGAAGGTGTCGAAATCCACATTCTCAGTGGCGTAAGGCTCGATCTCGATGGTGGGCTTGGGCCTACTCATCTCTTCCAGAGCGGCCAGCTCCTTCTCCACATCCAGACGGGGGAACAGGGGCGCGCCCACGGTGGTGGTCCAGCTGTGGTCAGCGCAGTAGCCCTTGGCATCCCAGACCTGTGCGTCCGCGGGAACATTCAGCAGAGCAAAGATTTTCTCAGCGGTTTCGGGCATGAAGGGGGTGATCAGGATGGCGGCGATGCGGATGCACTCGCACAGGTTCTTCATGACCGCCAGCAGCCGGGGCATGGTGTCTTCACTCTTGGCCAGAATCCACGGGGTGGTCTCATCGATATACTTGTTGGCCCGGTCCAGCAGCCGGAACACTTCGTTCAGCGCCACGGAGAACTGGAACTTATCCATCTGCTTTTCGTAGTTCGCGCAGACCTCTGCGGCAAGGGTCTTCAGCTCTTCGTCCAGAGGTGCGGACTCGCCGCCCTCTGTCAGGGTGCCGCCAAAATACTTCTGGTTCATAGCCACGGTGCGGGAAACCAGATTGCCCAGAGTATTGGCAAGGTCGGTGTTGATGGTGGACATCAGCAGCTCGTTGGTGAAGTTGCCGTCAGAGCCGAAGGGGAAGGTGCGAAGCAGGAAGAACCGCAGGGCATCCACGCCGAAACGCTCGGAGAGGATATAGGGATCGACAACATTGCCCCGGGACTTGGACATCTTCTCACCGTTGAAGTTCAGCCAGCCGTGGCCGTAGACTTTTTTCGGCAGGGGCAGATCCAGGCTCATCAGCATGGCGGGCCAGATGATAGAGTGGAAACGGACGATCTCCTTGCCCACAAAGTGGACATCGGCAGGCCAGAATTCCTTCAGATCGTCGTACTTGTCGTTGCAGAAGCCAAGAGCGGTCATGTAGTTAAACAGGGCATCGATCCACACATAGACCACATGGCCTTCGTCGAAGTCCACGGGAACACCCCAGGTGAAGCTGGTACGGGAAACGCACAGGTCCTCGAGACCCGGCTTGATGAAGTTATTGACCATCTCGTTGACGCGGCTCCGGGGCTCCAGAAAATCGGTGTTTTCCAGCAGATCCTGCAATCTGTCAGCGTACTTGGAAAGACGGAAGAAGTAGGCTTCCTCTTCTGCGTCCATGCACTCTCTGCCGCAGTCGGGGCACTTGCCGTCCACCAGCTGGCTTTCGGTCCAGAAGGACTCACAGGGCTTGCAGTACTTGCCCTTGTAGGTGCCCTTGTAGATGTCACCGTTCTCGTACATCTTTTTGAAGATCTTCTGGATGGCGGCTACATGGTAGTCGTCGGTGGTGCGGATGAACCGGTCGTAAGAAATGTTCATCAGCTTCCACAGATCCAGCACGCCCTTTTCGCCCAGAACGATGTTGTCTACGAACTGCTGGGGGGTCACGCCGGCTTCCTTTGCCTTATCCTCAATCTT
>JAZNFJ010000099.1:0-6342 GCA_045589035.1 Candidatus Avilachnospira sp. | reverse complement strand
CCAATGTGCTGGATGCGGCGGAGTGCCTTTCTTCCCAGGGTATTGAGGTAACGGTTCTGCGGGCCATGCCGCTGACGGACTGGAACGCCGAAGAACTGAAAGCCCGGCTTGCCCCCTCTGACAAAATTTTCGTGGCAGAGGAAGTGATGGCAGGCTCCGGCATCCGTGGAAAAATTGCCGCGCTGCTTCCCGGTCACCGGGTTTTCGGCGCTGATCTTGGGGATCAATTCGTGACCCACGGCAATATGCAGGCCCTTTACGCCCACTATGGGCTGGATCAGGAAAGTCTGAGCAAAAAGATCACGGAGGTGGTTTCCCTTGAAGATTAAAAGACGCCTGGATGTGCTTCTGACGGAGCGTGGTCACGCCGACAGTCGTACCAAGGCCCAGGCCATCATTATGAGCGGCCAGGTCTATGTAAACGGTCAGAAGGCCGACAAACCCGGTGTATCCTATGAGGAAACCGTGGAACTGGAAGTCAGAGGTGCCGTCTGCCCTTATGTCAGCAGAGGCGGACTGAAGCTGGAAAAGGCACTGCGGGATTTCAGTGTAAACCCGGAAGGGTATGTGTGCAGCGATTCCGGTGCCTCCACCGGAGGATTTACGGACTGTCTGCTGCAGCAGGGTGCGAAGAAAGTATTTGCCATTGATGTTGGCTATGGCCAGCTGGACTGGAAGATCCGGTCCGACCCCAGAGTTGTGGTAATGGAGCGGACCAATGTTCGTTATGTGACACCGGAACAGCTGGGAGAACCGCTGGATCTATCTGTCATTGATGTGAGCTTTATTTCTCTGAAAATCGTATTGCCGGTGATTAAAACCTTTTTGAAGCCCACCGGACAGGTGCTTTCCCTGATCAAACCCCAGTTTGAAGCTGGCAAGGAAAAGGTCGGAAAAAAAGGTGTTGTCCGGGATCCTGCCATTCACAAAGAGGTTCTGGACAATTTTGTCGCCCTGGCCAACGAACTGGAATTTAAGATTCTGGGTCTTACTTTTTCGCCGGTGAAGGGCCCGGAGGGAAATATTGAGTTTTTGGGCCATCTGACCCTGGAAGACAAAACCGGAATTCAGCCGGATACTGCCGGCGTAGTGGCCGATGCCCATCAAACGCTGAAGGGATGATCGTATGAAAAAAATACTGCTGACCCCCAATCCCTATCGGGATAAGAACTTTGAGACTGTCCGGGAGGCGCTTCGGGTCTTGAAGGATGCGGGAATGGACCCGAGAATCTGTCTGCCATTTGATGTGGACAGAAGCTACGAACTTCCGAAGGATCTGCGGTTTTTCCGTTTAGACCGGGAGCTTCCCGATGCTTCCGCAGTCATCTGCTTCGGCGGTGACGGAACGATCCTTCATGTTGCCAAGGCGGCTACCCGACATGGCATTCCTGTTTTAGGCATCAATATCGGTACCATGGGCTTTATGGCGGAGCTGGAGAGTTCGGAGCTTTCCATGCTGACGCGTTTGGCAGGGGACCAGTACACACTGGATAAGCGTATGATGCTGGATGTGACAGTACATCGGGGCAGAGACATTATCTTCCATGAGATCGGGCTGAATGATGCGGTTATCACAAAGGGCGCCATTGCCCGAATCGTACATTTGAATGTCAAATGTGATGGTGTGGAAGCAATGGAATGCAGCGGAGACGGCGTGATTGTCGCGACTCCTACCGGATCCACTGCTTACAGTCTCAGTGCCGGCGGTCCCATCGTGGAGCCAGAGGCCCAGAACATTCTGATTACGCCCATTTGCCCCCATGATATGCTGAGCCGCTGTATTGTGGCCTCCCACAACCGGGTCATTACTGTGGGTATGGCTCTGAATCCCCACAAGAATGCGTATCTATCCGTGGATGGCGGCAGAGCCCAGAAGCTGAACATGGGGGATGTGGTAACCGTAAAGAAGTCAAACCTGACCACAAAGCTGATCCGACTGAAGGACCGCAGCTTTTATGATGTAGTCAATGTGAAATTTAAGAACGGAGGAAACCGGCTGTGAAAAATCAAAGACAGGCGAAAATTGTGGAGATCATTTCCAACCGCAATGTAGAAACACAGGAACAGCTGCTTTCCCTACTGGAAGCGGAAGGCTTTCGCTGCACCCAGGCGACGATCTCCCGGGATATTAAGGAGCTTCGGATCATTAAAGAACTGACCAATCTGGGAACTTACCGTTATACAACGGCTTCCGACGGTTCTGACGGAACCTTCTCTGCCCGGCTAAATACCATTTTCCGGGAGTGCGTGACCAGTTTTGACTATGCACAGAATATCATTGTGATCCGTACCTTGCCGGGTCTGGCATCTGCTGCCGGTTCCGCGATTGACTCTATGAATATGAGCAAGGTCGTGGGAACGCTGGCCGGTGACGATACGGTTATGGTGGTTATGCGTGACAGCAATGCCGCAGCGGCATTCTGCGGTGAGATCAAGAGTTTGATCAACCGGTAAGGAGGGAACTTCCGTGCTGAGTCTTCTGCACATTGAAAATATCGCGGTCATTGAACGGGCCGATATTTCCTTTGATGATGGCTTCAACATCCTCACAGGTGAGACCGGCGCGGGTAAGTCCATTGTCATTGATGCCATTTCTGCCATATTGGGTGAACGGGCCTACCGGGATATGATTCGAACCGGTGCTCCGAAAGCATCTGTGCGGGCAGTTTTTACGGATGTGCCTGAGCTTTTCTGGTTTGCAGAAAATGGTGTACCCTATGATCCGGAAACCATCATACAGAGAGAGGTTTTTCTGGACGGCAAGAATATCTGCCGTGTGAACGGCACCTTGATTACAGTATCGATTTTGCGGAAGCTTGGTATCCAGCTGATCAATATCCATGGACAGCACGATTCGGCGTCGCTATTTGATGAAAATAATCATCTGCAGTTTCTGGATGACTTTTCCGGTAACGAAGCGCTGCGGCTTAATTATGCCGGTGCCTACGAAAAGGTTTCCCAGCTTCGCCGGGAAATCGACCGTATGACCATGGACGAAGGTGAAAAGCTGCGGAGAATGGAAACTCTTCGATATCAGATCGCAGAGATATCCAAGGCAGAGCTGGAAGCAGGTGAAGATGAGACATTGGAGCAGCGTCGTAAGCTGCTGCAGAATGCCGAGAAGCTCAGCAGCGGTATCGATGCGGCTGTGGAATGCCTCTATGGCGGCGATGAAACCGATGGCGCGGCAGCGTTGCTTGCGGAAGCGGAGCGGGAACTGTCCCGGCTGAGCCGCTATACCGAGGCTTTTGCGGAGCTTCACGAGCGGGTTGCCGATTTGATGTATCAGGTGCAGGATGCAGCTGAGGCGGCCCGGGATGCACGGGATGAACTGTCTTACAGTGCAGAGGAGCTGGACCGAATCGAGAGCCGACTGGACATTATTCATCGTCTGCGCAGAAAATACGGTGCGACTTGTGCGGATATTCTGGAATATCTGGAAAACGCCAAGCAGGAACTGGATGATATCGAATTTGCCGATGACCATCTGGAACGGCTGAAGGGAAAACTGCAAAAAGCGGAGAAGGCTGCCTGGGATGCGGCTCAGATTCTGCGCCAAAACAGAAAGGAAGCTTCCGAGGAATTGGCAAAGCGGATCCTTTCGGAACTGGCACAGCTGGATATGCCCCGGGTACAGTTTTCCTGCGTGTTTACGGAGCTGGAACTGACGGCAAATGGTGCCGATGCGGTGGCGTTTTACATGTCTGCCAACGCCGGTGAAGCGCTGAAACCCATGAGTAAGGTAGCTTCCGGCGGCGAACTGGCGAGAATCATGCTGGCTATGAAAAATGTATTGGCCGAGCAGGATCAGGTGGCAACACTGATCTTTGACGAGGTGGATACCGGCGTTTCCGGTCGTGCGGCGCAGAAGGTGGCTCAGAAGCTCCGGAGTGTGGCAAAAACCAAGCAGGTTCTCTGCGTTACCCATCTGCCGCAGCTGGCTGCGCTGGCAACGACCCATCTTCTCATTGCCAAAAGTGAGCGGGATGGCCGTACTTATACTTCCGTGGAGCCTCTGGACTGGGAGGGCAGAAAGCGGGAGCTTGCGCGGATTATCGGTGGTGCAACCATTACGGAAACCACACTGAAGAGTGCGGAAGAGATGCTTCACTACGAGGAAACCTAAGAAATACGGATAAGTCTTGACAAATGCTGATGAATTTGTTAGGATGAACGCAACATGCTGAAGGGAAGAAGTATGTGTGACCCTTTCTGACAGAGAACTGCCGGTAGGTGCAAGGCAGTGGGGAAGACGCACAGAAATACCTCCCGGAGTGGCTTTCCTGAAATAGCAGTAGGGAAAGACGGGTTCGCCCGGTACAGCGGGAAGCGTTGATGGACGCTGTGAGGGTATGGCTGTGAGGTCATGCCGAACCAGAGGTGGTACCGCGTATTTTACGCCCTCTGTCCGTAAGGACAGGGGGCTTATTTTATATCAATTTGGAGGATATTCAAATGAAAGTATATGACGAGCTGGTTGCCAGAGGCTTGATCGCCCAGGTGACCAATGAAGAAGAAATTCGGGAAATGATCGATAACGGTAAGGCTACCTTCTATATCGGTTTTGATCCCACGGCGGATTCCCTGCATGTCGGTCACTTTATGGCGCTGTGTTTGATGAAGCGCCTGCAGATGGCCGGCAATAAGCCCATCGCATTGATCGGTGGCGGTACTGCCATGATCGGTGATCCTTCCGGCCGTACCGATATGCGCTCCATGATGACCAAGGAAACCATTGAACACAACTGCGAGTGCTTCAAAAAGCAGATGGAGCGGTTTATCGAGTTTGGGCCCGATAAGGCCCAGATGGTCAATAACGCGGACTGGCTGCTGGATCTGAACTATGTGGATGTGCTGCGGGAGGTCGGCGCCTGCTTCTCCGTCAACAACATGCTGCGTGCTGAATGCTACAAGCAGCGGATGGAGAAGGGGCTCAGCTTCCTGGAATTCAACTACATGATTATGCAGTCCTACGACTTCTACCACCTGTACCAGAAGTACGGCTGCAACATGCAGTTTGGCGGCAATGACCAGTGGAGCAACATGCTGGGCGGCACGGAACTGATTCGCCGGAAGCTCCAGAAGGATGCCCATGCTATGACCATTACCTTGCTGCTGAACTCCGAAGGCAAGAAGATGGGTAAGACTGCCAAGGGTGCTGTGTGGCTGGATCCCAACAAGACCACACCTTTTGAATTCTACCAGTACTGGCGGAATGTAGAAGACAGCGATGTGCTCAAGTGCATCCGTATGCTGACCTTCCTGCCTCTGGAGAGAATCAATGAGATGGATACCTGGAAGGATGCGCAGCTGAACACTGCCAAGGAGATTCTTGCCTTCGAACTGACCAAGTTGGTTCACGGCGATGAAGAAGCAGAAAAGGCACAGGCAGCTGCTAAGGCACTTTTTGCCGGCGGCGGTGACGATGCCAATATGCCCACTACTGAGATTGCTGCCGATAAGCTGGCGGACGGTAAGATCGGTATTTTGAATCTGATGGTTGCCTGCGGCCTGGCCGGTTCCAACGGTGAGGCACGCCGGCTGGTGCAGCAGGGCGGTGTCTTTGTCAATGATGAAAAGGTGCCCGACCATACTTTCAGTGTCACGGAGGCAATGCTGAAAGAAGGCGTAAAGATCCGCAAGGGTAAGAAGATCTTCCACAAGGCTGTTTTGGCATAACATGTTCCCACCCGGGCTTAACCGGGTGGGTTTTTCTTAGAATTCGGAAAGCAGTGTTCGCATTTTTTCGGCATTTTCTCTGGACATTTCTGTCAGTGGAAGCCGGCAGCCACCGCAATCGTAACCGATCAGCTTCATGGCTGTTTTGACGGGTATGGGATTGACCTCGCAAAATAGTTGTTCAATCAGCGGCAGAAACCGGCACTGCATGGCGGAAGCCGTCTGAAAATCTCCTGCCAGTGCGGATTGCACCATGGTCCTGGTTTGGACAGGCAGAACATTGGACAGAACGGAGATCACACCCTGGCCGCCCAATCCCATCACCGGAATGATCTGATCGTCATTGCCGGACCAGACGCAAAAGTCATCGGGACAGCGGGAACGGATTTTTGCGATTTTGGTAATGTCGGCGGATGCTTCCTTGACACCGGCAATATTGCTGACAGCTGACAACTCTTTATAAACACTGACCGGAATATCTACGCCGGTGCGGGACGGTACATTATAGATAATCAGCGGAATGTCAATACTGCCCGCGATGGTAAGGTAGTGGGTATAGAGTCCTTCCGGTGTTGCTTTGTTGTAGTATGGACTGACCACCAAAACAGCATCTGCACCGGCTTCCTGTGCTGCGGCACTTAGCTCTACGGCGTGGGCAGTGGA
>JAZNFJ010000098.1:0-30981 GCA_045589035.1 Candidatus Avilachnospira sp. | reverse complement strand
GAAGACGGTGTGGAATATGTTCTGGAAGTTTTAGCCACCATGGAATCCGAAGGTTCTGTCTACTATGCCCTTGTTCCCGTAAGCGAAAACGATGAGGAAGAAGATCTGGAAGTCAGCATTCTGAAGGCAGTGGAAGAAGATGGCGAAGAAATCCTCTGTGCCATCGAAGATGAGGATGAACTGGAGCGAATCTACGGTATTATGATGGACGAGATCTTCGCAGAAGACGAAGAAGAATAATTCTTTCAAAACTAAATACGCAAGTCCCCTGCTTGGTGCGTGATGGGCTCACTTAAACCCACATTTTTTTCAAGGGATGCCCGAATACTTCTCTGCGGGTTTGCAGACCTCCCGCCGCAGCTTTGACTGTTGGTGGATGTTGGGAGCAGTTAACACAGAGAGAGGCAACCCACCTGCCATTTTGTGCAGGTTATAACTGAGTCCGCACGGCCAAAGCGGGGTTCTTTTTGCCCTTTTGATGTAAATTTTCTGTGACTTTCTGTCATACGAGAGGATTTATACTTGCATACAGAAACATTTTTCGCTATAATAGCCAAGTACGCGTCCAGCGATACCATGAACTACGAGAGGAATGAACCACATGAGCGCATCCCGCGAAAAGAAAAATCGCCTGAATAAGCCCGAGGTCGTTAACACCGAGGCTCCCAAGAAGGCTATGAGCAAGTGCCTGAAGCGCACCCTTACCATCGTCATCACCATTGTCGTGGTGGCTGCTATCGTATTCCTTGGCATGGTCAGCACCGGCTTCTTCCAGAAGCACACGACTGCTGCTGTTGTCAACGGTCACAAGTTGACTCCCGCTATGCTGAACTACTTCTACGGCAATGCCTATACGAACCTCAAGGATGTCATGAACATTGACACCGAAAAGCCTCTGCGTGAACAGGAAGCCTTCGGTTTCGATATGAATATGGAAGACTATGTGATGGAATATGCTGTTGACAGCGCCAACAACATCTACGCTCTCCATGATGCTGCTATCGAAGCCGGTTTTGAACTGAGCGAAGAGGAAAAGGCAAACATCGATGCTGAAATCCAGATGATGGATATGTATGCACAGCTCTACGGCCTGTCCAATGCTGAATCTATGTTGGTCAGCCAGTATGGTATCGGCAGCACTGTGAAGAGCTACCGCGAATATCTGGAAGTTTCCCAGCTGGCCAGCGCCTATGCCACTTCCATTCAGGAAGGCTTTACTTATACCGCCGAAGATCTGAATGCTTACTATGAAGAGAACAGCGAGCAGTTCCAGACTGCTACCTTCCGTCAGTTCTCTGTTACCCCCGAAACCCTCCATGTTGAAAAGGACGAAGCTGGCCTGAAGGCTTGCGAAGAGGCAGCCAACACAGTTGCCGCTGCCGCGGAACAGGGCGAAATGGCTTTCCTGGAATCCATTCTGACCGTTCTGCCTGCTGATCATGCTGCAGAATATGATGCAGAAACCGCTACTCTGCGTTCCGAAGTCAGCTACTCCTCCTTTGCAGAAGTTTACAAGGAATGGCTGACCGACGAATCCCGCCAGGAAGGCGATGTCTACAATGTCAAGAATGGCGAAAACGGCTACATTGTCCTGTACTTCATCGCCCACGATGACAGCAACTTCCTCATGCCCAATGTCCGCCACATTCTGATCTCCGCCAGCGACACCACTGACGAAGCCGCCATGGCAGAAGCCAAAACCACTGCCGAAGGCATTCTGGAAGACTATCTGGCCGGCGAACAGACTGAAGAAGCCTTTGCTGAACTGGCTAAGGAACACTCCGCTGACAATGCCGAAGAAGGCGGTCTGTACGAAGACATCACCCCCGGTTCCATGGTCGAAAGCTTCGATGCCTGGTGCTATGACGAAGCTCGTCAGATCGGTGATACCGGCATTGTGGAAACCGAGTTCGGTTACCACATCATGTACTTCGTTGGCTACGGCCGTTCCTATCGCGATTATACCATCGAAACCAACCTGCGTTACGAAGACTATACCGAATGGTATGATGCTCTTGTGGCAAACAACGAGCAGACCTTCAACGAAAAGGCAAAGCGTTATCTGATGGATATGTAAAAACACAAAAAAGAACGCCTTTGGCGGTCTTTTTTGGACTGTGAGGAATACTATGAACCAGAGATTTACAAGAACCGCCATGCTCCTTGGTGCAGAAACCGTGGAGAATTTGCGGCAGAAGCATGTTGCCGTCTTTGGCATCGGCGGTGTCGGCAGTTTTTGTGCAGAAGCCTTGGCTCGTGCGGGGGTCGGCTCTTTGACCCTTGTGGATGACGACACCGTATCTGTCAGCAATCTCAACCGGCAGCTGGTGGCATTGCACAGTACCGTCGGAAAGCCCAAAACAGAAGTGATGGCAGCTCGCATCCATGACATCGCACCGGATTGCAGGATTCAAATCATCACTAAGCGATATGAAGCCCATTGCCGTGAGGAGTTTTTCACAGACTATGATTTCATTGCCGATGCCATTGATTCCGTCGCCTGCAAGACGGACCTGATTGCAACTGCTTTGGAGCGAAACATTCCCATCATCAGCGCTATGGGTACGGGGAACAAATTAGATCCCACCAAATTTGTCATAACAGATTTGAGCAAGACTTCCGGCTGTCCGCTGGCGAGAGTCATGCGGCGGGAACTGAAGCAGCGCGGCATTGTGCACCACACTGTTCTGTACAGCACAGAACCTGCCATAAAACCGCTCTTTCAGCCGGATGAAGGTGTTACCGTTCCGGGTTCTGTTGCATGGGTTCCTTCCTGTGCAGGACTGATGATGGCAGGTCACATCATTCAAAACCTCTGATTTTGCATATAATCGCCTTCCCCTGCAGATACTGCATGGGGAGGCGATTTTTTGCATCAC
Organism: Candidatus Avilachnospira sp.; assembly: GCA_045589035.1. GTDB lineage: Bacteria > Bacillota > Clostridia > Oscillospirales > Oscillospiraceae > Avoscillospira. The sequence continues at coordinate 28,102 of JAZNFJ010000098.1, read as the reverse complement.
AAACGAATTCGATATGGCCTGTCCGGTGCAGCTGCAGGACTGGTAAATGGGTTATTCGGCGCAGGCGGGGGTATGGTTTTAGTTCCACTTTTGATCCACTATGGCAAACTGGAGGATAAGAAAGCTTTTTCCTCCGCAGTTTGCATTATTCTCCCTCTTTGCTTGGTATCCATCGTTGTATATTGGATCAAACAGCTTCTCCCCTTCTCTGATGCAGTTCCCTATCTCCTAGGCGGTTTGCTGGGTGGGTTTCTTGGGGGCATTCTGTTTCGGAAGGTATCGGTACAATTTCTCCATAAAATCTTCGGTATCATCATCTTTTGGGGAGGTCTTCGGCTATTATTTTAGATTTTTCCTCATCTTGGCTTTCTATCTGTCTGGGCGTTGCCTGCGGTATTTTATCCGGATTTGGAATCGGCGGTGGTTCCATTCTGATGGTATGGATGACCGCAGTCGTCGCTCTGGATCAAAAAACAGCCCAAGGCATCAATCTGCTGTACTTCATACCCACATCCATCGCTGCGCTGATCTTGCACGCAAAAAACAAAATGATCTGCTGGGAAGCCGTCGTACCGGCAGCACTTTGCGGCTGTGTGACAGCTGCAATCTCCGCGTGGGTTGCCGCATCTTTGGATGTCGGTCTGCTTCGAAAACTTTTCGGAGGTTTTCTTCTCATCGTTGGCATTACTGAGTTTTTCAAGAAAAATCCGGATCACAGAAAGAACCGTGATCCGGATGAAAATCAGAACAGCGTGACCTGACTGGTTTCCGGCAAAGAACCAAATGCCCCTGCCGCCTTCAAGTTTTCAATATGTGTTTTGGATACCTTGGGGCAAGCAGCAGAGAACTCCTCGATGGAAATAAACTGCTTGCCTTTTCTGCCCTCTACGATATCCAGAGCGGCTGTTTCACCCAAACCACCCACTGCCACAAAAGGCGGCAGGATTTTTCCATCCTTGATCTGGAAACGCAGGGCATCAGACTCGTAGATATCAATGGGGGCAAATTCAAAGCCGCGGAGATAGAACTCGTAGACGACTTCCAGAGTGGTCAGCATATCCTCATCCTTAGCGGTGGCATTTTCGTCGTCGTCAATGGCCTTGATGTTGGCCAGCACCGCATCCTTGCCACCAGTCATCAGAACAGCGTCAAAACCGCCCTTCTGACTGCGGCGATAGAAATAAGCAGCGTAGAATGCCAGCGGATGATAAACTTTAAACCACGCAATACGGAAAGCCATCATGCAATAGGCAACCGCATGGGCCTTGGGGAACAGATACTTGATCTTTTTACAGGAACCGATATACCAATCCGGAACACCGGCAGCAATCATCTTCTCTTCCGCGCCTTCCGGAAGACCTTTACCCTTTCGGACATTCTCCATGATCTTAAAGGAAAGCTTCTCATCCATGCCGCAGGAAATCAGATAAAGCATGATATCATCACGGGCGCCGATGGTCTGACCGACTGTTGCGGTGCCGGATGTGATCAGATCCTTCGCATTACCCAGCCACACATCCGTACCATGGGTATAACCGCAGATACGAACAAGGAAATCGAACTTATCCGGCATGGTATCCAGCAGAACGCCACGGGTAAAGCGGGTGTTGAACTCCGGAACACCCACAGCACCGGTCGGACCAAGAAGTTTGTCATTCTCATAGCCCAAAATCTTGGAAGACGTAAAAATGGACATGGTACCCTTATCATCCAAAGGAATCTGCTGGGCATTGACACCGGTCAGATCCTCCATATAGCGGATCATAGTGGGGTCATCGTGACCCAGCATATCCAGTTTCAAAAGGTTGTCTTCCATAGAATGGTATTCAAAATGGGTGGTAATGGTATCAGAATGAGGATCATCCGCAGGATGCTGCACCGGACAGAAATCCCAGATCTCATTTTCTCTGGGAATAACCACCAGACCGCCGGGATGCTGACCGGTGGTTCGTTTGACACCGACGCAGCCGGCCGCAAGACGATTCTCCTCAGCCTTACTGACGGTACGGTTTCGCTCAACCAGGAACTTTTTGACATAGCCGTAAGCAGTCTTTTCTGCAACGGTACCAATGGTACCGGCACGGAACACCTGACTTGCGCCAAACATTTCAATACAGTAGGCATGAGCACGAGCCTGATACTCACCGGAGAAGTTCAGGTCAATATCCGGAACCTTGCCGCCACCGAAGCCAAGGAACGTTTCAAAAGGAATAGAGAAACCTTCTTTAGCAAAGGGCGTACCGCATTCCGGGCAAACCGCATCAGGCAAGTCCGCACCGCAGTCACAGCCCTCCGGCACATCAAAAGTATGGTACTTACACTTGGGGCAGCGATAGTGCGGCGGGAAGGAGTTAACCTCCGTAATGCCGGACAAATATGCCACAATGGAGGATCCAACAGAGCCACGGGAACCGACCAGATAGCCGTTTTCCAGAGAGTTCTGCACCAGTTTCTGGGCAGACATATAGATCACATCGTAGTGAGATGAAATGATATCGTGCATTTCCGTATCCACACGCTTCTGGATCAGTTCCGCAGGATGATCACCGTAGAGTTCGTGAAGACGACCATAGACCAATCTGTTCAGATCTTCGACAGAATTCTCAATGGACGGTGCAAAGAGTTTCAGCGGAACAGGACGGATCACATCGCACATATCCACAATCAGATTGGGATTGGTGATAACCACCTCATGGGCAAGTTCCTCACCCAGATAGTCAAATTCCTTCAGCATTTCGTCAGTGGTACGGAAATAGAGCGGATTATCCCGGTCGCAGTCTTCAAAGCCCTTGGTTGCCAAAAGAATACGGCGGAAAATCTCATCCTCCGGATTCTGGAAGTGAACATCACCGGTGGCAACTACAGGTTTATTCAATTCCTTTCCCAGACGGATAACGGTTCTGTTGAACTCACGAAGCTGCTCAACATCGCTCACCTGCCCCTTGTGGAGCATAAACATATTGTTGGACAGCGGCTGAATTTCCAGAAAATCATAGAACGAGGCTATTCTCAGCAGTTCATCGTAACTGTTATTTTCTGTGATAGCCCGGAACAGTTCACCGGCCTCGCAAGCGGAGCCGATGATCAAGCCTTCTCTCCATTTCATCAGTTCCGATTTGGGAATGCGGGGCACTTTCCGGAAGTAATTCAGGTGTGCATAAGAAATCAACCGATAGAGATTTCTCAAGCCGGTCTGGTTCTTTGCGAACAGAATAATATGCTTGGGCTTTCTGTCCAGAATATGATTGCCGGAACGCAGATCCAGCATCATGGGATTGATCTGGGACAGCTCCGTCACATCTCGATCCCTAAGCATTTCAAAGAACTTCCGCAGCATATGTGCCACAGTTCTTCCGTCATCGACTGCCCGGTGATGATTAAATTCCGGCAGTTCCAGAAAATCTGCCACAATGTTCAGTTTATGATTTTTCAGATCAGGCAGCAGATTCTGCGCCATGATCAACGTATCCACATAGGTAGGATTATAGTCGATATTCAGCTTCTGCGCAGCGGCCAAAATAAAGCTGACATCAAAATCCGCATTATGCGCAGCCAGCGGTCTGTCACCGCAGAATGCCAGAAACTTTGGCAGTACTTCATCAATATCCGGTGCATCCCGCAGCATGTCATCGGTGATGCCGGTCAATTCCGTAATCTTCTGGCTCAGAGGTCTATGGGGATTTACAAAGGACTGGAATTCCTCCACAATTTCTCCATCGCGATAAATGACTGCACCAATTTCGGTAATGACTTCTTTTTTAGGAGAAAGACCGGTGGTTTCAAGGTCAAATGCAACAAATTCGCCGGTGAGAGGCACACTCTGCTTGCCGTGAACGACAATCCGGTCATCCACATCGTTGACAAAATAGGCTTCACAGCCATAAATGATCTTAATATTCTCATCGGTGCCCGCCACCTTATTGGAAGATGCCTTCAATGCATCTGGGAAAGACTGGGCGACACCGTGATCCGTAATCGCAATGGCCTTATGACCCCATGCAGCTGCCTGTGCAACCACTTTTTTCACTTCTGTCAGTGCATCCATGCTGGACATACTGGTATGCAAATGGAGCTCCACGCGCTTCTCGGAAGCTGTATCCTTACGGGCAGGCTTCTTGCCAATCATAATGGAATTGGGCTGCATGACCATTTCATTGTCATAGCGGTCAAAGGTCATTTTGCCCTGCACTTTCAGCCATGCACCGGGTTTCTGAATGCGCTCCAGAATAGGCTTAGCCTTGTCCGCTTCCATAAACTGGTTGATACGGACAGAACTGGTCCAATCCGTCATATCAAAAGAAATGATCCACGCATTGCGCTTCTTCAGTTCTCGATGATTGACGGCAATGACCTCACCTTCAACAATAACCTTGTACATATCCAGATCAAGGTCCGCCATATTCGTAGTTTCACCGCTGAAAGGTCTACCAAAAATCAAATCAGTAGCAACTGCATTCGTTTGAGCCGGTGTCTTCTTTTCCACAGGACCAAACGAATGCACAGGCATATTATTCAGTGCTACCTGACGGATTCGTTCTGTTTCTTCAAAGAGCGCCGTGCCCTCCAGCGCACTGTGGGCTTCCAAACAGATCTCCGGAGATACAGAAAACCAGCTTTTCAGCTTATCCCGCAAATGATGGAGATAGGGTTTTAACTGGTCTTTGCCATTAGCAGCCAGATGAATGGTGACTGTTTCAGCAGTCACTTCCCACTGGCTGCCTGCCAGAATGGCACGGCATGCCGGGTAAACACCGCAAAGCACATCCACCAAATCCCGATGCTCCACCTGGGAAATAGCTTCCGATGGAAATTTAACACACAGTTCCAGTTTCTGCAGACCGTACAAGGCAGCGACATCTGTTTCCGTGCGTCGGATTTTTCTCTGGGGAATGTAATTAGGCGCAAAAAGGTCTGCCTTGATGCTTCGCACCAAAGGGTCCATTTCTGCATTGCGCAATTCTACGCTCTGCCAACTATCCAGTTCCGCTTCCTCCGGACGATATTCCGAGAACATGTCCAGGAAGTAGATCGTATTTTCCATAACTTCTCCTATGTATCAGAGTGTTTCCACGCACTTCAGCAGCGCAGGCAGCAGCTGATCGTAGGGCAGTTTCTCTTTCAGCTCCCCCTTGACAAACAGCACACCGCAGTCATCCCCGCCGGCAATGCCCACATCGGCCTCCCGAGCCTCACCGGGGCCGTTCACAATACAGCCCATAACCGCCACAGTAATGGGCTTTTTACAGTCTGCAAGGGCTTGCTCTACCTGAGAAGCCAAGCCGATCAGATCAATCTTTGTTCTGCCGCAGGTAGGACAGGCGATAATATTCACGCCCTCTTTCCGCAGACCTGCAGCCTTCAGAATTGCCTTCGCTGCCAGCACTTCCTTGACAGGATCTGCGGTCAAAGATACACGAACGGTGTCACCGATACCCTGGCAAAGCAGTCCGCCGATACCCATTGCAGACTTAATCGTGCCCATATACTCCGTGCCGGTTTCAGTAACACCCAAGTGCAAGGGATAATCAGAGCGTTCCGAGAACAGCCGGTATGCCTCCATCATCATGGGAACCGTGCTGGACTTCATGGACACGCAAATATCATAAAATCCGTACTTTTCCAGCAGGGCAATGTGGGAAAATGCACTTTCCACCAGCGCTTCTGCCGTAGGATGACCGTATTTCTGCAGCAAGGTCTTATCCAGACTGCCGCCATTGACACCAATGCGAATAGGGATTTGATGCATCTTACAACAGTCCACAACCGCTTTGACACGATCTTCCCCGCCGATATTTCCGGGATTAATGCGGATCTTGGCAGCACCGCCTTCGGCAGCAGCCAAAGCCAGTTTATAATCAAAGTGAATATCCGCGACCAACGGCAGCGGTGACTGCTCCACGATTTTTGCAAATCCACGGGCAGCCTCCATGTCCGGCACAGCCAGTCTAGCGATCTGGCAGCCGGCAGCAGCCAAGGCTCTCAGCTGGGACAGAGAGCCCTCCACATCGGTGGTGGCTGTATTTAACATAGACTGGATGGAAACGGGCGCACCGCCGCCAACCAGTACATTTCCTACTTTAATCTGTTTTGTCATATCAAACACCTGCAATCAGCTTCCAAATATCACGGAAGCTCACATAAGCAATAAATGCCAGCAGCAGAATCATGCCCGCTGCATGGATATAACCCTCGTACTTGGGATCGATCTTCTTCCGGAAAATCCGCTCAATAACGGCAGTAATCACAAGGAAGAACACTCGGCCTCCATCCAAAGCCGGAATGGGAAGCATATTCATCACTGCCAGATTGATGGCAATAAAAGCCGCCAGATAGGCGATATTCATAGCTGCCGCACCGGCTGTCTGAGAGGATGCGCCGGTTTCTGCAATGACAGACACGATCCCTACCGGTCCGCTCATGTCATTGACACTGATCAGTCCGGAAACAAGATCTTCCAGACTCATCCAGACCATACGGGCAAAATCCAGGGCAGAATACCATGTGTTTTTCACCACAGTAAGCAATGTCTTATCCTCGTAACCAAAATATAGACCGTATCGGTAAACCGTTTCCCCGTTCTCCTCATAGGGTCTGGGGGTCATTTCAAAATCCTTAAATTCCACCAGTTTGCCGTCCCGCTTGACTGTCAGATCAAACACACCGGTCTTATTCCGGCTCAGAAGCATCCCCACATCGGAGTACAGATACACTCTGCGACCGTCGATCTCATAGAGTTGGTCTCCCTGCTGCAGGGCTTCCACACCCTGATAGGGACAATCTTCAAAGAAATCCACAATGACCGGTGTGGAGAAACCGGAAACGGTGCAGTACATAACAGCCAGGATCAGCAATCCCACAAGGAAATTCATCACAGAACCTGCCACCAGAATGATGGCTCGCTTCCACCTTGCGGCAGAGGTAAACGCACCGGGATCTTCGCTGGTCTCATCTTCTCCCTCCATGGCACAAAAACCGCCAATAGGAATACACCGCAAAGAATAGGTGGTCTCCCCTATTTTCTTTTGAAAAATGGCAGGACCCATGCAGATGGCAAATTCATTGACACGGACACCAAAGAGCTTGGCGGCCAGAAAATGCCCCAGTTCATGGGCGAGAATCAGTACACCGAAAATCAGGATCGCCACAAGGATATACAAAATCAATCACCTTTTAATAATTTGATTGGCCGCCTGACGAGCCAGACGGTCTGCTTCCAAAATTTCCTCCAGAGAGGGATTTTGAACGACCTCCACAGTCTGAAGGGCATGGCTGATGGAATCGGAGATATCATAAAAACCGATTTCATCTCTGAGGTATGCCGCAACCGCTTCTTCGTTGGCACCGTTGAGAATGGCACAGGCCGTACCGCCCACTTTAGCTGCTTCCATAGCAAGACCAAGGCAAGGGAATATCTGTAAATCAGGAGCCGCAAAGGTCAGAGGACCGCAAGTCAGCAAATCAAGACCTTCTGCAGGACTGAGCGTGCGCTTTGGATAAGTCAGAGCCAGCTGAATGGGAATCCGCATATCCGGAACACCCAGCTGCGCCATCACTGCACCATCACAAAATTCCACCAGAGAGTGGACAATGCTCTGCCGATGAACCACAACAGAAACCTTTTCCGCAGGCATGCGGTAAAGCCGCATGGCTTCAATGAACTCTAACCCCTTATTGAGCATAGTAGCGCAATCGATCGTAATTTTTGCGCCCATTTTCCAGTTAGGATGCTTCAAGGCAGCATCCTTCTTAGCAACCTGCAGTTCTTCCCGGGTCATACCGTAGAATGCACCGCCGGAAGCAGTTAAAATCAGCCGCTTGACTTCATTGGAGTCTTTGCAGCCCATCAGGCACTGGAAAATAGCGGAATGTTCCGAATCAACAGGAATGATTTCCGCACCGCAGCGGCCTGCTTCAGACATGACCAGTTCACCGGCACAGACCAAGGTTTCTTTGTTGGCTAGACCGATGCGTTTACCTGTACGAATAGCCGTAAGGGTAGGCTCCAGACCCATGACACCCACCACAGCCGTGATGACCGTATCCGCACAGGGCCAGGCCGCAGCACGAAGAAGACCTTCTCTGCCATAATCCACCTCTATAGGCAGATCGGAAACCGCCTGTTTCAGCTGCTCTGCCAGTTCTTTTGTGGACATGACCGCCAGCTGTGGGCAATATTTGCGGCACTGCCGGATCATCAAATCCAGATTGCTGCCGCAGGTCAGGACAGAAACTTCAATGCCCAGTCCATCTACAACATCCAGAGTCTGACGTCCTATAGAACCGGTAGAGCCAAGAATGGCAATGTTTTTTGTCATAACTTCCTCACTTCACAATTAGAGGCAGCAGCAGGAGCAGGCACTCAGCCAGAGGTGCTACCAGACTCATGCTGTCAAACCGGTCCAGAATGCCCCCATGTCCAGGCAGCAGATTGCCATAGTCCTTGATGCCGGTCTGCCGTTTGATGACGGAATAGGTCAGATCACCCAGAATGCAGGTGACAGAACCGATCGCACCATAGAGCAGTGCCGCGCCATACCGGACCTCGAATCCAAATCCAATATGCAATATCAGCGTGTACAAAAACATGCACAGCATGGCGCTGAGGACACCACCGGCAGCACCCTCCCAGGATTTCTTGGGGCTGATATTGGGAGCCATTTTATGTTTGCCGATGGCGACACCCACAAAGTATGCGCCGCTGTCCGCAGAAAAGGAAAGAATCAGGGGGACCAGTATGTAGAACCGACCGTAACTCATCAGCAGGATTCTCGTCAGCGCAGACCAGAACAGTGGAATGACGATGCCGGAAAAAGCAGCCATACAAAGATGTGCAAAGGGCATTTTACCATGGGACGCGATCATGATAATGAACAATCCCATAAAATATACCCAAAGGCACACGATGCCCCACTGCCAGGGACAGCCGCCATAACTCCACAGACAGACCACCAATGCCATCAAGGCAGAGGCCGCCATCAGATAGATATTTCGCACAAGACCGGTACCAAAGAGCAGTTCATAGACTGCCAGAATGGACATGGCAGAGATCAGCAGCGCCGTAAAAATGGGCGGCAGCACCAGCAGTACCAGCAGCAAAAGGGGCAAACCAACCGCTGCCACAATGATTCTTGTCTTCAAATCACACGCCTCCAAAGCGGCGGTTGCGGCGGTTAAACTCCGCGATCGCCCGTTCCAGTTCCTCCGGCCCGAAATCCGGCCAAAGGACATCTGTAAAATAGTATTCCGCATAAGCGGACTGCCATAACAGGAAATTGGAAATTCTCGATTCCCCGCCGGGTCGAATGACCAGTTCCGGATCAGGAATACCACGGGAATAGAGCATTTCACCAAAATCCGCTTCCGTCAGATCTTCGGCAGATGCCTCACTCTTTGCACAGCGATCTGCAAAAGCACGGGCAGCACGGACGATTTCATCCCGTCCGCCGTAGTTTAGGCAAACATTGGCCTGAAAGCCCGTATAGCCCTTGGAAATCTCTTCCGTACGGTCAGCAAGTTCCCGCAATTCCGGAGAAAGACGGCTCAGGTCGCCAAAGAAGTGCAGACGAATCCGATCCTGCTCCATTTTCTCAATGGCTTCAAAGAGATACTTCTTCAGCAGCCCCATAATTGCGGATACCTCATCTTCAGACCGCTTCCAGTTCTCCGTGGAAAAAGCATAAACCGTCAGATATTCCACACCGATATCACGGCAGTAGGTGGCAATGTTACGAAATGTTTCGCTGCCAACACCGTGACCGGCTGTTCTGGGCAGACCGCGGGAAGTTGCCCAGCGGCCGTTGCCGTCCATAATAATGGCAATATGCTTGGGTACCGGGCGATCGGCAGGAACCGCCTGCTCCACTTTCTTTTTACCAAATAATTTCATAATTTGACCTCTATTACAGATGGAATGGGAGTGCCGCACATTTACGGCACTCCCCTTTTTATGGGATCATCAGATCTCCATCAGTTCCTTTTCTTTGGCTGCGCACTTTTCATCGACCTTCTTGGTGTACTTGTCGGTCAATTCCTGCAGATCCTTTTCAGCTTTCTTCTGATCGTCCTCGGTGATCTCGCTGTTCTTCAGTGCCTTCTTGATGGCATCCATACCATCACGGCGGAGATTGCGGATGGCAACCTTGGCATCTTCGGCATACTTCTTGACCTGCTTGGTCAGCTCTTTTCTGCGCTCTTCCGTCAGCTGGGGGAACACCAGACGGATCACACGGCCATCATTCTGAGGATTGATACCCAGTTCAGACTGCTGGATGGCCTTTTCAATGGGCTTCAGCAGGCTGTTGTCCCAGGGCTGGATGACCAAAGTACGGGGATCGGGAGAGGAGATGCTTGCAACCTGACCGATGGGGCTGTCTGCGCCGTAGTACTCAACAGAAATATTGTCCAGAACCTGTGCATTGGCACGGCCAGCACGGACAGATGCAAACTGGCTGCCCAGAACATCCAGGGTCTTATCCATCTTGCGACTAAATTCCTTGAAATCCATAATTAAAAAGCCTCCTTAACAATTGTACCGATCTGCTCGCCCTTTACGACGCGCAGGATATTTTCGGGATCTTTCAGTGCAAACACCAAAACAGGGATGTGATTATCCATGGAAAGGGATGTTGCGGTAGTATCCATGACTGCCAGATGCTTTGCCAGAACATCGTCATAGGTGATATGATCAAATTTTACAGCATTGGGATCCTTCTTGGGATCAGCGCTGTAGACACCGTCGATATTCTTTGCCAGCAGAATGGCATCGGCCTCGATCTCTGCAGCACGGAGCACCGCACCGGTGTCTGTGGAGAAGAAGGGATTGCCGGTGCCGCAGCCGAAGATGACCACACGGCCCTTTTCCAGATGACGGATGGCACGGCCGCGGATGTAAGGCTCAGCAATGGCATTCATGGCGATGGCAGTCTGCACACGGACTTCCACACCTCTCTGTTCCAGGCAGTCGGCCACTGCCAGGGCATTGATAACCGTTGCCAGCATACCCATGTGGTCGGCACGGGTACGCTCCATACGGTCGCCGCCGTCCTTCAGACCGCGCCAGAAGTTGCCGCCGCCTACGACGATACCGACCTGGACGCCCAGTTCCACACACTGCTTGACCACATCGCACACACTGCCGATAACTTCAAAGTCCAGACCGCGGTGCTGGTCACCTGCCAGCGCTTCACCGCTGATCTTCAGCAGTACGCGCTTATATTTGGGTTGATTCATGTTGAAACACTCCAATCTCTCTTTTCACTTCCCATCTATTTTATAATAAAACCACCAATTTTGAAAGAGGAATTTTTAAAAAATCAGCAAGTTTTCACTTTCTTTACAATTACAGAAAAAAATCACAGAAATCTTGCGAAACGAACAGGAATGGTATATAATAACTATTCAGAAAAATCCGACGAGAGGATGTAAATTATGGCTGACGAAATCAGGACCAACGAATCGCAGAATTTTATTCATGCGTTTATTACAGAAGACATTGCCGAAGGCGGTCAGTATGAGGGCAAGACCGTCCATACCCGTTTCCCGCCCGAACCCAACGGTTATCTGCACATCGGCCACTGCAAGGCTCTGTGCATCGACTTTGGCACTGCCGAAAAGTTTGGCGGCATGTGCAACCTTCGTATGGATGACACTAACCCCACCAAGGAAGATGTGGAGTTTGTCAATGCCATTCAGGAAGACATTCATTGGCTGGGCTTCGACTGGGGCGACCGTTTCTTCTACGGCTCCGATTACTTTGAAAAGGACTATGAGTTTGCTGTAGAACTCATCAAGAAGGGTCTGGCTTATGTCTGCGAACTGACCCCCGAGCAGTTCAAGGAATACCGCGGTGATACCGACACTCCCGCAAAGTCCCCCTTCCGTGACCGTCCCATCGAGGAAAGTCTGGATCTCTTTGCCCGCATGCGTGCCGGCGAATTCCCCGACAACGCCATGACCCTCCGCGCCAAGATTGATCTGGCTTCCGGCAACTTCAACATGCGCGATCCGGTTATCTACCGCATCCGCCACATGCACCATCATCGGCAGGGCGACAAGTGGTGCATCTACCCCATGTACGACTTTGCTCATCCCATTCAGGATGCATTGGAAGGCATTACCCACTCCCTGTGCTCTCTGGAGTTTGAAAACCACCGTCCTCTGTACAACTGGGTGGTGGACAATGTTTCCGTCCCCCACCGTCCCCGGCAGATTGAATTTGCCCGTCTGGGTATCGACCATACCGTCCTGAGCAAACGGAAACTCCGCGCTTTGGTAGAATACGGCTATGTTTCCGGCTGGGACGATCCCAGAATGCCCACACTCTGCGGTCTGCGCCGCCGTGGCTACACCCCCGCCTCTATCCGCAACTTCTGTGAAAGAATCGGTGTCGCCAAGAGTCCCAACACCATCCCCTATGCATTCCTGGAGTTCTGCCTGCGTGAAGATCTGAACGAAAGCGCACAGCGCGTCATGGCTGTTCTGAAGCCGATCAAGCTGACCATCACCAACTATCCCGAAGGTCAGTCTGAAACCGTCACGGTGGAGAACAATCCCAACCGTCCAGAAGACGGTACCCGTGAAGTTACCTTCTCCAGAAATCTCTGGATCGAGGCCGACGACTTTCTGGCTGAGCCCATTCCCAAGTATAAGCGTCTGTATCCCAACGGTCCCGAGTGCCGACTGAAGGGCGCTTACCTCATTCAGTGCACCGGGTTCAACACGGACGAAAACGGCAATGTGGTGGAAGTTCTCGCCACCTATGACCCCGAATCCCGTGGCGGTGATCCTGCCGACGGCCGCAAGGTCAAGGGCGCAACCATCCACTGGGTCGATTCAGAAACCTGCATCGAAGCCGAAATTCGTCAGTATGATAACCTGTTCAATGACCCCAATCCCGATGCCGCCGACAAGGATTTCCTGTCCTGCCTGAACCCCAATTCTCTGGAGGTTCTGACCGGCTGCAAAGTGGAGGCTTCTCTGGGCAACACCCAGCCTGCCGACCGCTTCCAGTTCATGCGTACCGGCTACTTCTGTGCCGACAGCAAGGACTCCAAGCCCGATCATCTGGTCTTTAACCGCGCCGTTTCTCTGAAAGACAGCTTCAAATTCTGATTCTTCGGTGCATCGCAATCTCTAAATTCGTCCCGAAGAAATTTCGGGACGGATTTTTATGTCGAAAAAAACAAATTGTTTGTCCAATTTTTAATGCATTTCAAATGCTTCTGGTTTATAATGTAATTAGTTTTACTTCTTGGAGGTATTGTCATGTCTGAATTCAAAGTCGGTTTTTCCCGTGTAAACATCACACCCCCCATGGGCGTCTATATCAACGGCTACTATCTGGATCGCTATGTGGAAGGTGTTCTGGATGAGCTGGAGGTTAATTCCATCGCTTTTGAGTGTAATGGCAAAAAAGCCATTGTCATGGCAATGGATTTGATGGCCATTCCGCAGACCGGCATGAAGACGCTTCGCACTGCTGTTGCTGAAGCTACCGGCCTGGATTACGATTCTGTCATTATCCACACCACCCACACCCATGTAGCACCTGCCGTTTGCTGTGAAAACAGTGACCCTGATTTTGATAAATATATTATCCGCCAGATGGGTTCTGCAGCAATCCGTGCTTTCCAGGATCTGAAGCCTGCCAAGGTTGGCTGGGGTCTTAGCTCTGCTCCCGATATTTCCTTTGTTCGCCGCTTCCGTATGAAGGACGGCTCTGTCCGCACCAATCCCGGTATCGGTAATCCCGATATTGTGGCTCCCATTGGCGATGTGGATGAGCGTCTGTATGTGGTTCGCTTCGTCCGTGAAGGCGGCGAAGAAATCGTCATTGCCAATTTCGGCACACACCCTGACACCGTTGGCGGCTGCAAAGTCACCGGCGACTGGCCCGGCTTCGCCCGCCGCACACTGGAAGCCGCCCTGCCCAATATCAAGATGGTTGTCCTCAATGGTGTGCAAGGCGATGTTAACCACATTAAAGTTACCTCTAAGGTCGGCGATTTTAACGGCATTGACCCCAACGGCTTTGACGGTGTCGGACGCGGCTACGAGCACGCAGCTCACATGGGCCGTGTGGTTGCAGGCGGTGTTCTGCAGGTCTACACCAAGGTTCACTTCGTTCCCGTAGAAGATCTGAAGTTTGCCGAGTTGAAAATCGAGCTGCCCTCCAATATGCCTACCGCAGAAGAGCTGAAGCAGGCTTACAAATACGTGGAACTCCATGAGGCCGGCCGTGACTGTGACATTCCCTTTGAAGGCATGGAACTGACCACCGTGGTTGCAGAATCCATCCGCATGAAGAACTTGGAGCATGGACCCGAGTTCTACCCCACACAGCTTACCGCCATTGCCTTTGGACCTGTTGCAATTCTGGCAATTCCCGGCGAGCCCTTCACCGGAATCGGCCGTGCCATCAAGGCCGCTTCCAACTTCCCTGTAACCATGGCCTGCTGCCTTTCCAATGGCAATGAAGGCTACTTCCCCATGCAGGAAGCTTACGACGAGGGTGGCTATGAAGCCCGCTCCTCCATCTTCAAAGCCGGTGTGGCTGAGCGTCTGGTTGACCACAGCCTGCATCTGCTCAACGAAGTGCTTTAATACATAGAATCAGATAAAAATAAGAGAAGATCTTTTGATCTTCTCTTATTTTTTGAAGTAAATATTCATATCCACATTTCCAGATATGCCCGGAACAGTACCTTCGTTGGTATACTGCCACATGGTAAAATCATATGCAAATGTGGGAGCATCAGCGTACTCTGCCAGCCAGAACTCATAGTCCCGCAGGCTGACCAGATTCAGCTGTTCATAGCCGTAGGCCTGATTGAAGTAGACGGAAGCTTCATATCCAGCATCTTCAATGGTTTTGCAAAAAGCTTCGGCGCATGCCGTCAAATTGAGCATATTCATCTCATCGGTACGGGCAGGGCCTTCCACTTCTTCCCAGTCAAAGGCCACGGGATAGGAAATGTCATAACCTTCCAGCCAGGTGAGCACATATTCCGCTTCTTCAATGGCTTCTTCCGGTGTCAGTGCCTGAGAGAAGAAATACACACCTACCTCCAGCCCCGCATCCAAAGCACCGTCCATGTGCTTGAGGAAACAGTCATCCAGATCCAGCAGGCCGGTTGCGTATCCCCGGTAGCCCAGACGGATCATAGCAAAATCAATGCCTGCTTCCTTGACCTGCGCCCAGTCAATGGAAGGCTGGAATGCAGATACATCGATACCTGCTTTGCCGATCATTCCGTCATTTTCATAATAACGAATGCCGTTATCTTCATAAAATCCCGTGCTCTTGTAGGTGTTCCGGGGCAAAGCATGTTCCGCAGAAGGCACATCGCTCCAGTCATCCTCGTTTTCGTCACCGGCACTTTCTGAATATATCAATGCGTTTTCCGCATACAGCTTCAATCTGACAACAGCCTGTCTGATTCCCCATATAATGGCAACCACCAGCGCAACACAAAGCACGATAAGTGCCAGTTTGCCTGCAAAGCCGTTTCCTTTCCGTTGTTTCATAACTGCTCCTTTGATCTTTTCAGACATTTTGCCCCATTATATCACACCGAGGCACTTTCGCCAACCCGGTATTTTCTTTAAAATCCAGAAATTTACAAAAAATGGATTGTGGAATTGCACATTATATAGTATAATAGTTGAAACCATACCACTAAGGAGGGATATCATGTCCGAATGGAATGAAGGTTTCGAGCGCGATGACGATCTGCTGGAACAGCGTCGGATGCGCCGTATGGAAATGAAACGCAAGCGCCAGAAGCAGCAGAGAATCATCCTCATTGCCGCTGCCGTTGTTTTGGTTTTGTTGATCGTTTTGCTTGTAAAGGGATGCTCTCCCAAGCAGCCCAAGGATGATCAGCAGGATATCATCCTGCCCCCTTCCGAAGAAGAGGAGGTCATCGTAGCAGAACCGGATCGAAAGGCAACTCTGGCAGCTGTAGGCGATATCATGTTCTATGATACCCAGCTGATGGACGCACAACAGGAGGATCTTTCTTACGATTTTTCCGATTGTTTCCTGGCTGTTTCCGCCTACACCATGAATGCTGATCTGACGGTGGGCAATCTGGAAATGAACATGACCGGCAGCGCCCCCTATGCAGGCAAGCCCAGCTGGAACGCACCGGAAATTCTGGCAAACAATCTGCAGTCCCTGGGTTTTGATGTGATGCTGACCGCCAATACCTACTCCATCACCAACGGTCTGAACGGCCTGGCAAATACCGCCAAGTTCCTCAACTCCGTCGGCATTGACAATGTCGGTACGCACATCTCCGATCCCGATGAGCAGCCCGGTGCAGGCGCCATCATGCGTGAAACCCCCAGCGGCATTAAAGTCGCATTCATCGGCTTCACCAAGGGTGTTGACGGCAGAACCCTGCCCACCAACAACGAATACTGCGTGGATCTGCTGTACAGCGACTACACCGATACCTACACCAAGATCGATGCCACGACTATTCTGGACCGTATTGACGATGCAAAGGCTCTGAAGCCCGATGTCATCGTGGCATTGTGCCACTGGGGCAGCGAATTTGAACTGGGCATCAGCGAAAGTCAGGAAGACATTACGGAACTGATGCTGGAGAACGGTGTGGATGTCATCCTCGGTTCTCACAGCCATGTGGCAGGCCCCATGGGTTACATGGATGTCACCACCACCGACGGCGAAAAGAAGACCTGCTTCGTGGCATACAGCCTGGGTAACTTCGTTTCCGATATGGATAAGGAATACTCCATGGAAAGCCTGATCCTCAATCTGGAGTTCACCAAGAGCGGTGCAACCGGCAAGACCACCATCTCCAATGCCAGCTACACTCCCCTGTACATTCTCGATGCCGGCGAAGGTGTAGACGGCCGCTTCCAGGTCCTGCCTATCCGATCCGCCATTCAGTCCAAGCTGTTCGAGTCTTTCGAGCCGCAGATGACCGAAGCAATTTCCAATCTGGAAAAGAACACCAAGCTGTCCGAAAACAGCAAGTCCTTTGACTCCGGACGATAACATTACAGCAAAAAAGGAAAGCACAAATGTGCTTTCCTTTTTTTATTTTCGAAACAGGACTGTACTGTGAACATGGGTGGTTTTCTCACCGCAGATCTGCACCACATGCCCATCAGGCAACGCTGTATGATAGCAATAAAACGCATCACCCAGAAGCAGCTGCCGATGGTAGCGGATCACCACTTCGGGATAATCCTGCAGGGGGATTTCAACAGGCAGCGCCTCCTTTGCGTAATCCAGATAGACCAGATTGTTTACATGACGGTTGGTATCCAGATCCCGTCGTTCAACCTTCGCAGAAAGCGTTTTTTCGCCAATATCGTGGGGCATTTTTTCAAAAGGCTCTTCAAAGACACCGTCAGGGATCAAATCATAGGCATCCGCAACCTCCTGCGGTATCCGCATGACCCGACCTGTATCGGCATTGGCCAGAAGCCAGATACTCTCGCCAATCGCCACTTCCCTGCCTTGCGCATCCAGAATACGGAAACAGCGATTGGAAGTCAGTTTTTCCATGGTTTGAGGCCATGTGATCACTTCCACCGGCTCATTCCATTTCACTTGACCCGTAAGGCGAACCCGCCACTGGACCAGCAGCCAGACCACCCTTGTCCGCTCCACATCCATGACAGAATAACCGGACTGGGCAGCATGCATCACAGCAGCTTCCTGCATCAGCCGCAAAGCGCCGGATAAGCTTAAATTCAGAGAATTATCAATATCACCGTAAAATACTTTTGTATGAAAATGGAACGGACTCACGATCATGCCCCTTTGCTCGTTTTTCTCATTATATCGCAAAGATCCACCCTTTGCAAACCATTTGATTTGATGTACAATAGACGGGAGGTGATGACAGATGAACAGCCATGCACAAGAAGCTGAAAAATTCCGCCGTATGACGGAAACCCCCATTCCCAGACTGATCACAAAACTGGGAATCCCCACCATTGCCAGCATGCTCATCACCAATATCTATAATATGGCTGACACCTATTTTGTCGGCTCTCTGGGCAAGAGCGCCTCCGGTGCCATCGGCGTGGTATTCACTCTCATGGCCATCCTGCAGGCCTTCGGCTTCACTTGGGGTCAGGGCTCCGGCAGCATCATCTCCCGCAGGTTGGGGCAGCATGACTCCGAAACCGCCACCCGGGTTGCAACCACAGGTTTCTGGTGTGCTTTTGGAACAGGACTGGTCATTAGTATTTTAGGTCTTTTATTCCTTGATCCTTTGATGCACCTGCTGGGCAGTACCAATACCATTCTTCCCTATGCCAGAAGCTATGCCCGATGGATTTTGCTGGCTGGCCCCTTCTACACCTCCAGCTGCGTTCTGAACAATATTCTCCGTTATGAGGGAATGTCCTTCCATGCCATGATCGGCATGACCATTGGCGGCATCCTCAATATGATATTGGACCCCATTCTGATTCTTGGATTTGGTCTGGGAACTGCCGGTGCCGGCATTGCAACAGCATTTTCCCAAATTGTCAGTTTTTCCATTCTGCTGTTTATGTTCCTGTCCGGCAAGACCCAAAGCCGATTGAAATCTCCCAAACATCTAAATAACGGTATTATTCCGATTTTGAAGATTGGCTTTCCCGCTCTGCTGCGGCAGGGATTGGGCAGCCTTTCCACCACCCTGCTGAACCACAGTGCAGGCGTCTACGGAGATGCAGCTGTAGCCGCCATGAGTATCGTGGGCAGAATCGTCAACTTTGTATTCTCCTTCGGCATTGGCATCGGTCAGGGTTTCCAGCCGGTAGCAGCATTCAACTACGGTGCAAAAAAGTACAGCCGGGTCAAAAAGGGCTTTTGGTTCACCTCCTTTGCCGGTGAAATACTCATCGGTACCATGGCTGTGGTCTGCTTCCTGTTTGCAGCACCTCTGGCCCGACTCTTCCAGCCGGATCCACAGGTAGTGGAAATCGCCGTACCCGCCTTGCGGATCAACTGTTTTGGCTGCTTGTTCCTTGCCATGTGCGTCAGCAGCAACATGATGTTCCAAAGTACCGGCTTTGCAGGTAAATCCGCTGTTCTCTCCGCTTTAAGAAGTGGTCTGTGCTACATTCCCGCCATTCTGATCCTGCCGATGTTTTTGGGACTCAGAGGCATTCAGCTGGCGCAGCCCGTGGCTGATGTGATCACCTTCGCCGTATCCGTACCCATGGCGCTGAAATTCCTTCGCAATCTGCCTGCGGATCACCTATAAAAACGAACTTTTCTCTTTACAGTCAAGGGTTTTTTCTGTATAATAGGTGGGCATAAATTGATAAAGTGTGGTATCTAATATGAGTATGATCGAATTTGATGAATATAAGGTAAAATTGACCGGTATCAAGCCCAAGCTGGATGGTCTTTCCGACTCCCTCAATCTGGGAGCATGTGAGGAAGAACTGGAACGTCTGCAGGCACAGATCGAATCTCCCGGTTTCTGGGATAACCAGTCTGTTTCTCAGCAGGTTATGAAGCGTTCCCGTCAGCTGGAAGCCAAGATTGGCCGCTATCACAAAATGCAGGAGAGTTGGGAC
Organism: Candidatus Avilachnospira sp.; assembly: GCA_045589035.1. Lineage (GTDB taxonomy): Bacteria > Bacillota > Clostridia > Oscillospirales > Oscillospiraceae > Avoscillospira. The sequence goes on along the minus strand of JAZNFJ010000098.1, from coordinate 8,545 downwards.
GATCTGATGACCATCATCGAGATGGCACAGGAAGAAAACGACGAGAGCATGCTGGAGGAACTGACCGAAGGCTACACCGCTCTGGAAGATCAGATGGAGGCCACCCGTCTGGAAACCCTTCTCACCGGTGACTATGACAGCAACAATGCGCTGGTTTCCTTCCAGGCTGGTGCAGGCGGTACAGAAGCACAGGACTGGTGCCAGATGCTCTACCGTATGTACACCCGCTGGGCAGAGCGCCATGGCTTTACCTATAAGATTTTGGACTATATCGACGGCGATGAAGCCGGCCTGAAGTCTGCCAGTATTATGATCGAGGGCACCAATGCCTACGGTTTCCTTAAGAGTGAAAACGGTGTTCACCGTCTGGTCCGTGTTTCTCCCTTTGATGCCGCTGGCCGTCGTCAGACCTCTTTCGCAGCTGTGGAAGTTATTCCCGAAATTGACGACGATGTGGAAGTGGATATCCGTCCCGACGACATTGAAATGCAGGTCTTCCGTTCCTCCGGTGCAGGCGGTCAGCATATTAACAAGACCTCCTCTGCCGTCCGTCTGATCCACAAGCCTTCCGGCATCGTGGTTTCCTGCCAGACCCAGCGCGACCAGTTCCAGAACAAGGAACAGTGTATGAAGATGCTGCGCTCCAAGCTGGTGGAAATTCAGCAGAGAGAGCATTTTGAAAAGATCTCCGATATTAAGGGTGTACAGCAAAAAATCGAATGGGGCAGCCAGATCCGCAGCTATGTCTTTATGCCCTACACCCTTGCCAAGGATACCCGCACCGCCTATGAAATGACCAACATCAATGCGGTCATGGACGGCGAACTTGACGGTTTTATCAATGCCTACCTCAACTGTATGGCAACCGGTCAGTGGGCAACAAAGTAATTGGTTTTGTAAAATTTCCCTTGCATTACCCCGATTTATGTGTTATTATACACATTGCTATGTAATAAAAACTCGGCTTGCCGTTCGCCGGAATAACGGCCGTCATTTTGACGCTTTGGAGGAATTATGAAAGTTCTGCATATCATTCTCACCGTTATTCAGGTGCTGTGCGCTGTCGCTCTTGTTGCTATCGTTATGATGCAGTCCGGCAAGGAAGGCGGTCTGAGTGCCATTACCGGTTCTTCCGACAGCTTCCTGTCCAAGAACAAGGGCTCTTCCCGTGATGCTATGCTGGTTAAGCTGACCAAGTGGATCGCCGGTGTGTTTATGGTTCTGACTCTGGCTCTGAACCTGTTCTAAAAAGTATGCAAAAGAGCAGCAAACTTCGGTTTGCTGCTCTTTTTATTGCCATTTTTCAAGCATAACACCATCATAGTAATGGCGTAAAATTTCTGCATAATTCTTCCCCTCTTCTGCCATGGCATTGGCACCGTACTGACTCATCCCAACCCGATGACCGTAGCCTTTTACGGAAAAGACAAAATTTTCTCCATCCGCACGAATGGTAAAACTGGTTGCATTCAATGCAAACATCTGTCGAATCTGTGTACCGGAAAAGGAAATACCGCCAATGGAGATCTTCTCCACCCCGCCGCCGTCGGTATAGGATACCTGACCGATCCAACTACCCGGTCTGCCACTCATATCTGCCAAAGGTTGTGCCTGCAGAATGACTTTTCTGAATTCGTCGGTGGATACAATTTTTTCTGAGAGAAACTTTCCAGCCTGTTCTTCTCCCGGACTTTCCACTGACTGTAAATATGGCACTTCGCTTCCCCAGACAGCCACAGCAGCTTCCGTACTCCCGCCGGAACAGGAAAAATAAACCGCATCGATCAGTTCACCCTCGTAGGTCAGGACGACCCCCTCTGTGGATTTTACCGCTGCGGCAGCCTTCTCCCAGTATTGCTCCCAGCTGTTCCCCAGTTTATTTTCCATGGCAGCCTGTCCTGTCCACGCCTGACAACAGCTGCTTTGATCGCACAAGTCACAATCTTCGTGCTTTCCGTTATCCATCTGACGCAAAGTAAATGTCCGCGCCGCAACCGCTTGTGCCTTCAGGGCTTCCTCATGAAAAGAGATTGGCATTTCAGACAGAACTACACCAACCAGATATTCCTCCAGTGGCAATTCCTCCACACAATTTCCCACCCGAAGCCGAACTTCTGATGCTTCTTCCCTGTTCCTCTCTTCTTCAATTACCAGCATCCGCGGCACTTTCGGCATCTCCGCCGCAGGCGGCAGCAACAGAATAGGCATAACCGCAGCAAAGAGCACCGCTGTCAGTCCCGCCAAGATCGAACCCATCACGGACAATCCCCCCCTTGCTGCAAAGCTATGCTGCATTATAATCAGTTATTCCCGTACTTTTATTGACACTTTTCCCGAATTGGATTATAATACTTCTATCTATGCTGATTGGAGATGCCCCATGAAAAAGTATTTGAAAATCATCATTCCAGTGGCTTTGGTCGTGATTTTGCTGGTCACTGCCTGCTGGTTTTTCCTGTTTTATAATCCTTCCATCGCCGCAAATCTGCTGCAGAACAGCGCGCAGCGAATGGCCGAGAGAGGCCGTTACAGCCGTTCTGTTTCTTACTACAACAGTGCCTGGAAACTGATGCCGAACCGGGCAGATCTGCCTATGGAACTGGCAGAAACTTATGCCGCATCCGGAAACTACACCAAGGCAGAATATACCCTTGTCAGCGCCATTGCCGCCAATCCTCACAATGCAGAACTGTATACGGCTCTGTGCCGCACTTATGTGGAGCAGGATAAACTTTTGGACGCTGTGCAGATGCTGGATCGTATCAGCAGCGAGTCTGTAAAAGAAACTCTGACGCAGCAAAGACCGGCAGCTCCCGTTATTACGCCGGAAAGCGGCTACTATAACGAATACATCCAGGTCTTCGCTGAATCCGATGAACCTGCCATTTATTTCACCACCAACGGCGAATATCCCTCCAACGACAGTCATCTCTATACCGGACCTGTGGAACTGGCCACCGGTGAAACAACGGTCATTGCTTTGGCTGTAAACGAAGACGGACTGGTGAGTCCCGCTGCTGTCTGCGGTTATACTGTCGGCGGTGTGGTTGAGGAAGCCAATCTTGCCGACGCATCTGTGGATGCAACGGTCCGCGAACTACTGCATCTGGAAGCAGATGACACCATCATGACCGACGATCTCTGGACCATTTCTGTGCTGAATTTGCCCGAAACTGTCACGACCATTGAAGACCTTCCTCATTTTGCCGGTCTGAAGTCCCTGTCCGTACATAATATCTCCGGCTTGGACTTCTCCGTTCTTCGGCAGCTGCCCGGACTGACAGAACTGGATCTGTCCGGCTGCACCATCTCCACCGACGGTCTGGAAGCCATAGGCTCTCTGACCGAACTGCGAAAGCTGACGCTGGATGGCTGCGCCATTACGGATCTCACTCCCTTCTCCACGCTGACAAAGCTAACCCATCTGACCCTCTCCAACAATTCTATTGAGGATATTGGTATTCTTTCCCTGATGCTGGATCTGGAAGAAGTGGACCTTGCAAACAACCCCATCTCCTCCATTGCCGGTCTGAGCACCTGCAGCAAGCTGACATCCGTCAACATCACCCGCTGCAGCATCTCTGCTCTTGGCAGTCTTTCAGAGAAAGAGGAACTGACAACTTTACTTGCATCCAACAACAAGATAGCAGATCTCAGCCCTCTGGAAACCTGCAGCAAGCTCTCTGAACTGGTTCTTTCCGAGAATCTCATTGAAGACATTTCTGTCCTCACCAGCCTGGAGATGCTGACTGTATTCAAAGCCGATCATAATAAAATCACCGAAATCCCTGATTTTGATGAAGCCGCCTGTGCATTGGTACAGTTCTCTGCCAACTACAATGAAATCGAGGATCTTTCCGGTCTTGCAGGAATCGCTTCTTTGAATTATGTAAACCTCGATTACAACAAGATCAAAGACATTTCACCCCTGTCCGGCAATCACAATCTGATCCAGGTGGATGTCTGGGATAATCCCATTCCCGAGGTCGCAGAGGCAGTCAAGCCCTTTGAAGAGAGTTCCGTCATTGTCAACTTTAACCCCAACTTCAAAGCTGAAGAAGAATGATAGACGCAAAAATGCCGAACCTTTAAGGTTCGGCATTTTTTATGGCGTTCAAAAGCAATTCGATTGCCGCATCCACAGCCTGCGCGCGAACAGACTGGCGATCACCTTTAAACACAAACTCGTGAACATCTGCAGATGTTTTATCAGAAACACCAATATAGACAAGTCCCACAGGTTTCCCGCTGCCATCGCCATTGGGCCCTGCCAAACCGGTAACGCTGACACCAAAATCTGTATGCAGAAGGTTTCTGACACCCTCAGCCATGGCTTTTGCCGTCTGAGAGGACACAGCTCCGTACTGTTCTAAAATCTCGGCCGGAACACCCAGCACCTTCTCCTTCACCTCGTTGGTATAGGAGATCACACCGCCTGCATAAACTGAGGAACTGCCGGAAACAGCAGTCACCGCATGACCAATTCCGCCGCCAGTACAGCTCTCAGCCGTTGATATGGTGAGAGCTTTTTCCTTCAGAACGGAAACCAGCTTCTCAGTCTTCATAGTATTTCACAGTGATCTTTTCTGTCTGTTCCAACGCCTGCGCAATCAGCGCTTCCACATCCAGTTTCGCTTCCACGGCTTCCACCTGGCTCAGAACAGGCTTGGTCTTGGGATGTCTGGGGGTAAAGACGGTGCAGCAGTCCTCATAGGGCAGAATGGAAGTTTCCATGGTGCCAATTCTGCGGGCAATGGTCACGATTTCTTCCTTATCCATACCGATCAGGGGCATAAAGACAGGCATATCCACCACCGCACCGGTGACATTCATAGCTTCCATGGTCTGGGAAGCAACCTGGCCCAGATTTTCACCGGTGACCAGTGCCTTACAGCCGTGATCTCTGGCAATTCTCTGAGAGATCCGCATCATAAACCGGCGCATAATGAGGGTGAAGTATTCCTCAGGGCAGTTGTCACGGATGGCTTCCTGGATCTGGGTGAAGCCGACGATATCCACGGTCATGCGGCCGCAGTACTTGGTCATCAACCGTGCCAGTTCCAGAACCTTCTCCTTGGCTCTTTCGGAAGTATAGGGATAGGAGAAGAAGTGGACACACTCCAGTTCCACACCGCGCTTGGCGATCATATAGCCCGCAACGGGAGAGTCAATACCGCCGGACAGCAGCACCGCAGCTCTGCCGCCCATACCGGTGGGCAGACCACCTGCACCGGGAACAGAAGGACCATGGACATAGGCTGCATAGTCACGGACTTCCACATTGACCACATAGTCGGGATTGTGGACATCCACTGCCACATGGGGGAACTCCTCCGCCAGACGGCCACCGATCTCCTGAGAGATCTGAATGGAGTTCAGAGGGAACTGCTTATCGGCACGTTTGCTTTCCACCTTGAAACTGCGCTTGGTGGTCAAATCATCGCCCAGATAGGACACAACACCCTTAAAAATGGAATCCAAATCTTTCTCGCAGGGATGGCAGCGGCACATGGAGGCAATGCCAAACACCGTGCCGCAGGCTTCCCAGGCACCGTCCAGATCACAATCATCGGTTTCCGGCTCAACATAAATGGTGGACTGCTTCAAAAAGACCCGGAACTGACCGAATGACTTGATGCGCTTACGGATATTGCCCTTCAGACAGGCTTCAAAGGCACGGCGGTTTTGACCCTTCAGGACAATTTCGCCCAATTTCAACAGAAAAATCTCGTTCATGGTTATCTCCTTTATTCCTCAACATCCAATTGGAATGTCCGATACTGTACAGCCTCCGCAATATGCATCGGCTCAATCTCCTCGCAGCCTGCCAGATCCGCAATGGTTCTTGCCACGCGCAGAACACGGTCATAACTTCTGGCCGTCAGACCAAGCGTATCAAAGGCAGCTTTCATCAGACCGGAGCACTCCTCAGACAATGCGCAGTAGGTTCGCATTTGTTTGGGATCCATAGAGGCATTGTCAAAGGTTTTCGTGCCTGCAAAGCGGCTTCTCTGAATCTCTCTGGCATCGGTCACACGCTGTCTGATGACAGAAGATGGCTCTGCTTCCGCTTTGGAACTGACCTCAGAAAAGCTGAGGGCAGGAACTTCCACAATCAGATCGATCCGATCCAGCAGCGGTCCGCTGATTCGGCTGAGATACTGCCTTACGGAACGCGGGGTGCAGGTGCAGCGACCGCTGGGATCGCCATACCAACCGCATTTGCAGGGGTTCATAGCGCAGACCAGCATAAACTGGCTGGGATATGCCAGTGTGCCCGCTACTCTGGATATGGTCACCTTTCCATCCTCTAAAGGCTGACGGAGAACTTCCAGTGTATCCTGCTTAAATTCCGGCAGTTCATCCAGAAACAGCACACCGTGATGTGCCTGAGAGACCGCACCGGGTCTGGGATTGCTGCCGCCGCCTGCAAGTCCCGCAGAAGAAATGGTGTGATGGGGATCACAGAAGGGGCTGACAGATACCATGGGATGCTCCGGTGTCAGCAGACCCATGACGGAGTGAATTTTCGTCACTTCCAAGGCTTCCTCTCTGGAAAGAGGCGGCAAAATGGACGGCAAGCGCTTGGCAAGCATACTTTTACCCGATCCGGGAGGACCCACCAGTAAGATATTATGCCCACCTGCTGCGGCAATCTCCAAAGCGCGCTTTGCCTGATACTGGCCTTTGACATCCGCATAATCCAAAAGGGCATTGGCTTCTGTTTCCGGCTGCCAAACCGGAGTCGGCTCCAGCGGTTTCTCACCGGTCAGATGATACAGCAGGCTTCTTACATCCTCCACACCGTAAACCGTCAATCCCTCCGCCAGAGATGCCTCCGGTGCATTCTCTTTCGGCACATAGATGGCTTCAAACCCACAGGCCTTGGCGGCCAATGCCATAGGCAGCATGCCCTGTACCGGTCTGAGTCTGCCTTCCAGACTCAATTCTCCCAGAAAGGCACTCCGCTGTTTTGGTGCTTGCAAATTACCGCTTGCCAAAAGAATACCAAGTAAAATCGGAAGGTCATAAAGGGTGCCGGTCTTTTTCGTCCCGGCAGGAGCCAAATTCAGAGTGATCCGGCTGACCGGGAATTTAAACCCGCAGTTCTTAATGGCAGCACGGACCCGTTCACGGGATTCTTTTACCGCTGTATCCGGCAAACCTACAATATCAAAGCCCGGAAGCCCGTTTGTAATATAGCATTCCACAGCTACTTCATAGCCTTCGATGCCCTGCAGACCCATGCTGCTGACCCTGCTGTACATACCGCTGCTCCTCCCTTACTATTTCTCTGGATATTCTACTATAAATATGTCGGAAAACCAAGAATTATTTTGTTTTTATTCATTTACAAAAAGGTCGTTATGTGTTAGGATTATGTTATGAATTTATGCCCACAAAAATCTCAATGGGCAAATAAATAGGAGGTTACTAAATTGGCCAGAAAATTCATTACTATGGACGGCAACAACGCTGCGGCTCACGTGTCTTATGCGTTTACTGAAGTTGCCGGTATTTTCCCCATCACTCCTTCCAGCCCCATGGCCGACTATGTCGATCAGTGGTCTGCTCAGGGCCGTAAGAACATCTTCGGCACCACCGTTAAGGTCTGCGAAATGCAGTCCGAAGCCGGTGCTTCCGGTACCGTTCACGGCTCTCTGGGTGCAGGTGCTATGACTACCACCTACACCGCTTCTCAGGGTCTGCTGCTGATGATCCCCAACATGTACAAGATCGCCGGCGAACTGCTGCCCTGCGTCTTCCATGTTTCCGCACGTACCGTTTCCTCCCATGCCCTGAACATCTTCGGCGATCACTCCGACGTCATGGCCTGCCGTCAGACCGGTTTCGCTATGCTGGCCGAAGGCAATGTCCAGGAAGTCATGGATCTGGCTCCCGTTGCTCACCTGGCTGCCATCGAAGGTAAGGTTCCCTTCCTGAACTTCTTTGACGGTTTCCGTACCTCTCACGAGATTCAGAAGGTCGCTGCATGGGATTATGCCGATCTGAAGGAAATGTGCAACATGGACGCTGTCAACGAGTTCCGCAAGCATGCTCTGAACCCTGAGCGTCCTGCTACCCGCGGTTCTCACGAAAACGGCGATATCTTCTTCCAGCACCGCGAAGCCTGCAACAAGTACTACGATGCTCTGCCTGCAGTGGTTGAGAAGTACATGGGCAAGATCAACGAAAAGTTGGGCACCGATTATCAGCTGTTCAACTACTACGGCGCTGCCGATGCTGACCGCGTCATCGTTGCTATGGGCTCCATCTGCGACGTGGCTGAAGAAGTCATCGACTACATGAATGCTCACGGCGAAAAGGTCGGTCTGATCAAGGTCCGCCTGTACCGTCCCTTCGCAACCGAGAAGTTCCTGGCAACTATCCCCGCAACCTGCAAGAAGATCGCTGTTCTGGACCGCACCAAGGAGCCCGGCTCCATGGGCGAGCCTCTGTATCTGGATGTCGTCACCGCTCTGGCCAACGCCGGCAAGCAGCTGACCGTCATCGGCGGCCGTTACGGTCTGGGTTCCAAGGATAC
>JAZNFJ010000097.1:0-4494 GCA_045589035.1 Candidatus Avilachnospira sp. | reverse complement strand
CTGAATCTGGCTGCCTATGTGTGTGAGATGATCCGCACCGGCATTCAGTCAGTGGATCGGGGACAGACAGAAGCTGCTCTGGCGCTGGGCTACACCCGATCGCGGGCCTTCCTCCAGATTGTCATGCCTCAGGCCGCACGGCAGTTTTTGCCTGTGTTTAAGGGCGAGTTTATCTCCCTGATCAAAATGACTTCTGTGGTGGGATACATCGCTGTGCAGGATCTGACCAAAATGAGCGATATCATCCGAAGCCGCACCTATGAGGCCTTTTTCCCGCTTATCAGCACCGCTGTCATTTACTTTATCATCGCATGGCTGCTGACCTCTTTGCTAAAGCCCATTGAGCGCAGAGTCCAGCCGAACCGTAAAAACAGAAGCATCAAGGGGGTGAACCTGCCATGATCACGATCCGACATCTGAGAAAAGAATACCCCGGTGTTACGCCGCTGAAGGACGTAAGCGTCGAGATCGGCAAAGGTGAGGTCATCTCTATCATCGGCCCTTCCGGCACAGGAAAATCCACCCTGCTGCGGTGCATCAACCTGCTGGAAAAGCCCACCTCCGGTGAGATCCTCATAAAAGGGCAGGCTATCACGGACCCAAAGTGCAAGGTGCATCTGCTTCGTCGGAAGATGGGCATGGTATTCCAGTCCTTCAACCTGTTCAACCACATGACCATCATCGAGAATATCATGGCCGGCCCGGTCTCCCTTTTGGGAAAGAGCCGTCAGGAGGCCTATGACAAGGGAATGGAGCTGCTGCGTACCGTGGGTCTGGGCGACAAGGCGTTGTCCTACCCGGACGAGCTTTCCGGAGGCCAGAAGCAGCGGGCCGCCATTGCCCGGACACTGGCCATGGAACCGGAAATCGTTCTCTTTGACGAGCCCACCTCCGCCCTGGATCCCACCATGGTGGGCGAAGTATTGTCTGTGATCCGTTCCCTTGCACGTCAGGGGCTGACTATGCTGATCGTCACCCACGAGATGAAGTTTGCCCGGGATGTATCCACCCGTATTTTCTACATGGATCAGGGTGAACTTTACGAGGATGGTTCTCCGGAGCAGATTTTTGAGAACCCCAGGCGGGAGCGTACCCGGCAGTTTATCCGCCGTCTGAAGGTATTTGAATCCGTAATCGATTCACCGGACTTTGACTTCATCGGCATCAACAGCCAGCTGGAGCAGTTTGGCCGCAAGCATGAAATGGGACAAAGAACCATCCATAGAATGCAAAATATTTTCGAAGAGCTCTGCATGCAGATGCTGGTGCCCGGAATGGAGCGGGATTCCCGGTTGCAGTTACTTGTGGAGTATTCCGAAGAAAATGCGGACACGGTTATGACGATCCGCTATACAGGTCCGGCCTATGACCCCCTTGAGGAGGGAGATGTGCTGTCTGCAAGGCTTGTGAAGGGCCTGTGCCGGAGCGTGTCCCATGGGAGTATCTTCTCCGAAGGTTTCACAAATGAACTGATACTGAAGCTGAAGCAGGAATAAAAAAAGAAAAAGGGGATGTGGCAAGATGCTGCGAAAGAATGTACCCTTGACAAACGAAAACATCGTCACAGCCGTGGAAGAGGTGGAGCGGTTTATGGCCGCCTCCAGGGTGGATGACAAAGAGATCCTGCGCATCCGTCTGGCCGTGGAGGAGGCACTTCTGAACTACCGCAAGGCCATGGGCATGGATGCCCGATTCTCTCTGCTGTGCATCAAGCGGCTGGGGCGGCTGCGGATAGAGCTGCGTATTCCCGGAGATCGGTTGGATCCCTTCGCAGTCGAGGAAGAGGGAGACGAGCTCCTTCGTGGCATTTTGGCGGGGATGGGCATTGCTCCGGTCTGGCGGTATAAGAATGGTGTAAACCTTGTGATGTTCCTGCCCAAAAAGCGCAGTCCATCCCAGATTCGGCGGTTGGCGGCTTCGGTGGCGTTGGCCATCCTTTGCGGCGGGCTTTGCACGCTGCTGCCGGAAGGTGTGCGCCATCACCTGTCCGAACAGATCGTCTCGCCGCTGTTCGGCACCTTTATGGGACTGCTCACTGCCATTGCCGGGCCAATGATCTTCCTGTCCGTGGCCTGGGGTGTTTGCAGCATCGGAGATACTGCAACGCTGAGTAAGATCGGAAAGCGGATGATTGGTCGCTTCTTGCTGATGTCCTTTATTCTGACAGTTCTGGCCGGCTGTGCAATGCTGCCCTTCTTCCCCCTGGCAGGAAGCGGCAGCAGCTCCTTCGATCTTTCGCCGATGCTGCAGATGGTACTGGATATCGTGCCGGATAATTTCGTTACCCCCTTCACCGAGTCCAATCCCCTGCAGATCATCTTTACAGCGGTTCTGATGGGCCTTGCCATGCTGGTAATGGGCGGCAAATGTGCTGCCGTGTCTGCCCTTGTGGAACAGGCCAATGCCATTTTGCAGCTGATCATGGAGACGGTCAGCAGTTTGATTCATCTTTTCGTTTTTGCCAGCATTTATAATATGATTCTCAGCGGAAGCCTGAGTATCCTGCTGGAATCGGCCAAGCTGCTGCCCATTATGCTGTTGGGACATGTGCTGGTCTGCGGAGTTTATCTTGCGCTGGTCTGTATCCGCAAGCGGGTGTCTGTTCTTGTTTTTGTGCAGAAGGTGGCACCTACTTTCCTGATCGGTCTGAGTACAGCATCCTCTGCTGCCGCCTATGCGGAAAATGTAGAGTGCTGCGAGAAACGGCTGGGCATTGACCGCCAGATCATCCGATTCGGAGTACCTTTGGGTCAAGTGGTCTTTATGCCTGGTGCGGCGGTCATCTTCCTGGCAGCAGGGCTGTGTATGGCAGAAGTTTATGGTGTACCCATCTCTCCGGCCTGGCTGGTCAGCGCTCTGATCATCACGGTCGTACTGGCTGTGGCGGCGCCGCCGGTCCCCGGTGGCGGTTTGACCTGCTATACCATGCTGTTCCTGCAGCTGAACATTCCGGCAGAGGCTGTTGCCATTACCATTGCACTGAATGTGATCCTGGAGTTCTTTGGTACTGCTGTCAACCTGTTCTGTCTGCAGGCGGAACTGGTGGAGTTGGCAGGGGCTTTGGACCGCCTGGATGTGAATGTACTTCGTAAAAAGTTTTGACCGCAGAAAATGATTCTCCGAAAGGGGTGATGCGTATCATGGAAACGATCATAGTTCCGGCCATGACGGACGCACTGGAAAAAGTCAATACCTTTGTCAGGGATAGGCTTCACTCCTTCCAGTGCCCGGTGAAGATCCAAAGGCAGGTGGAGCTGGCGGTGGAGGAGATTTTTGTTAACATCTCCAGCTACGCGTACCATCCGCAGACCGGTGACGCTGAGATCGGCGTGGATATTGGAACAGATCCGCCCACGGTTACGATCCGGTTTACAGATCAGGGACATCCCTTCAATCCGCTGGAAAAGCCGGATGCGGATACAACACGCAAAGCGGAGGAACGGGAACCTGGCGGGCTTGGTATCCTGCTGGTAAAAAGGATCATGGATCAGGTGGAGTATACCTACGAGAATGGAAAAAACATACTGACCATCAAAAAAGAAATCAAATGAAGGAAGAGAGGGGATCTGCGTGATCTCATCCGGAAATTGTGTCATTGACGGCAGCCGGGAAACCATCATGGCTGCGCTTCAGGAAGCAGACCGATTTGCGAAAGAAACCGGATTAACAGACAAACAGGCCCTGCAGTTTCGCCTTTTGGCGGAAGAACTGCTGGGTGTAGTCAACGGGGCCGCGAAGGTGCGGGACGGTTCCTTCGTCATGGAATGGGAAGACGGAGCGTATCGGCTCTGCCTGTCTGCCCGGACGTTCCCCATTGGAGAAGTGGCACAGAGAAAGCTGCTGGACGCATCCTCCAGCGGAGAAAATGATCTCCATCAGGGCCTTGCCGGAAAGCTGCGCATGGTGGCGGACTGGTATGCAAAGGGCGGTGACCGTTCAGCCTGCCAAAATGTCGGAGGCGGCTTTTCTGAGGAAGCGTCCGACGAGTGGTCTCTTGCACGGCTGCGCAATCAGCAGGCCCGGGAGAAAAAAGCACAGAAATGGGATGCGCTTGAGACTTCCATCCTGAACCATCTGGCAGATGATGTTCGTGTCGGCCTGCGTCGGGAGAAGGTAAGCATCACAGTCCTAAAAAAATTTCATCATACAAGTATTTGATTGGAGGAAATCATGATGACGATCAAAAAGACAGTAGACGGAAGCACGCTGGTATTGGCTCTGGAGGGTCGGCTGGACACCACCACAGCGCCCCAACTGGAAAATGAGCTAAAGGTATCCCTGTATGATACCAAAGCATTGACGCTGGACATGGAAAAGCTGGAATACCTCTCTTCTGCCGGACTTCGCGTACTTCTGGCAGCCCAGAAGCAGATGCAAAAGCAGCAGGCGGAAATGGTGGTCGTGAATGTCAACGAAATCATTATGGAAGTGTTTGAGATCACCGGCTTTGTGGATATCATCACGATAAAATAAGCACCGTTCCATCTAAAGGGA
>JAZNFJ010000096.1:0-20503 GCA_045589035.1 Candidatus Avilachnospira sp. | reverse complement strand
CAACTTCAAGACCATGCGCACCCGTATCGAGCGCCTGGCTCAGCTGAAGAAGATGGAAGAGGACGGCACTTTCGCAATGCTGCCCAAGAAGGAAGTTATCAAGCATCAGGGCGAGATCGCCAAGCTGGAGAAGTACCTGGGCGGCGTCAAGGAAATGAAGAAGCTTCCCGGCGCTCTGTTCATCGTTGACCCCCGCAAGGAGCGCAACGCTATTGCTGAAGCCCGCAAGCTGCACATCCCCGTTGTCGCTATCGTGGATACCAACTGTGATCCCGATGAAGTCGACTATGTCATCCCCGGCAACGATGACGCTATCCGCGCCATCCGCCTGACCGCTGCTACCATGGCTAACGCCGTGACCGAAGGCAGACAGGGTGAAGAAGTCGCTGTGGCTCCCGCTGAAGAAGCCGCTGCCGAATAATCAACGGAACTGAAGATAAATACAGGAGGAACCTATTATGGCTTTTACCGCTGCAGATGTTAAGAAACTGCGTGAAATGACCAATGTCGGCATGATGGACTGCAAGAAGGCCCTGGCTGAAACCGACGGCGATATGGACAAGGCTGTCGAGTACCTGCGTGAAAAGGGTCTGGCTAAGGCTGCCAAGAAGGCTGACCGCATCGCTGCCGAAGGCATGGCTTATGCTGCTGTCGAAAACGGCACCGGCGTGATCGTCGAAGTCAATGCCGAAACCGACTTCGCTTCCAAGACTCCCGTGTTCGTGGACTTCGTCAAGGACGTCGCTGTTGCTGTTGCTGCTTCCGACGCCGCTGATGTGGAAGCTCTGAAGGCTGTTAAGTATCCCGGTTCTGATCTGACCGTTGGCGAAATGGTCCCCGAAAAGGTCCTGGTCATCGGCGAGAACATCCAGATCCGTCGTTTTGCCCGCTTCACCGAGAACACCTCCGTGGCTTATGTCCATGGCGGCGGCCGTATCGGCGTTCTGGTGAACCTGGCTGTGGAAGGCGGCATCGACGCTACCGAGATCGGTAAGGACGTCGCTATGCAGATCGCTGCTCTGAACCCCCGTTTCTGGGATAAGAGCCTGGTTTCCGAATCCGTTCTGGAAGAGGAAAAGAAGATCCTGGTTGCTCAGATGGACAACGATCCCAAGATGGCTTCCAAGCCCCAGCAGGTCAAGGAAAAGATCGCTGCCGGCAAGATCAACAAGTTCTATGAAGAAAACTGCCTCCTGCAGCAGGCCTTCGTCAAGGACGGCGGCATGTCTGTTGAGCAGTATATCGCTTCCGCTGCCAAGGCTCTGGGCGGTTCCGTCAAGTTTGTTGACGCTATCCGTTTCGAGAAGGGCGAAGGCATTGAGAAGAAGGTCGACGATTTCGCTGCTGAAGTCGCCGCCCAGGCTGGCATGACCAAGTAATTTAGCTCTTTTATAAAAGCACGGTGCTTCGGCACCGTGCTTTTTCTATCTTTACAAAACCTTAATTTGTATCTTTCTGCCGGATGTGATACAATCAATAAAATGAGAGGAGTGTGTCTATGGTCTATCTGGGGTGTCATTTGTCTTCTTCCAAGGGTTTTGCGGCTATGGGTAAGACTGCCCTCGCCATGGGTGCCGATACCTTTCAGTTTTTTACCAGAAATCCCAGAGGTGGAAAAGCCAAGGAATTGGACGAGGCGGATGCTGCGGCTTTTGTGCAGATGCAGAACGAGAATGGTTTTGGCCCTGTGGTTGCCCATGCGCCCTATACCATCAATCCCTGCGCGGCAGATCCGCGGGTAAAGGAATTTGCCCTGCAGACCATGGCGGACGATCTTCGCCGCATGGAGTATGTGCCGGGGAATTATTATAACTTCCATCCCGGCTCTCATGTGGGACAGGGAACAGATGTTGGTATCGCTGCCATTGCCCAAACATTAAATACCGTTCTGTTCCCCGGTCAGAAGACCGTGGTTTTGCTGGAAACCATGGCGGGTAAGGGCAGTGAAGTTGGCGGTAAGTTTGAGGAACTGAAGGCCATTATGGATCAGGTGGAACTGGCACAGCATGTGGGTGTCTGTCTGGATACCTGCCATGTCCATGATGGCGGTTATGATATTGTCCATCATCTGGACGATGTTCTGGCGGAATTTGACCGGATAATCGGTTTACAGCATCTCAAAGCCCTGCATCTCAACGATTCTATGAACCCGTTGGGAACCCACAAGGACCGCCACGAGAAGATCGGGGAAGGTCATATTGGTCTGAAAACCTTTGTGAACATCATTAATCACCCGGCATTGCAGGGACTTCCTATGGTTTTGGAGACCCCCAACGAACTGCCGGGATATGAACAGGAAATTCGTCTGCTTCGGCAGAATTGTCGATAAGGAGTACCCATGGAGCAAGTTCTTTCTACTATAGAGCAGCTGAGCGGACTGTTGGAATTCTCTCAGATTTATTGGATGATTCTGCGGTATGTGTTCCCTTTGCTGGCAATTCTGATTTTGTTTCGCTGTGCAAAATCTTTGCTTGTTTTTGAAAAAGAGCCGGAGATCTGGGCATGGCTCACAGATCCCAAGGGAAATCGACTGTCTGTGAACCATTGGGAAACTCTGCTGGGGCGTTCCAAGACCTGTGATGTGGTCATGGACTATCCCACCGTTTCCAGGAGCCATGCGGTTTTGACCCGGTATGATGACGGAAGCTGGAGTGTTTCCGATGTCGGTTCCAAAGGCGGTATTCAGGTCAATGGGGAAGACACCAAAATGGCAGTGGTCTATGATGGAGATACCATATCGCTGGGCGGTGTTCCATTTGTCTTTGAACCGATTACCGGCAAGCAGGAGTACATACAGTCTACGGTCCGTACCCGGGCAGGCAGAGAGATCAAACCGGCGCTGACCATGTTCTTTTTGACCGTGTTCCAGATTCTGGTGGCATTGCAGCTGATGCTTGGTGCAGAGCAGCCCCTGCAGCCTGCCATGGCTTTTTCCGGACTGATGATTATGGAGTGGGTGCTGTTTCTGTTCACCCGAATCCTGCGCCGTACGGGCTTTGAGATGGAAATGATTGCCTTTTTCCTCACAACGATGGGCTTGGCAGTAATTGCGTCGGATTCCCCAGGGGAACTGAACAAACAGATGATCTGCATTGGTGCCGGGTTGGTTGTGTTCCTGCTGCTGTGCTGGGCGCTTCGGGATCTGGAGCGGGCAAAGCGGCTGCGCTATGCGGCTGCAGCAGGTTCGCTGCTGCTTCTGGCAGTTAATCTGGCCTTTGGTGTGGAGCTGGGCGGCGCGAAGAACTGGATCTTCATCGGCGGTGTGTCCTTCCAGCCTTCGGAACTGGCAAAAGTCTGCTTCCTTCTGGTGGGCGCATCCACATTGCAGCGAATCATGACCAAGCGGAACATGTTTTTGTTCATTGCCTACTCGGCTATGATTTGCGGCTGCCTTGTACTGATGAATGACTTTGGTACGGCACTGATTTTCTTTACGGCATTTCTGATCATTGCCTATATGCGTTCCGGCAGCTTTGCCACCATCGCGTTGATTCTCACCGGTGTGGGCATGGGCGGCGTGATGGCTATCCGCTTCCGTCCTCACATGCTCAGCCGTTTCTCTGCTTGGGGACATGTGTGGGAAAATGCACTGACTTCCGGCTATCAGCAGACCAGAGCCATGATGTGTATCGCTTCCGGTGGTCTGTTCGGTCTGGGCGCCGGCAACGGCTGGCTTAAATATGTGGCAGCCTCTGATACAGATCTGGTCTTCGCCTTTGTGGCAGAAGAATGGGGCTTAATCATGGCTTTGACAATTGTCCTTGCCATTGCGGTATTTGGCGTGTTTGTGGTTCGCTCTGCCTCTGTGGGCAGAAGCAGTTTCTATACCATCGGCGCCTGTGCCGCAGGCGGTATCCTGCTGGTGCAGACGGTACTGAATGTCTTTGGCACGGTGGATCTGCTGCCTCTGACCGGTGTGACCCTGCCCTTTGTGTCCAACGGCGGCAGTAGTATGATCGCCTGTTGGGGTCTGCTGGCATTTCTGAAGGCTGCTGATACCCGGCAGAATGCCAGTATGGCTGTGAAACTGCCTTCGAAAAAGGAAGTGAAAGAATGAAACGAATTTCCCGCCGGATGATTTTTCTTCTGGTCCTGATGGCGGTGCTGGTTGTGGGTCTGGGCTTCTTCACCTTGCGTTATTTTGCGAAAGCAGGGGAATGGGTGACCTTCTCCGGCAGTCCCCATGTTTATTCCGGCAGTAACCTGTCCACCGGCCGTGTGGTGGACAGAAACGGTGTGCTGCTTTTGGACAGTACCGATGGGAGAACATACAGCGAAGACGCTGCTCTGCGGCAGTCTACCATGCACCTGCTGGGAGACCGGTTTGGTTATATCTCGGCACCGGTGCTCAATCAGTATTCCGATGAAATGATCGGCTATGATCTGGTCAACGGCCTGTATACTGCCGCAGAAAACGGCAACACCGCATGGCTGACTGTGGATGCTTCTGTGCAGAAAACGGCGCAGGCGGCCTTGGCAGGACGGAAAGGTACCATCGGTGTATACAATTATAAAACAGGCGAAATTCTCTGCGCGGTAACTGCGCCTACCTACGATCCCGACAACATGCCCGATGTGGATGGGGATGTGACCGGTGCATACAGCGGTGTCTATCTCAACCGCTTTTTCATGACAACCTATGTGCCCGGCTCTATTTTCAAAGTTCTGACAGCGCAGGCTGCCCTGGAAACCATTGACGATATTGAGTCCCAGACCTTCCATTGTGAAGGTAAGATGGAACTTGGTGCCGATACCATCACCTGCAACGGTGTCCATGGGGATATCAATCTGCAGACGGCGCTGGAAGTTTCCTGCAATGTGGCCTTTGGACAGATTGCCTTGCAGCTGGGTGCTGAAAAGCTGGAAAAATATGCCAGGGGTTTTGGCATTGACCAATCTTTGAAATTTGATGGCATTGCCACGGCTGCCGGTAATTTTGATCTGAAGTCTGCGGCAAACAGCCAGATTGCATGGGCTGGTATCGGACAGTATACCAATCTGATCAATGCCTGCCAGTACATGACAGTCATGGGCGCCATTGCCAATGGCGGTAAGGCTGCCAGACCCTACCTGATGGAGGAAGTGGATGGCGGCATGATCACGGGATATCATGCAAAGACCAAGATGCTGGACTGGTCTGTGGATGCCGAAGCTGCCCAGCGGCTGTCGGAGATCATGCACGGCGCGGTGGTCAACCGCTACGGAGCAGGTTATTTCCCGGATTTGTATGTCTGCGCCAAGTCCGGCACAGCGGAGGTTGCCCCTGATGCAACACCCCATGCCACTTTTGCGGGATTTATCAAGGACGACAATTATCCGTTGGCGTTTATTGTCATCGTGGAGCATGGCGGTTCCGGTAGCGCAGTCTGTGCGCCCATTGCCGGACAGGTTCTGAAGACCTGTGTGGAAGCCATGAAAGGGGGATGAGGTCAGATGACCTCATCCCCTAAAAAAGTGACGAAAATTTTCATAAAACTTCTTGACAAAGACTGGTTTTTTGCGTATAATGAACAAGCTGTTTGAGCAGCACCCTTCGATGGAGTGGTATCGAAGAGGTCATAACGAGCACGACTGGAAATCGTGTGTACGTCAAAAGCGTACCGAGGGTTCGAATCCCTCCCACTCCGCCATAAAAAAGAAGTTCACCGAAAGGTGAGCTTCTTTTTTATGGTATGGTATTCCAAGGGAGGGATTCGAAAGGCGGCTCTTAGCGACAGTCCGGTGGACTGTCGCAACCGCCGTGGCTTTTCCGCAGAAAAGCGAATCCCTCCCACTCCGCCAAAGAAAAACACCATCCAAACGGATGGTGTTTTTCTTTATCGGAGGGATCCTTTCTTTTGGGAAAAATTATAAGATTCTATAAAACTTGAGAACCAATACTATGCAAGCATCGTCTAATGGTATATAATGTGTTTAAGTATAAACGGGAGGTGAAGATGTAGTGTCGAAGCCCTTGATTTGTGTCAAAGGACTGCGAAAAGAGTACCCCATGGGCGAAGAAACCGTGGTAGCGCTGAAATCCATCGATCTGGAGATTGAAAAAGGGCAGATCGTCTGCATCTTCGGCACTTCCGGCTCTGGAAAATCCACCCTCCTGAACCAGCTGGCAGGGTTGGAACGGCCCACGGCGGGGTCTGTGACCATCGGCGGTGTTCCTGTGGACAGGCTCAGCGAGAATGCGCTGGCAGTGTTCCGCCAAAAGCATCTGGGGTTTGTGTTTCAGTCCTACAATCTGCTGCCTACCATGACAGCGGCGGAAAATGTGGCACTTCCATTGATGTTCCGGGGAGTTCCAAAGGCCAAACGGCAGAAAATGGCGAAGGAAATGCTGGAAAGAGTGGGTCTTGCCGATCGGAAAGATCACTATCCTTCCCAGATGTCCGGCGGACAGCAGCAGCGGGTTGGCATCGCCAGAGCCTTTATTGCAAGGCCTGCTGTGGTCTATGCCGATGAGCCCACGGGCAATCTGGACTCCAAGACCACCGTGGAGGTCATGGAGATGATCCGGGATTTTGCCCGGACCTTCCGGCAGACCATTATTATGGTCAGCCACGATGCGGAAATGGCAGCCTATGCCGACCGAATTTTGACATTGAAAGACGGCGAGATTATTGCCGATGAGCAAAGAGGGACAGAATATGAAGGTATGTAAGAGAATTTTGGCATTGCTTCTGGTGGTTTTGCTCCTGTGCCCGGTGATGGTGCAGGCAGAAGGTCTGGGAGAAAACAACTTCTATGTGAACAACTGGATCGTTGCCCGATATGAGGTATCTCAAAGGGAGATCTATGAAGGCGAACTGGTGGATATTTACATCTGGCTCTACAATGCAGCAGAAACAGAACTGGAAGCCTTGAAGATTGCACCGGAAACCTCCTCGTTCAACGGTGCACATCTGGCATATCAAGGCGCACAAAAAGATGAAAACGGCTATGTTCCCGTGGTTTTCACCGCTGCCCGGTATATGGGTGAGGGCAACACCTTTATGATGCGTGTGGACGGAGAAGTGCTGACTTTGACCATCCATGAGTGCGTACCCGACTCGGAAATTCCCCAGCAGACGCCGGATCAGACTACCCCTGTTCTGCAGGTGGGCCGGGAGGATCAGCCCAAAGCCATCGCCAAGGGTGAGAGCCAGACGGTGAAAATGTGGGTGAAAAATCTCACGGACCAGCCCCTGGATGATGTGGTGGCGGTGGTTACCCCTTCTGCCGATCTGCAGATCACCGACAACAGCGTGACCTATCCTCTGGGCAGTATCTGGCGGGGGGATGTGGCCTTCTTTGAGGTGACTTTGCGCGCCCCGGATGCCATTTCTTCGGCATCTCAGTCCCTTTCCGTGGAAGTCAGCTATGCCTATGCCCAGTCCGATGCCCTGACCCGCGGTTCCAGCACCCAGACGGTGCCTTTGTCTGCGGTGGCATCCAAGGAAACCACCTCCATGAGCGCATCGGTACCCAATGTGATCGTTTCCGCCTACGACTACGGTACGGAGAAGATCTATGCCGGCACGGCCTTTGATCTCAATCTGGAGTTCAAAAATACCTCTGCGGTGAAGACCGTGGAAAATATTGTCATGACCATCGATCCCGGCACGGCGCTGGCCATTACCAATTCTTCCAACTCCTTCCATTTTTCCTCTGTGAAGCCGGGGAATACACAGAGCCAGTCTATCAATCTGCAGGCATTGCCTGCCGCACCCACAGCCCCCGCGGTGGTGACGGTGCATTTCAGCTATGAGTACATCGACGGCGATGAGCGCAGAGCCGTCACCCAGGATCAGACCATCAGCCTGCCGGTCTATCAGCTGGACCGCTTTGAACTGACCCAGGATACCACCTTTGTGGAAGCATGGCAGTTCCAGGAATCTTTCCTGACCCTCAGCTATGTGAACAAGGGCAAGAGCACGGTCTATAACATTTCCGCTGAGTTGCAGGGGGATATCCCTGCCATGAGCAAGGTGCAGAATATCGGCAATGTGGAAGCCGGACGAAGCGGTACCATCGATTTCATCATCACCCCGGAACTGGCAGGGGAGCAGACCTGCAAGGTGGTCATCACCTATGAGGATGATGCCATGCAGGTGATGCAGAAGGAATTTGATTTCGAGGTCATGGTCAACGAGATGTATGTCCCCGAACCCATGCCGGAAGAAGAAATTATGATGGAAGAACCCAAAGCCAATACCGGCTGGATCTTGCCGGTGGTCCTTGGTGTGGTTGCCGCAGGCTTGGTGGTGCTGATTGTTATCCTAAAGAAGCGGAACAAGAAAAAGTCCGGTGTGGTGGATACATTTGTCTTTACCGATGGGACGGAGGATACGGATGGGCTTTCTTGACCTGTTTGCCATGTGCCGCCAGAACCTTCTGCGGCGAAAAGGCAGAACCATTCTCACGGCTTTGGGTGTGATGATCGGCTGTACCGCCATTATCATCATGGTTTCCATTGGTGTGGCATCGGGGGAGAGCATGGAGGTCATGCTCCAGTCTATGGGCGACCTTTCTCTGATCGAGATCTATGGCTATGGACAGTCACCCCTCAATGATGATGCATTGGACCAGATGCGGCAAATGGAGCATGTGGTGGCGGCTTCTGCCAAGCAGTACTGCCCCTACAGCTATACCCTTGAGGCAGGTACCAACGACCGCTATGCCCAGCAATGGGGCTATACCCAGGGCCTGCATACCAAGGCCATGGAGGCCATCGGCTACGAACTGCTGGAAGGGGACTATCCCGTTGCCGGCATGAAGGAAATTCAAGTGGTGGTGGGGCAGTATTTTGCCTACACCTTTCAGGATACCAGACGGCCGGAGGGCCGCAATCAGATTGACCGCTATGTCTTTGATGAAGAGGGCAATCTGGACACAGAAAACATTCCGGAGCCCTATTTTAACCCCTTGGGCATGAAGATGAAGCTGACCATACAGGTGGATGAAAACAAGACCATCCAGCGGGAAGTGCAGGTGGTCGGTATTATGAAGGAAGATAATGGCCGTGGCTACGAAACCAGCGAGGGCATGGTCATGGACATTGCCGATATGCAGGCTCTGCAGGCGGAGCTGACCAAAGCGCAGGGCTTTGCCCCCAGCCGGGAGCAGGTGAAGTACGACAATGCCGTGGTCAAGGTGGATGATATTGAAAATCTTGCCGGGGTGCAGGATGAGATCAAAAATCTCGGCTTTGAAACCTGGTCCATGGAGTCCATCCGGGAGCCCATGCTGGAGGAAACCAACCGCCAGCAGATGGTCTTTGGCGGACTGGGTGCGATTTCTCTGTTTGTTGCCGCCATCGGCATTATGAACACCATGGTCATGTCCATCACCGAGCGGACCCGGGAGATCGGTGTCATGAAGGCTTTGGGCTGCTATGTGAAAGATATCCGGCGGATATTTCTGCTGGAAGCCGGCTGTATCGGACTTTTGGGCGGCATGGCAGGTGTGCTTATCAGTCTGCTCATTGGATTTGTGATGAATCTGGCGTCCGTGGGAGCAGGCAGCTACCTGCAGGACCTGTTTCAGGGCATGCCCCTTTCCTCTTTGGGTGGACTTTGGCAGGCCTTGACCACACCGGGCAGCCGAATTTCGGTGATCCCCGGCTGGCTGATCGTGACGGGTCTGGTCATTTCCATTGCCATCGGTCTGATATCCGGTTTCTATCCTGCCAACAAGGCAGTAAAGATTCCGGCCCTGGAAGCCATCCGCCATGAGTAAACATAAAGGAGCGCTGAGAGGGTGAAAATTACAGTTATACAACCCCCATATTTTGCTGGTGAACATCCGGATGTGAAAATTGCGGATTTCTTAATGGAAGAACTGGAAGTAATCGAGGAAAACTCTCTGGCGGTTCTGCCGGAATATTCCAATGCCGGCGGTATTTCGGATGCAGAAAGTGAACGCAAGGCAATGCCCCGCGCCAAGGATATGCTTGAAAAAGCTTCGGAAATCGCAAAAAGAAAGTCCTCTTATATTGCCATCAATGTGCTGGAACAACGAGATGGTGAAGTGAAAAACAGTACCTATCTGTTTGATAAAATGGGTGAGGTTGCCTTTATCTATGATAAAATTCACCTGCCGCCTTCTGAAGTGGATCTCGGTGTATCTTATGGCAGCGGTGCCTGTGTTTGTGATCTGGATGGCATTCGATTTGGTTTTCTGACTTGTTATGATGTTTATTTCAATGAACAGATTGAGTATCTGGCATCTCAAAAACCGGATATCATTCTCCTTCCCGGCTACCAGAGAGGGGAGCGTACCGACATCCTGCGCGCCCAGACCAAGATGATTGCCTTCCGCTGCAATGCCTACGTTGCCAAGTCCTCCTACTCGATGGACGATGAAGCGCATGGCGGCTGTTCTATGATTGTATCGCCGAATGGAGCGATTTTGTGCGACATGGGGAAAGATGTTGGCCATATTACGGCAGATGTGGACCCTAAATTCAAGTATATGCGCAGTGCCGGATTTGGCGGCAATCTCATCCGTAATGATGATTTTATCAATGCAGGACTTCGACCTGAAGTTTTCAGAAAATAATGGATGTTTTTTGAGGTATATATGGATATTCAAGAATTGATTCGCGGGATTTCCGGCTGCACATGCGGCAGAGATCATATTTGTCCCATCGAAACAGTTGCTATCGGACCGGATGTCCTGGACCGTCTGGAAGAAAAATGTAGAGCATTTGACAAAATCGTACTGCTGGCAGATGAGAACACATGGGACGCCTGCGGTAAGATGGTGGCAGAGAAGCTGTCTGCCAAGAACCCCATTGTGGTGGTTCTGCCCTACGGAAAAGAACGGCTGGTACCCAACGAAGCTGCCGTGGAGCTGGCGGAAAGCCAGATGTCCGAGGATGTGGATCTGATCGTAGGTGTTGGCTCTGGTGTCATCAATGACATGAGCCGTTATATCAGTTACAAGCGAAAGATCTCTTATTATATTGTCGCTACCGCGCCTTCCATGGATGGCTATGCTTCTACGGTTGCGGCTATGCTCTTTGGCGGCATGAAGACCACCCTGCCTTCCCATACGCCCAAGGCCATCTTTGCAGTTTCCGATGTCATTCGCAATGCACCTATGGAAATGCTGCAGGCAGGCTACGGCGATATCGTCGGCAAATTCTCCAGCCTCAATGACTGGAAGCTGGGCGCCCTGCTCTATAACGAGTATTACTGCCAGAAGGTCTATGACATTCTGTACGCAACGGCCATCAGAGTCCGTGATCTGGCTGAGGGCATCCTTGCCCGGGATGCCGAAGCGGTGGATGCTTTGATGGAGGCTCTGGTGGTGGCAGGTATTACCATCGCCTATGTGGGCAATTCCAGACCTGCTTCCGGCAGTGAGCACCATCTTTCTCACTTCTTTGAGATCACCGGTCTGCAGGAAAATAAGCCCTACTTTGATCACGGTCTGGATGTGCTGTATTCCTCTGTGATTACCGCAAAAATGCGTACAGCCATTGCCAAGGCTCACCCTGTCCGCAGAGTGATCGATAAGGTTCGCTGGGAAGAGGAGATCCGTCGGGTCTATACCGGCTCTGCCGAAGGTGTTTTTGCACTGCAGAAAGAGTATGGCATGTACGAGCGTGACGATTTTTCAATCATCGAGGAGAAGTGGGACGAGATCTGCGATCTCATGAACGAAGCCCCCAATTCTGATGAAGCAGAAAAACTGGTGGAAGCTATCGGCCTGCATTTCTCCGATATGGAAAAGATGTACGGTATCCAGAAACTTCGCGATTGCGTAATCTATGCCAAGGATCTTCGCGACCGGCATTCTGTTTTGTGGGTGTTTAACCTTTATACACCGGAGGTGGAACTGCTGTGAGCATCAAACTGATCGCCTTTGATCTGGATGGCACTTTGAGCCAGCATAAGACCCATCTGCCCCCTGAAAATCTGGCAACCCTCCATGCTCTGAGCAAGAAGTACAAGCTGCTCATGTCCGGTGCGGGTCTTTGCAGAAGAATCTTTGAGCAGATGGAGCATTTTCCCATCGACATTCTGGGCAGCTATGGTATGCAGTATGCTGAGTATCGCCCGGAAATCGGCGATATTGAAATCCTCCGCGACATCAGCTTGCCTTTCAACAAGGAAAGTATCGAAGCCAGAGTGACAGCTCTGCGGAAAAAGTACGGCTACGAGGAATTTGCCGGCGACAATGTGGAATATCATGCCTCCGGCTGCTTCACGTTTCCTCTCCTTGGTACCAAAGCCAAGCAAGAGGACAAGCTTGCCTTTGATCCCGACCGCAGCAAGCGCCGTGCCATTTTTGCGGATGTGACGGAGGTGTTCGCCGATTACAACGTGTTTGTGGGTGGGTCTTCTTCCTTTGATATGGCACCCAGACCCTATAACAAAGCCACAGCAATGGAAATGTATGCCAAGGAACACAGTTTTGCCAAAGAGGAAGTGGCCTATGTAGGCGATGACTACGGTCTTGGCGGCAATGATGAATCGGTGCTTTTGGCAGGCTATCGGTTCTTCAAGGTAGATGACTACCGGAAGTTCCCGGAAATCGTGGCGGAACTGCTTTGAGAAAATTGAAAATTAAATGAAGAAGAGAATTGCGTTTCTCATACGATAAAAAGCACTCGCTATGCGAGTGCTTTTCTTATATCTCAGTGGGGTTGGTGATGGGGTTGGCGCCTTTCTGCATGAGGTCATGCATGGCAGATGAACCGTCGTCAAACACAAACAGTTTCGACCACTTGTGCTTTAAATTCTCTGTACAGCCCTGCCATGTGCCGCCTGTGCCGTGGCTGCATTGGACAGCCACAGTTATTTGGGCCTGTGCATGAATCAGTTTATTCCGATCCAAGGCCCGGTAGTTGGCAAAGGGGATATCATAGCCGTCAGCTGAGATGTACAGAGTGTGGTCTGCTGGATCGTGATCTGCCAGTCGATCTGCCACGAATATGACGGATTTGCCGCCGTTGGAAGCACAGGCGTTTTGGGCAGCTAAATCTGCCCCTGCAGCCCCTCCGGAAACAAGAACCAGATCGTTCTGGGCCAAATACCGTCCCATGTCCTGGGCAAAGGCAAGATTTTTTGGCTTTAACCGGCGAGAACCGATTACAGCCACCGCGGATTGCTGCAGTAAGGAAAGATCACCCCGGCAAAACAGAACGGCAGGGGTGTGATAACCGAGGGCCTGGCGCAGTCTGTGGGGGAAGTATGCAGACAACCGGGTGAGGGGATAGATGTCCAGTTCCTCCGCCTTGCGAAGGTAATCTATCAGTTGTTCTTCTCGATCCAACAGATGGAGAATATGATCTGCAAACATTTCGTCATATCCCAATCCGACCAGATCTCTGGTGGTCAGCTGTCGTAACGGATCTTCTCCTGCAAGGGCAGGAAAGACGCGCTGCCTCAGTTCACGGAACTGAGGCATGGTCAGCGGTCTGCAGTTTGGATCATTTAGGCGGCAGCAGAGCAGCAGCATGCCTTCTTCTGCGGCGGTCATCGATATTTTTTGCGGACCACCGGTTTTTTGACCTCTTCTTCCACCAGCAGATCGCCTTCAATGAACTTCATGGGGCGAATGGTGAAATGGGAGTACTTGGCGATCTCGTCCAGCTTTGCCTTTTCGGGGAAGTTGCCCAGGATGGACCAGGCAGCACCTTTCCGCTTGGCACGGCCGGTACGGCCAATGCGGTGGATGTAGTATTCGTTTTCTTCCGGCACATCAAAGTTGATGACGCAGTCCACATCGTCCACATCGATACCGCGGGATGCCACATCTGTGGCAATCAGCACAGCCAGCTTGCCATCCCGGAAGGTCTTCATGGTCTTCTCTCTGGTACCCTGACGGATATCCCCGTGGATGCAGTCGGCATCCAGACCGGCTCTGCGCAGGTCATCACTGAGCCGCTGGCACATGACCTTGGTGTTGCAGAACACAACGACCCGTTCGTAGTTCATGGCACGGATCAGCCGAAGGGTGGTTTCTGTTTTCTCCAGAGGGGAAACGGTCAGGGAATACTGGTCGATATCCGGCTTGTTCTCCTGATCGGCAGGAATGGTGATCTCCACTTCGTCCCGCTGGTACATCCAGCTGACGGTCATGACCTCCTGAGAGATGGTGGCGGAGAACAGACCCATGCTCTTTTTGTTCTTCAGCTTGTCCAGAATGTGGGTCACATCCTTGAAGAAGCCCATATCCAGCATCCGGTCAGCTTCGTCCAGCACGACCGTGTGGATCTTATCCAGCCGCAGGTTCTTGCGGTTGTAGTGATCCATCAGTCTGCCCGGCGTGGCAACTACAATCTGGGGATGCCCCTTCAGTGCCTTAATCTGGGGTTCCATCTTCTGACCGCCGTAGACCACAGCCACGCGGATGTTCTTATAATAGCGCAGAAGACCTCTCAGTTCATTACAGATCTGAATGGCAAGTTCCCGGGTGGGAGCGAGGACCAGACCCTGCAGGTCATCGGATTCTGCGTCGATATGTTCAATCATGGGAATGCCGAAGGCGAAGGTCTTGCCGGTGCCGGTGGGAGCCTTTGCCACCACATCCTTCCATTCCATAAAAGGAGGGATGGCCTCGGCCTGTACCTTAGTAGGATAGCCGTATCCCTTCTTCTCCAGCGCTTTTAAAATTTCTTCCGAAAGACCGAGGTCCCGGAAAGTGAGTTCCTGATTCATAAAACAGTTCCTTTGCATATGGATTTTGACGATATTATAGCAGAGAAAACAGCGTTTTGCAACGCAGAGCGACAAAAACAGAAACACCGGCAAGGTGACCAAACCTGCCGGTGTTCTGAAAAGGAAGAAAGGAGGGGAAAATGAAAAAACGATCTTGCTTGTTTATGGCTTTATTCTAACAACCAGTTATGAAATATCTTAGAGGGAAGTTTTTAAATCTTTGTTAAATCTTTGAAAAATTTTATGTTAACAAAAATATAACATCTTGCAGCGGGGGAATCTATTGACATCTGAAGCTGTTGGATGTAAACTGAACACAAAGAATTAGCACTCTAACCGAGAGAGTGCTAATAATAAATTAGGAGGTGCAGCAAATGAATGCACAGAAGTTTACGCAAAAATCTCTGGCAGCGATTGAAGCTGCCCAAAATCTGACCGTACCTTATCACCATCAGCAGATCGAGCAGATCCATCTGCTGGCGGCCTTGCTGAAGCAGGAGGAGGGATTAGTGCCGGCACTGCTGAAGCGCATGGGCATTACGGTGGAGAGTTTGCTTGCTGCCGTAGAACAGGAACTGGGCAAACTGCCCGGTGTCACAGGCTCCGGCCGGGAAGTTGGAAAGATCTATATTGGACGACCTGTGGAAGAAGCTTTGAATCACGCGGAAGAACTGGCAGCATCCATGGGGGACGAGTTTGTTTCTGTGGAACACCTGCTGCTGTCCTTGCTGGACACGGCAGATACAGTTCTGAAGCGGCTTTTCCAGACCTATCAAATTACCAAAGAAAGCTGCCTGCAGACATTGCAGACCATCCGCGGCAGCCAGAGAGTGACCACCGACAATCCGGAAGCCACCTATGAGGCTTTGGAGAAATATGGCACGGATCTGGTGAAGCGGGCAAGACAGCAGAAATTGGACCCTGTCATCGGTCGGGATGATGAGATCCGGAATGTGATCCGCATCCTTTCCAGAAAAACCAAGAATAACCCGGTTCTCATCGGTGAGCCCGGTGTGGGTAAGACGGCCATTGCGGAAGGTCTGGCACAGCGGATCGTCCGGGGCGATGTGCCCAAGAGCCTGCAGGATAAGAGCATCTTCTCGCTGGATATGGGTGCTTTGATTGCCGGTGCCAAATATCGGGGAGAATTTGAGGAACGGTTAAAGGCGGTTCTCAACGAAGTGAAGCAGTCCGAAGGCGGCATTATCCTCTTTATTGACGAGCTTCATACTATCGTGGGAGCAGGGAAGACCGAAGGTGCCATGGATGCGGGCAATCTTCTGAAGCCTATGCTGGCACGGGGTGAACTGCACTGTATCGGCGCCACTACTTTGGATGAATATCGCCAGTATATCGAAAAAGATCCGGCTCTGGAACGCAGATTTCAGACGGTTTTGGTGTCGGAGCCGACAGTGGAGGATACCATTGCCATTCTCCGCGGTCTGGAGGAGCGGTATGAGGTTTTCCACGGTGTAAAGATCACCGACCCTGCTATAATTGCTGCCGCAACACTTTCCCATCGCTATATCACCGACCGTTTCCTGCCCGATAAGGCCATCGATCTCATTGACGAGGCCTGCGCTATGATCCGGACGGAGATGGATTCCATGCCGACGGAATTGGATGTGGTGCGTCGAAGGATCATTCAGATGGAAATTGAAGAAGTGGCGCTGAAAGGCGAAACGGACGAGCTTTCCAAAGCCAGACTGGAAGAACTGCAGAAAGAACTGGCGGAATCCCGTGATACCTTCCATGCCATGAAGACCAAATGGGAAAATGAAAAAGCTGCCATCGGTAAGGTGCAGCAGCTGCGGGAACAGATCGAGCAGATGAGTGCGGAGATCGAGCGGGCAGAGCAGCAGGGCGACTATGAAACAGCTGCGAAGCTGAAATATGGCAGCCTGCCGGAAGCGCAGAAGCAGTTGGCACAGGAAGAAAAGCTGGCACAGGATTCTCAGGAACAGACCCTTCTGCGCAATAAGGTTACAGAGGAAGAAATTGCAAAAATCATTGAGCGGTGGACCGGTATTCCGGTGTCCAGGCTGATGGAAGGGGAGCGGGAGAAACTGCTCCATCTGGATGAAACCCTCCATCGCCGTGTGATCGGCCAGGATGAAGCGGTGCAGTCGGTGGTAGAAGCCATCTGGCGCAGCCGTGCCGGTATTCAGGATCCGGACCGTCCCATCGGCAGTTTCCTGTTCCTTGGTCCCACTGGTGTGGGTAAGACGGAACTGGCAAAGGCATTGGCGGAAAGCCTGTTTGATGACGAACGAAACCTTGTCCGTATCGATATGAGCGAGTATATGGAGAAATTTTCCGTGTCCCGGCTCATTGGAGCGCCTCCCGGCTACGTGGGCTATGAGGAGGGCGGACAGCTGACGGAGGCGGTTCGGCGGAAGCCCTATTCCGTGGTTTTGTTTGACGAGGTGGAAAAAGCCCACCCGGATGTGTTCAATGTGCTTCTGCAGGTGCTGGACGATGGCAGAATTACGGATTCTCAGGGCAGAACCGTGGATTTTAAGAACACCATTCTCATTCTGACCTCCAATCTGGGCAGTCAGTATCTGCTGGAGGGTATTGATGGCGAGGGTAATAT
Organism: Candidatus Avilachnospira sp.; assembly: GCA_045589035.1. GTDB lineage: Bacteria > Bacillota > Clostridia > Oscillospirales > Oscillospiraceae > Avoscillospira. Next base: position 3,265 of record JAZNFJ010000096.1, on the reverse strand, counting down.
TCTTCCTGAAGCCAGAGAACAGGTGGAACAGCTTCTGCGTCGAAGCTTCCGCCCGGAGTTCCTCAACCGTCTGGATGAAACGGTATTCTACAAGCCTTTGACTCGGGAGAATATCACCGGCATCATCGATCTGCAGATGGCGGATCTCAACAGCCGTCTGACGGATAAGCAGATCTCCTGCCGTCTGACAGAGGAAGCAAAGCTGTTTATCATCGAAGCGGCTTACGATCCCCAGTATGGCGCAAGACCTCTTCGCCGTTATGTCCAGCGGACGGTGGAAACCTTGATCGCAAAGAGAATCCTCAAGGGCGACATTCTTCCCGGTGCGGAACTTTTGGTACAGGTGGAAAATGATCAGCTGACAGTCAAATAAAAAAGAACCGGATCGCAAGATCCGGTTCTTTTCGGTTGTCAGTCAAGGAAATAGATGATGATATCTCTGCGGCCGAACTCCATGCAGGCATCATGGGTATCGTAGTACAGATCCACGATATTGCCCTTGATCAGTCCGCCGGTATCTTCTGCCACGCAGTAGCCGTAGATATACTCACCGTCAGCAGAGGCGATGTACATTCTCGTGCCCAGAGGAATGACTCTGGGATCAACGGCAATGGCGCCGACTCTGGCGGCTGTGCCGGTAAAGGTGCGTCTGTCCCCCAGATAATTGGGGCTGTTGCAGGTGTAGGCGGTAGCCTCAAACTTTACTGCTTCGTGATAGCTCAGCTTTGTGCCGGGCACCAGCTTTTCTGCATCTGTATCGCTGGATTCAGCAGGGGGCGTGTATCGGTATCCGGCAGCGGCGACAGTATAGTCGTCCACATTTGTGAAGGTCTGATCCATCACAGAGCGATCCACACCTCTGAGGATGATGGCATCCTGAGGGGTCGTGACCATCTGTTGGGACAGAATGGAGCGATCCACTTCCACACCGTCTTCATATGTAATCTGTGCGGTAAAGCGGTTCAGACCGTCCACACCTTCCAGCAGGATTTTTTCCTCGCCGGGGGAGAGGGTGACGTCCTCAAAGGTACGGGTACCGAAGGGAATGGCCTCTTCGTATTCCAGTGTCTCATGGGTAACGCGGGTGATGGTAATGCTCATACCATCGTAGGTCTGCGTTTCGGGCACGCAGGAGAGTAAATCGGCTTCCGACAAGGTGATGTCCAGAGAATCCAGAACATCGGCTACGGTTCCGCCGTAGGAACCGACCACGTAAACCTGACCGCCTTCCTTGACGGAAATCATCTGGACACGGTTAATATGGATCTCAGTAGCGCCGTTACTCAACTGGGTGGTGTAGGTATCTGATTCGCCCAGCTGCAAGCCGGCCTCTTTGATGACCTGCTGCGGATCGCTGCTGTTGGACAGGCAGACAATGACATTGTCGCCGTCGGTGATCACATATTTTGTCTGCGCGAAAGCGGGCAGGGTCAGAAGCAGAACGAGACTGGACAGAAGAACTGCCAGAGCCACCCAACGAATGGCTGCCATTTGCTTGGTTTTCGCTGTGACAATGTGTTTAATGGTGCGCATCAGAAGACCTCCTTTCCTGTGATTTTCGTGCGTTACAATGGAAAAGTATCAAGTGGTTACAAAATGTAATTTTTAAAAGGGTATACTACGGACAATTGACATTATAACAAAAATATGGAAAAAGTCAAGCCCTTGCGGAAATTAGTGGTATTTCGACAACTTTTTAGAGGTTGCGTCAATTATGCAATTGTTGAATGCACACCATATATCTATGTTTTCAGGTCGTTTTTTTACACAATATGTTGAAAAAAAGTTACAAATAAGTTAACATAATGTTATTGATTGAAAATTATTGACACAGACAGGAAAGCATGATATATTTGTAGGGCAAAACAGGCAAAGACGAAGATATGAGCCTGTCAAAACCGGCACAGAGAGGACATTCCATTGGCTGTAAGAATGTCTGCCAAAGATGACAGAACTTACCACTTCCGAGCTGCGCTTCGAAACAAGAGGCGACGGGTCCTCCCGTTACAGAGGCTACAAGCGGCAGCTATTGGCTGCAAGCAGGGTGGAACCGTGGAATACATTGTATTGTATCCCACCCCTGAACATTCAGGGGTGGGATTCTTTTTATTTCTGCCCCAACAAAACAAGGAGGCAAAAACCATGAGCGAAGAAAATCTGTACACCTTTGAAAACGAGCAGTACCGCAAGACCTACTGGCATACCTGCTCCCATGTGATGGCACAGGCTGTCAAGCGCCTGTACCCTGATGTGAAGCTGGCCATCGGTCCTGCCATCGAAAACGGCTTCTACTATGACTTCGACAGCGAAAAAAATTTCTCTGCCGAAGATCTGGAAGCCATCGAAGCCGAAATGCGGAAGATCTGCAAGGAAAAGCTGAAGCTGGAGCGGTTTGAACTGCCCAGAGCCGAAGCTATTAAGTTCATGGAAGAGAAGGGCGAACCCTATAAGGTGGAGCTGATCAACGATCTGCCTGAGGATGCTGTCATTTCCTTCTATCAGCAGGGCGATTTTGTCGACCTGTGCGCCGGCCCTCATCTGGACTCCACCGGCCGCATCAAGGGCAATGCCATCAAACTGACTTCCGCCACCGGTGCCTATTGGCGCGGCGACTCCAACCGCAAAATGCTGCAGCGTATCTACGCAGTGGCCTTCCCCAAGAAGGAAGAGCTGGATGCCTATATCGCCCAGAGAGAAGAGGCTCTGAAGCGCGACCATAACAAGCTGGGCCGTGAGCTGGAATACTTCACCACCGTCGATGTGGTCGGGCAGGGTTTGCCCATCCTGCTGCCTAAGGGTGCAAAGACCATCCAGACCCTCCAGCGCTGGATCGAGGATGAAGAGCAGAAGCGCGGCTATCTGCTGACCAAGACCCCTCTCATGGCCAAGAGTGATCTGTATAAGATCTCCGGCCACTGGGATCACTATCTGGACGGTATGTTCATTCTGGGCGATCCCGCAGATGAGACCAAGGAGTGCTTTGCGCTGCGTCCCATGACCTGCCCCTTCCAGTATCAGGTGTTCCTGAACCGTGCCCGTTCTTATCGTGACCTGCCCATGCGTCTGGGTGAAACTTCCACCTTGTTCCGCAAGGAGGATTCCGGCGAGATGCACGGTCTGATCCGTCCGCGTCAGTTCACCATTTCCGAAGGCCACCTGGTGCTCCGTCCCGATCAGCTGGAAGAGGAGTTCAAGGGCTGCCTGGAGCTGGCTAAGTACGTTCTGGACACCGTTGGTATGCTGGAAAACTGCACCTTCCGTTTCT
>JAZNFJ010000095.1:0-4706 GCA_045589035.1 Candidatus Avilachnospira sp. | reverse complement strand
GGAGCGGAGCAGCCGTCAACGATCTTCATTTCAGGTGCAAGTCCGGCTGCTTCTGCTGCCAAACGGGCAGCAGGGTCCTGCACAAAGAACCCGCCCTCCCGGAACAGCTGAATCTGTTCCAGATTACCGTAACCGGAAATTTCGTAGGCATGGGGCAGCCAGGGATGCGGTAAAACCTCTGCCCCGACCTGTTCCAAGGCGGCCAATACTGTTTGATCATCTGTTACCAGGGTGTTGACCTGTATGGTCGTCTGCGCAGGTTCGTTATGACTCTTCAAAAGAGCCTCAATACGATCCTCTCCGACAGAATCTTGCAGCAACACAACCAGTTCTTCCGGATGGCTGTAACGGATCGAAAGGTCAGCCGGCGGGAGTAACCAATCCCGCTCACGGACGGCTCTTCTCAGAACCCCGTTGATCAGACCTGCGGCACTCCTGTTTGCATAGCGTTTGCACATTTCTACAGACTCATTGACAGCGGCTGATACCGGGATCTTGTCCATCAACAGGATCTGATATAAACCAAGACGGAGAATATCCAGGACCACAGGCTGAAGCTTATGAATGCTGCCGGTCAGAAGATTTTGGATATGATAATCCAGCAGCATCCGGTTCTGCAGAACGCCGTAACAGAGTCTGCTGGCCAGAGCAGCATCCCGGCGATCAAGCCGATCGCGGGCAATATATTCTTTTAAAACACCATCTGCCCATGCTCCCTGTTTTCTGCAGGCAATCAAAGCAGACAGAGCGGTTACTCTGGCACTCATAGTCATTCCTCAATCAGTTAATTTCGATCGGATGTCCGCGGAAATAGTCGGCAGCAGCCATTCTCTTTCCGCCCTCTGCCTGCAGCTGGGTGATCATTGCGACTTTTCCGTCACCGCAGGCAATTTCCAGCCCCTTCTTTGTCAATGCCAGAATGGTTCCGGCAGGCGTATCGGTGGTTTTACCGGTATCTTCCACACGGTAAATTTTGAAATTCTTACCCTGTATGGAGGTTGTTGCTACAGGCCAGGGAATCAGACCACGGATCTGGTCAATCACATACTGCAAGGGCTGATCCCAGTTGATGGGACAAAGAGATTTATCCAGCATAGGTGCATAAGTGGCCTTACTGCTATCCTGCGGAGTTCTCACAGCCGTTCCATTCGCAATGGCATCAATGGTATCACAGGAAAGTTCTGCAGCAATTTCAGCCAATCGATCCATCAATTCAGCACCGGTTTCCATGGGATCGATGGGAGTCTTTCGAACTTCAATCATATCACCCTCATCCATGCCGGCAGACATATACATCGCGGTGACACCGGTTTCAGGACAATGGTTCAGAATGGACCACTGAACAGGACCGGCACCGCGCAGTTCCGGCAGGATACTGGCATGCATATTGACACAACCCATGGGCGGAATGTCCAAAACCCGCTGAGGGAGAATCTTGCCGTAGGCAACGACAACAATCAGATCAGGCGCAATAGCCTTTAACTCTTCCACAACAGCATCATCACGGAAGGACTGTGGCTGATAAACCGGAATGTCACGGGTGAGTGCATATTCCTTCACCGGGGACATTGTCATCTTCATGCCGCGGTTCTTCGGTGTATCCGGCTTTGTGTAGACAGCAGCCACATCATAGCCTGCTTCGCAAATCTTCTGCAGACATGTCTTTGCAATATCGGGCGTACCCATGAACACAAGCTTCATTCCTCGTCGTCCTTTTCCATCATTTCTTCCAGTTCTTCAGGCGTCAGCATCCGTTCTGCGACCTCCGTATACAGCTGACCCTCCAAATGGGCCAATTCGTGGCAGAAGCAGCGGGCGATGAGTTCTTCTCCCTCCGCCTCATACCATTCGCCAAAACGATCCTGCGCGCGAACTTTTACAATATTGGGGCGGGTGACGATACCGTACTTGCCGGGTACACTGAGGCATCCCTCCAGACCGGTCTGTTCACCGCTTGCTTCGATAATCTCTGGATTGATCAGTTCCAGAATACTGTCCCCGGTGTCTACAATGACAACGCGGCGCAAAACACCCACCTGAGGTGCGGCCAAACCGACACCGTTGGCATCCTCCAACGTTTCAATCATATCATCAAGGAGAATGTGCAGGCGGTCATCAAACTTTGTTACTGGACGGCACTTTTTGGACAGAACACTGTCCCCAACCGTCACAATATTTCTAAGAGCCATGTTATTTACCTTCTATTCGTAAGCATTGATGTCCACAAAGGCAGAAACACCCTTGTTGGCTTTATCTTTCGAAAATGTCTGCAGCAGAAAAGCCAGCAGCTGCCGAACAGATCGCTGATTGGTGCAATGCAAGGTCAGACGGTACCGATAGCTGTTGTTGACCTTAAAGACAGACGCCGGCGACGGACCATAAATCTGTGCGCTCATACCAGTAAATGGTTCGCGCTGCAGGTTATACTGCAGCATTTGGCGGAAAGCCGCAGCTGACTTCAAAACCTGAATGTCCATCGCACCAACGAACAAAACTGTGAATATATCACTGAAAGGCGGTGCATTCTGCAGCTGACGCAAAGTGATTTCCAAGTCATAAAACCGGTCATAATCCTGCGCGGCAGCAAGTTGAAGGACGGTATGCTCCGGTGTCATAGTCTGGATAATGGCCCGTCCGGACTTTTCGCCGCGGCCGGATCTGCCAATGACCTGTGTCAGCATGGAAAAAGCCGTTTCTGAAGCACGATAATGATCCACATACAGAGTGCTGTCCGCATCAATGATGCCAACCAACGTTGCATTTTCAAAATTCAATCCCTTGGTCACCATCTGCGTGCCGACCAAAATGGGAATATTCTCTTTTTCAAATCTGGACAGCAGCACATCATGACTGTTTGCGGCAGTTACCGTATCGGCGTCCATACGAAGGATCTCTACACCGGGGAACATCTGCTCCAGTTCCTGCTGCACTTTCTGAGTGCCGATACCGATGGTCTTCATGTGCCCGCCACATTGATCGCAATCGCCATTCACAGGCTGAGAATGACCACAGTGGTGGCACATCAGTCTTTGATTGGCTGCGTGATACGTCAGGCTGACACTGCATCTGGGACACATGACCACCTCACCGCATTCCACACAGATCATGCAGCGGCTGGCTCCCCTTCTATTGAGAAACAGGATGCTTTGCCGCCCGGACTGGATATTATCCTGCAGCTGATCTCTGAGATAGCGGCTGATGGATTGTCCGTTGCCAGATTTTAATTCCTGGCGCATATCCACCAGTTCTACATCCGGCAGATGCTTTCCGTTGTAGCGTTCCGGAAGGCTGTGGAGCGTGTAGATACCGGATTTTGCCTGATACATGGTTTCCAGCGAAGGTGTCGCAGAACCAAGAACCACCAGAGCATTTTCATGGTGACCGCGATATATTGCCACCTCACGGGCATGATAACGCGGCGTGTTTTCGGACTTATAGGTGTGCTCCTGTTCTTCGTCAACGATCAGAAGACCAAGATGATCCACAGGCGCAAAGACTGCGGAACGGGTACCCACTACCACTTTTGCAAGACCGCTTCGGATGCGTTTCCATTCATCGTATCGCTCTGATACCCGAAGGGCACTGTGAAGAACAGCGACTTCCTTGCCAAAGTGGGAAATAAGCAGTTGCAACAGCTGCGGCGTCAGGGCAATTTCCGGTACCAGCAAAATGGCAGCCTTCCCCTGTTCCAACATGTGCCGGATCATGGAAATATATACGGCAGTCTTACCGCTGCCGGTTACACCGTGAATCAGCGCAATACCCGGTTTTTCCTGTCCGGACTGAAGAAGCAGTTTCTCGTATACAGTTCTCTGCGCTGTATTCAAACGAATAGGATCTGCAGGTTTCACAAACTCCGGCAAAGGATTCCGGAACACATCGCGGATGGAGAGTTCCAGATAGCCCAGATCTTCCAATCGGTTAATGGTAGCCATGGTAGCACCGGTCAAGTAACAGATTTCCTTGGTACTGCCGCTGCCGATGGCGCACAACAGCTTTAGAACCTCTGCCTGCATTGGAGCAGAACGGGCCTTTCGCGCGGCATACTCCATGGTTTCCTCTGCAGACAAAGCCAAAGAGGCGATCTTCTCTGTCTTATCATGGATCTTTCTGCTGAAATCTATATTGGAAACTACGAGATTTCGCTTTTTCAGATATGCAAGTCCTTCCTCTGTCAGTTTAATATCACCAACAGCCGAGAGCAATGCGGCAAAATCCATGCCGGTTTCGCACTGAGAAAGCACATCGGCAACCAGCCTTGCAGCATGGGACATCTCCTCCAAGGAAGCGATATCCATCGCTGGATCAGACAAGGAGAAACGCTCCTGTGAACGAAACCAAAGGCCAGCCGGGAGCATTGCGCGAATTGCGTCATAGATCGTGCAAAAATATCGCTCCCGGATGAATGCTGCCATTCGGATAAAAGCCCCGGACAGTACAGGCTCGTCGTCCAGAACCGCCTCAACAGCCTTCAGTTTCTCCTCATTACCTTCGGTAATGTCCAGAACAATCCCCTCACATCGACGGTTACCGCGTCCAAACGGAATGATAACACGCATACCAGAGAGCAAACGCATATCGCCTGGAATTTTGTAGGAGTATGGCTTATCAATGGCATAGACTGCCGCCGAAACTGCAATCAACGCGATCAAAACACAGACCCCCTTAATACGACTTCAAGGCGTAGGCAAAATGCCTGCGCCTTG
>JAZNFJ010000094.1:0-38587 GCA_045589035.1 Candidatus Avilachnospira sp. | reverse complement strand
TGCTTGAGGATGATGATTGCCCTCTGTTTATGGTGTTTGGCGATAATATGGGAGGTCTTGCCGATTACCTGATCGCCAACGGTGTGACAGTGAAGGATCCTAAAGTGGTCGAAATCGACCATGTTAAGAACTGGATTCCGGCGACGGAGCGGTTGCCGGAGAACTTTGTTTCTGTATTGGGATATATGACAGATGCGGGACCGTTTCCGCCTGTCCGGGAGTGCTACACTATTGGGAAAGCGTTTTACTTTCCTGCGCTTTTGGATGTGCATCCGGTGTCTCACTGGATGCCACTCCCTGAACCGTACCATGAGGATACAAAATGAACTACAACGAATTTTTACATACCAAGGTGCAGGTGGCTCCGGTCAGCGGCTTCACAGTCGCACCGGAGGATATCCACCCGGCACTGAAGCCCCATCAGAGGGATGCGGTGATCTGGGCCTGCAAGGGTGGCAGACGGGCGCTGTTCGAATCCTTCGGCCTGGGTAAGACCGTGCAGGAGTTGGAATGGTGCCGTCTGGTACAGGAGCATGAGCAGGCCCCGGTCATCATCGTGCTTCCGCTGGGAGTCCGGCAGGAGTTCACCCGGGATGCTGTTCAGCTGTTGGGTATGGATGCGCCTATGTATGTGCGCACCATGGCAGAGGTCCGGGAGCGGCCTGCCAAGATCTACATGACCAACTATGAGCGTGTACGGGATGGTGATATCGATCCCACCTATTTTGCCGGTGTAGCTCTGGATGAAGCTTCTGTCCTCCGGTCCTACGGCTCCAAGACCTTCCAGACCTTCATGGACCTGTTCCGGGGCGTGAGGTACAAGCTGGTTGCTACGGCGACACCCAGCCCCAACCGGTACAAGGAACTGATCCATTACGCCGGATATCTGGAGGTCATGGACACCGGACAGGCCCTGACCCGGTTTTTCCAGAGGGACAGCACCAAGGCCAACAACCTGACCCTGTATCCTCACAAAGAGGAGGAGTTCTGGCTGTGGGTCAGCTCCTGGGCGCTGTTCCTGTCCAGTCCTGCTGATCTGGGCTATGATGCCACCGGCTATGATCTGCCGCCGCTGGATGTCCGTACCCACAAGATTTGCAGCCGGATCGGCGATGTGGTGGACAAGGATGGCCAGGTTAAGATGATGAACGATGTGGCCGTCAGCCTTCAAGACGCTGCCCGGGAAAAGCGGGAATCCATGGAGGCCCGTGTGGCCATGGCGAAGCAGATCGTGGACAGCGATCCGGATGCCCATTTCCTGCTGTGGCATGATCTGGAATATGAACGGGAAGTCTTGAAAAAGCAGATCCCTGGTACCGTGGACATCTACGGCTCTATGGACTATGACGAGCGTGAGCGGCGTGTCATCGACTTTGCCGAGGGACACACCCGAATCTTCGCCACAAAGAAAAGCCTGTCAGGCTCAGGCTGTAACTTCCAGAGGCACTGTCACCGGGCAATCTTTGTGGGCATCGATTACGAATTCAACGATTTCATTCAGGCCATCCATCGCATCTACCGGTTCCTTCAGACAGAGCAGGTGATCATCGATGTGATCTACACCGAAGCGGAGGAACAGATCTGGCGTGTGCTGCTGGAGAAGTGGCTGAACCACAAACAGCTCCAGAAGAATATGCGCCGGATCGTGATGCAGTACGGCCTGCTGGGCGAACGGCAGGCGGAGCGGATGGCCAGAAGCATAGGAGTACAAAGAGTGGAAATCAAAGGCAGAAACTTTACGGCGGTCAATAACGACTGCGTTGAGGAGGTCAGACGGCTCCCGGATAACTCTGTGGGCCTGATCCACACCTCCATCCCGTTTTCCAATCACTACGAATACACGCCCAGCTACAACGACTTCGGCCACAATGAGGACACGGCCCGGTTCTTCAAGCAGATGGATTATCTGACCCCGGAACTGTTGCGGATTCTTCAGCCGGGACGGGTAGCGGCGATCCATGTTAAGGACCGGGTGTTGTTCGGCAATGTGACCGGCGCAGGAATGCCGACCATGGAACCCTTCCATGCCATGTGCATCCAGCATTACATGAAGCACGGCTTTGCTTACTTCGGCATGATCACCGTGGTGACAGATGTGGTTCGGGAAAACAACCAGACCTACCGGCTGGGCTGGACAGAGCAGTGCAAGGACGGTACCAAGATGGGCGTTGGCTGCCCGGAATACGTTCTTCTGTTCAGAAAACTGCCCACGGACAGGTCTAAGGCTTATGCCGATGTCCGGGTGACGAAGGATAAGGATCAGTATCCCCTAAGTCAGTGGCAGTTGGACGCTCACGCATACTGGCGCAGCTCCGGGAATCGGAATCTGGATCCTGATGAGCTGGCCCGGCTGAAGATGGGCGACCGGATGCGCCGGTTCCATGAGTACAGTCGGTCCCATGTATACGACTACGATGATCATGTGGCATTGTCCATGAAACTGGAGGATCGGGAAGCCATCAGCCGGGAGTTTATGACCCTGGCACCTGCATCTACCCATCCGGACATCTGGGACGATGTGAACCGGATGAAGACCCTGAACACCACCCAGAGCCAGAGACGGAAGCAACTGCACGTCTGCCCCCTTCAGCTGGACATCGTGGAGCGGATCATCAACCGGTATTCCAATCCCGGAGATCTGGTACTGGATCCCTTCGGCGGTCTGGGGACGGTGGCCATGATGGCCCTGCGAATGAAGCGGAAGGGCTATAGCATCGAATTGAATCCCGATTATTTCCGGGATTCTGTTGGGTACCTGAGAGCGGAAGAGGTGGAGATCGAGCAGCCTAGCTTGTTTGATCTTCTGGAACAGGAGGAAACGGCATGATAAAAAGATTTTGCGCACAGCTGAATGATAACAGCTTCATCAACATTGTGGCTGACCGGATGGAGCTGAAAGAGAATATGCTTTTCGCCTATGACGGGCCCGAGCTGGTAGCACTCGCGGATATCTCGGTGGTGCTGTCTGCCAGAATCAGCGATGAAGGGAGAGTCAAATGACACCGGAATTAAGCGAGGGCCTGATGCCCTATGCCGAATGGCTGGAAGATTTTATCCGGAGCATTGTGGAGATGAAGCCTGTGCGAATCGGTGTTTGTGCTGTGGGAGAAAACGGTGAGGTCCTGACCGGATACTACGGGGACCTCTATCCCGAAGATAAGGCTGTGATGGCCTATCATATCCAGACAGATGCGATTATGGATACAGTAAAGGCAAACGCCCGAGATATCATGGAAGCCGCAGAGGAGGATGACGAAGGTGAAACTGATTGACCTGACCCAAGCCCGTCAGGCGGCTGAGGCGTTACATCAAGATCCCATTCTCAAGGGAGCGGTTTTGATGGTGCTTAACAGCCTTCCGGCGGTGGAGATGCCCGACTACAGGACACTGGTTACCACGCTTGTCCGGAGCGGCGATATCTGCGAGCTTTGTGCAAACCGAAAAATGCTCCCGCTGGATGCTTGTGAGGATGCTGGCTGTGACTGCGCAATCTGCAAGGCCAATTGTGCCTGTGCCAGATGTGAGGACGGGAGCAACTTCGTTTGGAGGGATGATTGTGGGAAATAGACAGCAACGCCGGGCCGCAAAGCATAACGGCAAGCGCCCTGGTGAGACCTACGCCGATATCCTGGCCAAAAAGAAGCTGATCAAGGAGGCGGTGGAGAAATCTGCCAGGGATCACACCATTGCCGTTGAGTCGGATATCAAGCTCCAGCGTTTCCTGTGGATGTCCGTTATTGCCTTGAATGAAGCCTTTGGTTTCGGTGGAGAACGGGCTAAGCGGTTTATGCTTGCACTAGAGAAGGTGGCCAACGAGGTTGAGCAGATGGCCCATGAGAATGGCGGCCAGTACGCGCAGGCAAAGCTGATGGAGCGGGCTGGTCAAATTACCGGAATCGAAATCCAGCCGGTTCACCAGGAGGCCATGAGACAGGCCAAACAGGCCAATGAAGCAGAAGGGATATTCTTCCCTGAATCGGATCCTGATGCGTGGTAAGGAGGGTGTTGAATGATATTCGTGATTATCTGCTTTCTGATCTTTCTTGCGTTCGTCCTGTATGCGTTTGGACCCATGGTCGTGGAGTTCCTTCTGGACGCGACGGACGAATGGAGGGACGTAATTGAACGGATCAGGGAGAACCAATCCCATGAATGAGCAGGAGTGTAAATATCTCCGGCCGGAGGATCAGACCTGTCGGCTGGAGGGTGGCAAGGCAGATCTGGACCGTTGTGCCGGCTGCCGGTGGAGAAAGGAGGAAAGAATCATGACAAAAGCTCACGTTATGCGCATGACGAATGCGCTGCTGGGGGCGATGGAGAGTTGCTGGGATGAAGACCTGACCGATAGAGTCTGTGCTGCGGTCTCCGGCAACGAGCCTTTTGACGAGGACGAGATCGCGGAAGCCGAAAAGGAGGAATGACCTATGTACGATTTATGGCGCATGGATGCCCTGAATGAACTTCAGGCATACAATGCGAGACGGCAGGCGCTGGAGAACATTCCCGGCCGTATCGCAGAATTGGAAGAAGCCCTGGCTGCAATTCGGAGTTCGACCTCGGATGGATCTCCGGTTAAGGGCGGCGGATCTGGCCGAGAAGATGCGTTGTTGAATAACATCGTTGCCCGGGACAGACTGAAGGTTTCTTTAGAGAGAACCAGAGCGGAGGTTGAACGGACGGAAAGAGGGCTGAAGGCCCTGAATGACGACGACCGCCGCATCCTGGAATGCTTTTACGTCTCTCCGCGTAAAGGAGCTGCCTCCCAGCTGGCAGATGAATTGCGGCTTGAGGAGAAGACTGTGTACAACCGGCGGAACAATGCGCTGCATCTTTTCCAGATCGCAATGAGCGGAGATTCCTGAAATCGGGAACTAGATGGGTTGATTCTCCGCGAAAACATGGTATCATAAATAAAATGCGCAAAAGCAACGAGAGGCCCGGGAGGAATCCCGAGCCTCTTTTCTATGGGTGGAACGGAGAGGTGGTGGCATTTATGGCAAGGCCATTGAAATACAAGACGGTGGTTGAGCTGGAAGCTGCCATCGATGAATACTTCACCAAATGCGAGGGCGAACCTCTGACCGATGACGACGGGAATGTCATGACGGATAAGTATGGCAGACCGATCATTATCGGAGCGAAGCCTCCAACGGTGACCGGATTGGCGCTTGCGTTGGGCTTTACGTCCAGACAAGCGCTTTTGAATTACCAAGCGAAGAAAGCGTTTGTTGACACGATTACGCGCGCAAAGGCCAGATGCGAGGAATACGCGGAAAGCCGCCTGTTCGACCGCGACGGCTCCCGTGGCGCAGAGTTCAGTCTGAAGTACAACTTCCGGTGGGAGGAACAGCAGCAGGAAAGCGGTTCTTCTGACGATGGCTTCCTGGATGCGCTCCGGAAGGAGGCGGCGGACGTATGGCAGGATTGAAACCCGCTACATTTCGATTCAGACCGTTCTCACGGAAGCAGAAACAGGTTCTGACGTGGTGGCTCCCGGAATCCGGTGTAGCTGACGCGGAAGGAATCATCTGCGACGGCGCTATCCGATCGGGAAAGACCGTGTGCATGGCGTTGGCCTATGTCCAGTGGTCCATGGCGAACTTCAACGGTCAGAACTTCGGAATGTGCGGCAAGACCGTCGGATCCTTCCGGCGGAACGTGCTGTCCGTCCTGAAGCAGATGCTTCTGTCCCGGGGATACAAACTGTCTGACCGGCGCTCTGAGAATCTGGTGATCATCAGCCGGGGCACGGTCACGAATTATTACTATGTTTTCGGTGGTAAAGACGAAGGTTCCCAGGATCTGATTCAGGGCATCACGCTGGCCGGCGTTCTGCTGGATGAGGTGGTTCTGATGCCCCGGAGCTTTGTGGAGCAGGCCACCGGCCGATGCTCCGTTGCAGGATCCAAATTCTGGTTCAACTGCAACCCCGAAGGTCCGGAACACTGGTTTAAGAAAGAGTGGGTCGACAAGTCGGATGAAAAGAAAATGCTTTACCTTCACTTCACTCAGGAGGATAACCTGAGTCTGGCCGAGGAGGTTAAGGCCAGATACCGGGCCATGTATACCGGCATCTTCTACCGCAGATTTGTTCTGGGTGAGTGGTGTATTGCTGAGGGCCTGATCTACCAGTTTGACAAGGATCTGCACACTGTCAGCGAACTGCCGAAAGAAGGGACCTGGTACATCTCTGTGGACTACGGCACCCTGAATCCGTTTTCCGCTGGTCTGTGGTGTGTCAATGCTGGTCGGGCCGTCCGGGTGGCCGAGTATTATCACTCCGGAAGGGGAACAAACCGTCAGATGACGGACGAAGAATATTATACGAAACTGGAAGAGCTGGCCGGTAAGAGGGCGATCCATCATGTGGTCGTGGATCCCTCTGCTGCCAGCTTTATTGCTACCATTCGGAAGCATGGACGGTTCTCCGTGCGTAAGGCCCGGAACGAGGTGCTGGACGGTATCCGCCTGACGGCTGCCATGCTTCAGGCCGGTGTGATCCAGATCGGCTCCGGATGCAAGGACGCGATCCGGGAGTTCGACCTGTACCGGTGGGACGATAAGGGCGAACAGGACAAGCCCATCAAGGAAAATGACCACGCAATGGACGATATCCGCTATTTTTGTTCCACGGTGATGCGCCGGGACAAGATGGCGAGAAAGATCATGGGAGGTGTGCTGGATGAAGAGGATTAAGCGATGGCTGATTGAACGTTTTCTCCCTGTCTACCTGAAGGAAGAACTGAAGAAAGAAAACGAACAGCTCCGGGAAGAAATCCGGGAGCTACGGACCCATATCCGGGAGCTGAACGCTTATGCAGACGGACTGGAATTCGGTCTGCGGAACCAGCGCAGAATCATGATCAATGGCAGGGAGGGAAGCAAGTGAGCGTTGTGAGCGCAATTTTTAACAGGTCGGCTGACAACTACAGGGAGGTGTTCCACGCTTCGGATATCACCTCCGATGCTATGAAGACGGCGATCACCGAGTGGTACCGGCTGTATTACCAGCAGGAAGCCACGGAGCAGGAGGACCCCTGCCAGCAGATCCCGTATACCATCGTCCGGAAGCTGACCAAAACCACCTTTGCGGAGTATAAGGCTTCCAGCGCGGATGACTTCACCCAGTGTGTTATGAAAGCGCTGAATCGAAAAAAGGAATGCGCAATGGCTAACGCGCTGATCGGTGGCGAGGCATTGCTGAAGCCTGTCCCGCTGAAGAATGGCTTCCGGTTCAACGTGATGGACCGCTGCAACATTCTGGTTTTCGGGCGGAATGATGAGGGCATGATGACTGACATCGGTACCGTGGAAACCAGCGCAAAGAACGAATATTACTACACCCTTCTGGAGCGGCGGACCGTGGATGCACGGGGCTATCTCACCATCCGGAACTACCTGCGCAGGTCTACCAGTGCGGGCCTTCTGGGGCAGCCTGTGAGCTTGAACAGTGTTCCGGAGTATGCAGATCTGCCGGAGGAGTACACTTTCCCTCAGCCCCTGTGGTCCATCGGTCTTGCGCCCCTCCGGACGCCCGTGGCAAACTGCGTGGACGGCAGCGAGGACGCTGTTTCCGTGTATGCTGCCGCTGTGGGCCTGATCCGGAACATCAACATCAACGAAGCCCAAATCAACGGCGAGTTCAAACGGGGTGAAAGCCGTGCGTTTGTCAGTGATGACCTGCTCAGCGAAGAGAAGGACGGTCGTCGGGTGTTCCGGGACCATATTTTCACAGGTTTGGACAGCGATCCTGAGACAGTGGGCATCACCATTTTCTCTCCGGCGTTCCGGGAGCAGTCCTTCCTTGCACGAAAAAGAGAATACCTGCGCAATGTGGAAACCGTCATCGGCCTGAAGCGTGGCCTGCTCTCCGAGGTGGAAGCAGCGGAGCGTACGGCCAAAGAAATCACCTCCTCCGAGGGTGACTACAGCCTGACCATCATCGACTTCCAGGAAGCCTGGGAGACGACAGTGAAAGAGGCCTGCCGGATCTGCGGCATTCTGGGTCAGATGTACCGGATTCCCGGTGCCCATGAGGTTTCCGAGGAGGATATCTCTTTCGACTGGGGCAACGGCGTTCTCTACGACGAGGAAGCCACCTGGGCAGACATGAAGGATCAGGTAGCCCGGGGGTTGCTGAAGCCGGAGATCGCTGTGGGCTGGCGCTATGGCATGCCCTATGAGACGGAAGCGGACCTGAAGAAGATCCGACAGAAGTATATGCCCGAAGCGGTAGATGACGGCGGTGATGTCTGATGCTCACTGCGGATCAGATCACGGCGCTGGGAGATAAGACCCAGCGCATCACAGATCCTATCGTCGAGTTTCTGATTCAGGACATTACTCGCCGGGTCCGTCAGGCCGGGCAGCTCACCAGCACAGCATCCTATCAGATCTGGCGGTTGCAGAATCTGGGCATGTCTCAGCAACAGGTGCAGGAGGAGATCCGGAAACGGCTGAACCTCTCTCTGGAACAGGTGGAGCAGCTGCTCACCCAGTCGGCGGAGGTGGGTTACAACTTCGACCTGAAGAACCTGCCTCATGTTGATGCGGTTTCCTTTGCAGAGAATACTGCCATCCAGGAGATTGTCAGCACCGGCGTGAAAATGGCGCAGGATGACTTGAGCAACATGGTCCAGACACTGGGCTTCGTCACCCAGAACGGTAAGGCGGAGCCGCTGACCGAGGCCTATCGGCAGGTGTGCGACTTTGCCTTCCAGAAGGTGGCCACCGGCGCACAGGACTACAATTCCGCTATCCGGCAGGCTGTAAAAGGCCTTGCAGAACGGGGAATCGTGTCCATCGATTACGAATCCGGCAGAAGCATCTCCATGGAGGCGGCTGTCCGGCGGAACGTTATGAGTGCCCTGGGTACCATGCAGGCCGAGATCAGTCAGCGGAACCACGACGATCTGGGCTGTGATGGGTGGGAGATCTCCGCTCACATGGCCAGCGCTCCCGACCATGAGCCGATTCAGGGAAAACAGTTTTCGGATGAAGCATACACCCGGCTGAACAACGCACTTGTCCGCCGGATCGGAACTCTGAACTGCGGTCACGCTGCATTCCCTATCATTCTGGGCATCAATGAGCCTCAGTATTCCCCCGAGGAGCTGGAACAGTTCAGGAAAGCTAACAAAGATGGAATCGAGTATGAGGGGCGGCACTACACCATGTATGAAGCCACCCAGCACCAGAGGAAACTGGAACGGGCTATCCGGAACCGGAAGCGCCGGATCCTGATTGATGAGGCTCTGGGCGACAAGGAACAGCTTGCCGTTGACCAGACTCGGCTGGTGATCCTGAATGGGGAGTATGCCCGGTTTACCAAGGCTGCGAGGCTGAGATCCCAGCGGGAGAGAGCCAGTGTGGCGGGATTTGGAACGAAAGAAGCCCGAGATGCGAAAAAGGCCTACGCACAGCGCGTTGCAGAGGTTGGCGAGGCAGCTGCTTCTCAGAATTGGTACACGATTCCTGTGGCCGGCGGTCAGACGGAAACCAAGTACAGAATGATCCGGCGCAGCAGTGAATATGCCGATGACAAGAACAGGATCATTGATGACAATGTCAGAGACACGAATCCGGCATTCAAGAAGGGTCCTGAATACCAGCAGAATTGCCAAAGATGTGTGGCTGCGTATGAGATGCGCAGACGTGGGTATGATGTAATCGCAAAGCCTGCGGTTGTGGATGAAAAAGGAGAGCTGTCTGCAAAAGATCCGCTATACCGTTTGTGGCCTAACATCTTCAAAAACGCTAGATTTTCACACTGTAGAGGAAGCGACGGAGGAAAGGCGGAGATCCTACGCCGTATGTCTTTCTGGGGTGACGGTGCCGTTGCTGAAGTGTGTATACAAAGGGACGCTTCTCACGCTCATGTGTTTATCGCGCAGAATGTAGGTGGAAAAATCAGATTTATTGATCCTCAAACAGGCAGCATAGATTGCAGTGAATCCTTTACAAAAGCTCAGAATGGTGCTACAATAATCGCAAGAATAGACAATCTTGAGGCTACAGAGCTGGTTGAAAAATGCATCAAGAATCGGGGTGGAAAAAAGTGATTACTTTAGATCAGGCCAGAAAAATGTTCGAGAATATGGTTGCCCAAAGTACGGAACCGTATGAGATCTTTGAGGTGTGGGAAATCGAGTTCGACGACCCCATCTATGTGATGACTGTGATCGACGGAGAAGGTGTTCAGCATTTTCCGGGTGATCCTTTCCAGAGCATCCGAAAAAGCGATGGTGCGATGATCGATTACGAATTTCCGTGTCCGGCGTAAGTAATGCCGCTGGAAGAATCGGAGGTACATATGGATAATTTCAAAGCTGTATATAAGATCCTGACAGCCCTGGAAAAGGCCATGGACTATCCGGAATTTGATATCATGCAGATCGGGCCGGAGACTCTTGGCGTGAGCAAGGAACGGTGGTCCAGATATCTGGAAATGATGGCAGATGTGGGCTACATCAAGGGCGTGTCTATTAAGCGGGATATTCTTGGTGAGCTGTGCATAGATGCAAGAAATGTCCGGATTACACTGAAAGGGCTGGAGTACCTTCAGGAGAACACCGTCATGCGCAAAATCTACAACGCCGCGAAAGGGATAACCGAAGTGATTCCCGGTCTGTAATTTCATATTTTGCTGAATGAAGCAACTGTTTCCGTTTTGGAAATGGTTGCTTTTTTCATACCATTTTTGCCTACGCCGGGCGTAACAGGCGACCGTCATTGACGGAGAAAGGAACATATGGAAGCGAAGTTTTTACAGAATTTCCAGGTAGGCGGTCAGCCGCTCACCCAGGAGATCATCGACGCCATCCTGGCTGAGAACAACCGGGATGTGGAAGCAGCCAAAGCACCCTTTGCGGACTACGACTCCCTGAAGGACCAGCTGAAGACCGCCAAGGACGGTCTGAAGGCCTTCGAGGGTGTGGACGTGGCCCAGCTTCAGGGTCAGATCACCAAGCTCCAGGGCGACCTGGACAAGAAGGACCAGGAGCATCAGGCCCAGCTGGCCGACATGGCCTTCGACCGCGCTCTGGAGACTGCCATCACCGGTGCCAAGGGTCGCAATGCCAAAGCAATCCGCGCACTGCTGGATGTGGACGCCCTGAAGGGTAGCAAGAATCAGGAGACCGACATCAAGACTGCCCTGGAGGCTATCCAGAAGGATAACGGCTATCTGTTCGACACCGGCGATACGCCTCCCCCTTATTCTTCCGGCACCGGTACCGGCGGGAACGGCGGCTCCGGAACCAACAACTTCAACTTCGGCTTCACCGGCGTGCGTGCCCGTGAGACCGGCAAATAATGAAAGGAGTAAACAACTATGCCCGCATTGAATTACGCAACCCAGTATTCTCAGGCTCTGGCTCAGGCCTATCCCTATGTCCTGCACTTCGCAGCCCTGAGAAGCACCGAAAACGACGCCCGGTACAAGTGGACCGGTGCCAACACCGTTCAGATTCCCAGCCTGTCTACCACCGGCCGTACCGACGGTGACCGTGATGCCATCGGCACCGCAAAGCGGAACTTCGACAACGCCTGGGAGCCCAAGACCCTGGGCAACTTCCGCCAGTGGTCCACTCTGGTCCATCCTCTGGACATCGATGAGACCAATCAGGTTGCCTCCATCCAGAACATCACCAAGGTATTCAACGAGGAGCAGAAGTTCCCTGAAATGGATGCCTATCTGGTCTCCAAGCTGTACACCGACTGGACCGGTGCTGGTATGACCGCTGATACCACCGAGGTCACCGAGGAGAACATCCTCCAGATCTTCGACGGTTACATGGAAGCCATGGACGAGGCCAACGTGCCCAGAAACGGCCGTGTGCTGTATCTGACTCCCGCCATTCACGGCATCCTGAAGCGTGCCATCGAGCGCGCCCGCCAGTACATGAACGGTGACGCCAGCATCAAGCGTGCCGTCGAGTCCGTGGATGAGGTCCAGATCGAAAAGGTACCCTCCGGTCTGATGAAGACCGTCTACGACTTCACCGAGGGTTACAAGCCCGGCGCCGGCGCGAAGCAGATCCGGATGCTGCTGGCCCATCCCTCTGCTGTGATTACCCCCGAGAAGTACACCTTCGCTCAGCTGGACGCTCCCAGCGCCCTGACCAACGGCAAGTGGTACTACTTCGAGGAGAGCTACGACGACACCTTCCTGCTGGAGAAGCGGAAGAACGCCGTCCAGTACAACACCGAGGCCTAAGGAGGTAGCTTATGAAGCTCGTACAGAAAGGCAACAAGCAGCTGCGCATTCCCGACGACCGGCTGGATGAGTTCCTGACCCGGGGCTATTGCGAGGTCGATGAAAAGACCGGCAAGCTGATCCGGAAGGAGCCTGCCGACGATGTTAAGGCCCTGAAGAAGGAAAACGCTGCCCTGAAGAAGGAGAACAAGGAGCTGAAGGAACAGCTTGCGAAGCTGACCCAGCAGTAAACCCGGAGGTGCCCCGATGGTAGATTATAGCTTTTATGTGACCGTTTACCGGGGCTGCTCCGTTTCCTGTGAAGAGTGGTTCATGCTGGAACGCCGGGCATCGGAGCAGCTGGCCCGCTACAAGCGGATCTACACCGTGACGGCTCCCGAGGAGGATTCTGAACAGCTGGCAGTGTGCGCCATGGTGAATGCCATGGCGTATTTTGTTGCCGCTCAGAACGGCTCCGGCGGCGCCGTGTCCTCTGCGTCCATTGGGTCTGTATCCGTCAGCTATGCTGGTGCGGCAAACGCCGTGGATCTCAGTCCGAAGGGCCAGGAACGGGAGTTGCTACGCTGCGCCCGGCAGTACCTGAAGATCTACCGGGGGGTGGGCTGATGCTGATGCGGAAGAACACCAGCCCGGTGGATTACAGGCTGTGTAACCAGACCGTCACCGTCTACCACAAGGAGGACGGTACCATTACTCGGACCGTCTACAGGCGTGCGTTTCTGGACTTCCGGAAAAACCAGACCGTGGACAAGACCGGGAGCAAGGAAGCCAATTCCTTCCTCCTGGTCATCCCTGGAACCGCGCAGATGGTTTTTGTGGGGGACAAGGTCATGTTGGGCGAGGGGCCGGAAGTGGCAACTCAGGCGGACTGGGCGGCTCTGATACCGGCCAAGGTCCCGGGGCTGTGCGTGGTGAAGTACGCGGACCCCAAATATTGGGGAATGCAGTTCGTTCACGTGGAGGCGGGAGGATGAGATTCACTGTAAAAGTTGATCTGCCCAGCGCAGAGGAGCTTATCCGGAAAAAGGGTCTGGGCAAAAATGGTGACGTGCAGCGGTTCCACACAATGAATGTGAACCGCCGCATTACCCGTTATATGCCGTACCGCACCGGAGCACTTTCTACAAAGTTGAAACACGTTGTCAGCGACACGGAAATCGAGATCATTGGCCCTTATGCCCGATACCAATACTTCGGAAAAGTGATGGTGGGCAAAGCTCCGAAGGTAGCGACCGACAAACCACTCAACCAGAAGCCCCATTCTCCTGGAAATGACCGTGCAGGTCCTTTCTGGGATCGTGCCTTGGTTGCGGCGGAAGGCGATCAGCTGACACGCGAGCTCCAGGAGTACATCGACGGAAGAAAGGGGTAACCATGTCCGCACTTGAGAAAATCAAAAGCTGGATTTCCACCTATCCGGGCTATGACGTCCTGGGCAGCTTTCAGGTGGACTACACCGATCAGGTGCCGTCCAACGGCGGGATCTTCCCCTCCGGACTGGTGGAGATCAGCCGGTCGGAAGATATCATCGGAAACGTCACTGTACAGAACCAGTACAATTTCGGTCTGTATTATGTGTTCCTGAAGGACCCGGGCGACGATGCAGGAGCGCAGATCAATGCGGACTGGATCATGGATTTCCAGATGTGGGTCCAGGAGCAGAGCGTCCGGGGACTGGCTCCCACTTTTGGCGATGAACCGAGAACGGAGCGCATCCAGGCACAGAACGGCGTTTTGTATGACGCCGATGAAGAAGGGACAGCTACCTATATGGTGCAGCTGTCTGTGAAGTTTACAAAATATTATTGAGGAGGATAATCCATGGCTGGTATGACCTTTAATACTGAAGAAAAGCATACAATCGGCCGGCATTTGATGGTGGCCTGTCTGAATACCGGAACCTCTACGGCTCCCGTGTGGTCTCCTGTCGGTTCCCGCGTCAGCAGCTCTAACATGGAGTACGACTGGCAGAAAGAATCCATTACCGATATCTTGAACAACATCTGGACCAGCATGAAGACGCCTATTATCACTCAGGCGTTTGATGCCTGGCCCCTGACAAACGGTGATTCTGCCGCCGCAAAAATCTGGAATACCGGCATCTGGGAGCAGAACGCGCCCGCACTGTGTGCAATGGATATGCTGATTATTCACAAGTATTCCGGTACCGCAGATACCGCAATGGGTGCCGAGCGTTACACTGCCTGTGCGGTGGAGCCTACCAGTTTTGGCGGCGATGGCGGCGGAAACCTGACCATGACCGTTAACATTACCTATGGCGGTGAACGGACTGTTGGTACTGCGGCTATCGCAGAAGACGGTACTATCACCTATAACAAGACCTAAAGTGGAGGGCTGAATTATGAGCCAGAACAAGGTCATTATTTCCAGCGGTATCCGGCATTTTCCTGTGATCACCGACACTGGTGTGGATACCGGCAGAAGTGTGGATTTTAACCCCGCAGATCAGGGCTTTGCAGAGGAACTGTACGGCCTGGTCTCCAAGCTGACTCAGATCCACGAGAAAAAGGTGGAGGCTGCAAAAGATGCTGCCGATCCTGCTGAGCGTTTCGATCTCAGCCGAGCAGAAGACGCCGATATGCGAAAAGCTGTGGACGCGCTGTTTGGCGAAGGATTCTGTGGCGACGTTTTCAAGACCCGGCTGTTCGCTGTGGTTGATGGTATGACTGTGATCGAAGCTTTCCTATACAGCCTGCTGGATGAGATGGACGAGTCTATCACTGAGAATCTTGCAAAGCGGGATGCAAAGATTAAAAAGTATACCGTAAAGTACGAAAAATACGCAAAGAAATACCACAATTAACCGAATGCGGTGAGGTGAGCGCATGAACTACGGACTGCCAAAAAAGTTGGAGATCGGTGGGCACGAGTATGATATCCGATATGATTTCCGCCCAGTCCTGGATATCTGTGAGGCTATCGGGGACCCGGAGCTGAACAAGCAGGAAAAAGCGGAAATCGCCATGAGGATCCTGTATGTCAAGCCCGATGATATCCCGATGGCGGACCGGGAGGAAGCCCTGAAAGAATGCTTCTGGTTTATCAACGGGGGCAGGAACAATTCCAAAGATGGAGCGCCCACGCTTGTGTTCTGGAAGAAGGATATTCAGCACATCATCGCACCGGTCAATCGGGTATTGGGCCAGGAGATCCGTGCAATTCCCTATGACGAGGAGAGGAACACCGGTGGGTTGCATTGGTGGACATTTCTGTCTGGTTACATGGAGATTGGCGATTGCCTGTTCGCACAGATTGTCCGGATCCGAAATCTGAAAGCGCAAGGTAAGCCTCTGGACAAATTCGATCAGGAGTGGTATCGGAACAATCATGAACTGGTTGACGAGGAGCAGACCTATACGCTGGAAGAGGAAGACTTCCTGCGGCAGTTGGGGCTGAAATAAGAAACAGAAGGGAGGGATAATGATGCCGAATGCAGATGGATCTGTAACCATCCGGGCCGATCTGGACAATTCGCAGCTTGAAAAAGAATACGAGAAGACGGTCAGAAAAATTGGAGAGATGGAACGGGACATCTCGGCCAAAAAAGCAAGAAGAGCTTCACATGAACAGGACTCCCTGGGATTAAAAAGCCAGCTAGATGCAGCCAGCAAGAAACTTCACGATCTTCGCATGGAGGCTGTAAAGGGTAATATGACAGGTGATGCGGTTAAGGCGCAAGGTTCCGCGGTCTCTTCTCTGATGGAACAATGGAGTGAGGCACAGAGCCAAGTCGAAAAGTACGACAAGGAAATTGCATCCGCCACAGAGAAGCTTGAGGTCCAGAAGGCCAAAGCCGCTGAGCTGGCTGACGAGATCGAACACTCTTCTAACTCTGCGAACAAACTTGATTATTCTTTTGATGGCGTGGAGAAGCGTCTCGATCAGCTGACCAAGAGAATGTCCAAGCTTGCGTCCAGAGTGCTTATATTTTCTGCGCTGGCATCGGTGCTGAGATCCTTCCGGGATTACATGGGCGATGTCGTCAGTTCCAATGATGAAGCCTCTGCGTCACTTGCCCGGCTCAAGGGCGCGTTGCTGACAATGATTCAGCCGCTCACCAGTGTGATCCTCCCGGCGTTTACGGCGTTTGTAAATATCCTTACCGCAGTCATTGGAAAAATCGCATCGTTTATTGCGATCCTCGGAGGATCCACAGCCAAAGGGGCCTCGGATGCGGCAAAAGCGTTGGATGCGGAGACGAAGGCTTTGAACAGTGCCGGAGCTGCGGCAAAGAAGGCGAGCAGGGATCTTGCAGGCTTCGATGAGATCAACCGACTCGGCGATACAAATACCGGTGGTGGAGGAGGATCCTCCTCCACGGTGGAACCAGATTTCTCCTGGTCTGATGGCGTGACAGAGGATCTGTCCAGAATCGCTGACTATATCCTGCTGATCGGCACCGGCTTAGCGCTGTGGAAGATCGGCGATAAGTTGCCGGGAACACTGGGGACGATCGCTACAACGCTTGCAGGCGTGTTGATCACCCTTGGAGGCCTGCTGATGCTGTGGGACGGTATAAACGATGCCTGGGAGAATGGTGTTGACTGGGCCAATCTCACGGAAATGATCGTCGGATTGGCTGCTGCTGCGGGAGGACTATACATCGCCTTCGGACCGGTGGCTGCGGGAATCGGTTTGGTTGCTGGAGGATTGGCCTTGCTGGTGACCGGCTTTCACGATGCTATGGAGAGCGGATTCAATCTGACAAACACGTTGCTTACAGTTGCGGGTATTGTTGCGGCAGGCCTGGGAATTACGCTTCTGACTCACTCCCTTATTCCTCTGCTGGTCGGGTCCATCGCCGGCTTGCTGGTAGCATTGACGGTAGCCACAGGAAACAGCGAAGAGCTGATTCAGGGCGTTCAGAATATCTGCCAAGGCTTTGTGGATTTCTTCACCGGCATCTTTTCCGGAGATATCGAGAAGGCATTGGGCGGCATCGAGACCATGTTTGATGGCATGGGACAGGTGGTTGGATCTGTTGTGAAGGGCTGCCGGGATACGATTCTGTCCTTCCTGGATTGGTTGGACGAAAAGACCGGCGGAAAATTGTCGTGGATCATTGATGCGGCAAAAGAACTGGTCACCGATTTCTTTGATGGAATTCTGGAATCTGGATCCAAGTCCATTGAGGATCTGAAGCAGATATTTACGGGGCTGGTTACGTTTATTACCGGCGTACTTACAGGCGATTGGGAAATGGCCTGGGAGGGCCTGAAAGACGTTTTCAAGGGCGTTCTGAATGGAATCGTTTCTGTGCTTGAGGGATGCATGAACCTGATCGTGGATGGTATCAACTGGGTTCTGAAGCAGATCAATAAAATCAGCATCACGATTCCTTCCTGGGTGCCAGGAATCGGTGGATCCTACTTTGGACCTAATATCGATTTGCTGGACCACTATGAGCTGCCTCGGCTGGCCCAGGGCGCAGTTCTCCCAGCGAACAAGCCCTTCCTTGCAATGGTCGGCGACCAGAAGCACGGCACCAACGTCGAAGCCCCTCTGTCCACCATTCAGGAGGCCGTGGCCATCGTCATGGATGACATGGTTGGCGGCATGATGGCTGGCTTTGAGGCTCTGCTGGAGGAGAACCGGCTGCTGCGGGAGACTGTGGAGTCTATGGAAATCGGCGATGAAACGATTGCAAAAGCGAATAAGCGGTATCAGGAAACCATGGCAATTGTGAGAGGAGGTGTCTGACATGGGCCGTGTCAAATTTGATCAGCTGATGATCAACGGAAAACCGATGTTTGCCCCTGATGCAGACATCGATTTTTCCTACGAAGATCTGGACGATGCGGACTCCGGAAGAGATGAATCCGGAGTGATGCACCGGGTTGTAGTTCGTTACAAGGTCATGTCCGGTTCCTTCGTGTTCTCTCACATCTCCGAGGAGGACTACAAATACATGGAGAGCCTATTTCCGGACGAACCTGATTTCGAGTTCACCAGACCGAGCAGAAAAGACCCTTCGGTGACAGAAACCACACGGTGCTATCGGTCCAAGTACAAAATAAGCTGGCACAATGCCAGGACTGGCCAGTGGCGAAATTACGGTTTCAGTATCATTGAGTGCTAAGGAGGATCTGCATGAGCAAAACACTGCTGCTGCACCCGGGTATACTTACGGACGTAACCCGGGTGCAGATTTCCTCGTATACGACTCCCGCCGGTTCCGTGTTTACGATGACCTATTCCGAGAAAGCAAAAACGGAAAACGGCGTTACGGAGCTAATCAACAAAAAAACGATATCATTCAAAAACACGTCCGAAATTGCTGCCCTGAAAAATATCTACATTCTGGTAAGCGATGTGGTGTACTACGTTCCTGAATCTGCTGCTTATTCCTATTCTGTTTCCGGGAGCACATACACCGCCTACGCGCGAAATGTGCAGAAGGTTCAGGATGTGGAGATCCGTCTGTCCTCTGGCGTGGGCCACAGCGACGCCATCCAGCACCGAAAAATCACATATTCCTCTAACAATGGTGATGATCTGTCTCTCGGGTCAGTATGCTCCAGTTGCCTGGAGGTAAAGATTTTCAGCCGGAATGCAGATCTGTGCATTCCGGACGGTACCGAGTTCACCGTCTATTCGGTGGCACCCGATGGCGTAGAAAGTCAGATTGGTGTTTATACAGCAACAGAGTCCGAATGGGTATCAAAGCATGTATACAAGGTCAAGGCCTTTGATAATGTGCGCAAGTTGGACCGGGATATCACAGCATGGCTCAGAGGGTTGGCAGAATGGCCATATGCAATCACTGATTTTTTTGGAATGCTGTGCACTGAATGCGGTGTAGGCTATTGTCCTATCGGTGACGGAAGCGCCACATGGAGCGGCGCGTCCTCCTTTATGGTCCACAAATTTGATTTGAAGGACGGTACCACTGGCCGCCAGCTGATGGGAACCATCTGCGAGGTCATGGGTGACTATTGTATTGCCCTGCCGGATGGCCGACTGACAGCTAACTGGTACCGAACGGATTATATCAAACTGTATCCTACTAAGTCGCAGCTGACCGGCGATGATCCGGAGGAACAGTATTATTTCCAGGGATCTCTTTCTTACGGTGACTTCGATGTGCAGGATGTGAAATACATTCAGTTCCGAGAGGAACAGTCTGAGGACGCTGCACTGTGGCCCGACTACAGCGATGATGCCGAGGCGGATCTGAGTAATGTCTATATCATCACCGGCAACCCGATCCTTCTGTCTCACCCCACATATCTGACAGACAGCACAGTTACCAATTCTGTGAGAAATGTTCTGACGAAGATAGCCGACCGGTTTGATTACACTACATACCGCCCCTTCAAGGTTGTGATCCCGGAGCTGTTGGAAGCCCGGGTGGGTGAATACGTTTGGATTTACGATGCCCAAAAGCTCGTCGTTATTGCTCCTATCACTGCACTGACTTGGAATGGCCACAAAATGACTCTGGAGTGCACCGCAAAGCGCACCCGGGCGCAGGCCGATTCCTTCGAGCATATGTCCAACACCCAACTTGCTCAATATTCTGACCGGGTGATCTCCCGCACTCCGCAGGAGCAGCTGTTTGAGAAACTGGCTGGTTCCACACCGGGCTTGCTGCTGTCTGACGGCAAGATCAGCACGGACGCATCCTTCGCCCACAATGGCCAGACGGTATCTGTTGCGGGCCACTACTACAACGGCAGCTCCGATACCACCGAAACAGCATTTGAGACATGGCTGAGCAATCAGCACGCATCCATGGCAGATATGTCCGTCCGTGATGTGGCGTTCCGGTGCAAAGCCGCCGGGAGCAGCGACGTTTTCTATGGCAGGTTGTGCTGCCATAATGCAAACTATGCGGTGCTGTATGGATTTAACTACGGCGGCCTGATGCTGCTGAAACGCCTGTACAGCGGTACCTGGCAGGCATCCAAAACCCAGACGATTGGAGGGTAAGTATGAAAATCTTAATTGACGGTCCGGATCAGATCCTCTACCAGTGGGATAAGGGCCAAAGACTGCTGCTCCACGGCGCTGAGTCGGGCACACGGGTGGATTTCGCCCGATGCAATCAGAATAAGGCCGTATCGAAATACGCCTACTCCGAGGACGGAGCGGTCTACTGTGACATCCCCGATGCTCTGCTGATGGAACCGTCCCATATCCACGGCTATGTCTATGAGATCGATAGTGACCGTGGAGAGACAGTCCGGGAATTCGTGCTCCAGATGATCCCCCGGCTGAAGCCGGAAGACTATGTGGAGCCGGAAGAGATCCCCGTCTGGAAAGATCTGTCCGATCGTCTGGCAGAGATGGAAAAGAAACTGGAAAATGGTGTTCCCAGTGGCGGATCCATTACCGTCACACCGGAAGGCGATGCGCTGATCATTACCACATCCATGGACGTCACCACGGACGGAGACGCAATCATTATCGGAGGTGCATAATGCTTTACAAACGATTGATTATCAATGGCAAGGAATACCTTCTGGCGGTGAGCCAGGCAGGATCCGGAGCGCCTACGGCGACCACTCCCGGCGCTCCGGGCTTGCTGTATATGGATACCGATACCGGAGACCTGTACAAGTGCCGGAGTGCAGATGCAGTGAATGAGGTGTATACCTGGGAGAAAATCGGAGGTGGGAATTCCGACTACAAGCTCCCCATCGGCGGCGAGCAGCTGGGCGGTGTCAAAAACGGCGGTAATGTGGTCATCAATGAGGATGGCACCATGAATGCTCCGGATTCTTCCCAGAATGCGGACAAGCTAGCGATGAAAAGCCCGGACGGTACGGTGTGGAATATCACCGTATCGAACAACGGTGTCATTACCGCAACCAGAGCGGACGGCGGCGAAACTGTAACGTATACCATCCCCGTGGTCAACCTGACCGGCACCCTGACCGGCATTTCTGGCGACGATTACGTTAATGTGATTTGTCACTATCTGGATTCCGTCAATTCTGTGGAGTTTACCGATTATGCGGAAATCGCATATCAGGGCAGTTCTTCCATGGACTTCACCAACGTTGAAGATGGCGTGGACAAGGCAAAGAACTACAAAATCAAGCTGTACACAGACGAAGCCAGAGAGAGCAAGAGCAAGCGTGTTTTCAAGGATTGGTTTGCAACCAACAATTTCCATATTAAAGCGAACTATGGAGATTGCACCAATTTTATGAACAACATGATGATGCACTATCTGACGAAATCCTATCAGTATTTGACCCCTCTGCCCCGTGACGGTGCAAGGTACACTGTGGACGGATTCCCGGTTCTACTGTACATCAACGGTGTTTTCTGCGGTATCCGTTTCTGGAATCTGAAACAGGATGATAAGGTGTACGGCCTGCGAGACGAGAATGATTTGTGCTATCAGATTGGACTGAATAATGGTTCGTCCAGTGGTGACAATTCTGGCTCTTTCATCTATGGCAATCTGAACAGCGGAAGCAACGCTGGCAAGAATTTTGCTGATGCTCATGCGGAAATTGACTACTACTGGGAGGACAGAGTGTGGGACAAGACGAGCAACCATCCGGCAGTTCTGTACGATACCATCCAGTGGGTCAGTGAAGCCACGAACGACGAGTTCAAGGCGAATCTGCAACAGTATTTCGACAAGGAATATCTGATTAACTATTTCGTTATGATGTACACCTGTGGTATGGGCGATTCCATCTGCAAGAACTTCAATATGCTGTATTTCCCGGATAAGGGTAAATGGTACGCAACGTTCTGGGATATGGACTTTGCGTGGGGAACCGGTTGGGGACTTGCAACTACAAGCTATACCATCGATGTCCTGTCCTCCACTTACGGCGCAAGCCGTTTGTTCACCAAGCTGTGGGCGAACTTTGCTGACGAAATCAAGGCGAAATACTGGGAACTGCGTGAAACTGTTCTGACCGTGGAGCAGGTGGAAGATTCCATCAATGCGGTTTGGGGCGATATTACCGCCGAAATGATTGCGGATAACTACACCGCAAAGTATAACGGAACTGGTGGATTCAAGACCAACGGTGTGTCCTATGTCAAGACATGGGTGGCGAACCGCCTTGCGCATATTGATGCAATCATGAGTATTGCAGGGGACGAGCCGGTGTTACCTGAAATAAGTATTTCAGCCGGATACATCAATGACAGCGGTGAACTGACTGCTATGGACGGCTCATTTACCAGAGATGACTATACCGTAATAGACAGCACCGAATCACTTGTATCCGTGAAGGTTTCTGCTCAAGACGATGGAATGGTTGTGCGAATTGCTGAGTACGACGAGAACAAGACTTTCGTGAAGCGACATTACAACCCCGGCACCGGTGATTGGTGTAAATCGGGTATGACCGCACGTTATGTGTTTGAGCCTGACGAGAATACAAGATTCGTCCGAATTGGTGTTTCGGGCGCTGATAATGCAGATACGGCAGAGACTTTGCTGAAAACGGCGGTTATTGAGACTGCTGAAACTGTCGAACTTGCTTTTGAGGCAGGTGAAATCGATTCAAACGGAAACGAAATCAATGCGAATTACTGGCAGTTGAGAAGCGAAACTGTGGAAGTCGATAGCGAGACCTTGACCGGTTGGAATGCTTCCGGTATGGGAATAGGATTCAGATGCTACAATTCCGATGGCGCATTTGCGGGAATTCCTACGCATCATACTAGTGCCGGTCTGGTCGACGGAGGACTGTTCAACACGCAAGCACCGACCGGAACCGTGAAAGTACGAATCCTGCTGATAAATAACACCGTGGGAGATGGCGCATACATTCTGCTGAACGGCAAGAAGTATATCCCGGTAATTTCAACCTAAGTCCACATTCTCAATCGAATCTTGCTGAACACTACATAAGACTACACAAGAAAACAAAAAGAGGGGCTTAAAAACCCCTCTCCTTGAGCCAAGCATCGACAGCCTTTTGCACCACCCAGCTGATGCTCCGCTCCTCTGCCTGACAGTATTTGATGATCCGGTCAAGCAGTGCAGGAGGCATGGAAACCTGCTGAGGTTTGCAATGGGTCGATGGGTCGGTCTTTGCTCGCGGCATGAGCAATCACCTCCGTTGGCTTATTTTACCATGAGTAGTCTAGTATAGCAATGGTTAGCACTAACTAAACTCCGGCAAAAAATTCAATATCAATCCAAAGTTAACCAAGCCCCTCCATCCGGAGGGGCAACCACAAAGGAGGAAACACAAATGAAAAAGCTCATCGCAATCCTGCTGACTCTGCTGCTGATCCTGACACTGACCGTGCCTGCATCCGCAGCCACCACCATGCGCTGGGACTGGGGCAAGGCCCGGCAGAGCATCGGCAACGCTGCTGCACAGATCATCCGGGAGCAGACCGAACCCACTGAGATCCCTGAGACCGAATATACTGTGGTTGAGGAGACTGAGGCGGAAGTTTACACTGAGAATGAGCCGGAGCCTGTGATGGAAGTAAAGCAGGAGAGCTGGCGGGACTGGTTCCGGAGCTGGATGCACCGGCTGTACTACATGGAGGGCTGACTATGAAAAACTACGTTTCCACAGCACTGGGTGTTCTGGGTGGCATCCTGTCCTATCTGGTGGGCGGCTTTGACACGCCCCTGATTGCCCTGATTATCTGCATGGCCGTGGATTACACCACCGGTCTGATCGTGGCAGGGGTGTTCCACCAGAGTCCCAAAAGCCCCAACGGCGGCCTTGAGTCCCATGCAGGTTGGAAGGGTCTGGCCCGGAAGTTCGTGACCATCCTGATCGTTGTGGTGGCCCATCTGATGGATCTGCTGCTGGGTGTGTGCTACATCCGGGATGCAGTGATCATCGGCTTCTGCGCTAATGAGATCATCAGCATTCTGGAAAATGCCGGTCTGATGGGTCTAGGAATCCCGGAGCCGATTATGGAAGCCATCGATCTGCTGACCAAGAAGAAGGAGTGATACATATGGATGAAAAGGTACTGAGAACCTACTTTGTTGACACTGCCCGGAGCTACTACGGCGCGGAGAAGGGAAGCGCCAAGCATCTGGAAATCCTGGACATCTACAACAGCCAGGACAAGCTCCCCCGGGGCCATAAGATGACCGTGAACGATCCCTGGTGCGCTGGTTTTGTTGCGGCAATGGCCATCAAGTGCGGCCTGACCGACATTATCCCCGCCGAATGCAGCTGTCGGGAGATGATCCGGCTGCACAAGGCCCTGGGCACCTGGCAGGAGCTGGACGATCACGTGCCCGAACCCGGTGACCTGCTGATCTATGATTGGGACGACAACGGCAAGGGCGACAACACCGGAGATCCTGACCACATCGGTATCGTTGTTCGTATCACCGACGGTGTGATCCGTGTGATCGAGGGCAATATGTATGAATCTGTATGGCACCGTGACGTGAAGGTCAACGGTGCTAAGATCCGAGGCTACTGTGTTCCTGACTTTGCCAGGATGGCAGAGAAGGAGGTAGCGCCTGCGTTCAAGGACGTGAAGAAGGATACCTGGTATGCCGACTTTGTTGAGAAGGCGGCAGAACTGGGTCTGATGAACGGCGTGTCCAAGGAGAAGTTTGGCGTGGGCGAGCCTGTCACCCGGGAACAGATGGCTGCTGCATTGGTGCGGCTGTACGAGAAGCTGAAGGAATAACTCAACTGACAATATAAGTGACAACGTAAATGATCCCCCTCTGGCCTGACGGCTGGAGGGGGATTTTGTGCGTCGAAAATTGACTGTGGAAAACGGCATGACATTTTGCTATAATTGCCCCAGAGAGAGGTGTGGGGCATATGGATCTGGAAAGGGCTCGGTATATTCTGATTGCGAAAATCGAGGTGATCCGGGCGGAACTGATCCGGCTCCCGGACTGCCCGGAGAAGGAAGAGATGGAGAAACTGCTGAGAGAGATGGAGCAGGTTGTGGAAGAGAGATTTGGTTCCGAGATAAGCTCCAAACTGTAATGAAAAAATGTAACGTCTAGTCATTCCGCTTAGAGCCGCAACGGGTTTAAGGATTTACATGACGGGTTCGACTCCCCCCTCGCGCACCAAACAGAAACCGTTCAGGAAATTTCTCCTGAACGGTTTTTCTTGCTTTCCGGGAACTTTTATGCGTTCCCTGAACATTTCTATGTATTTCTGCCGGGAAGTCTGTCCGGGAATCCGGAGCAAAAACGTAATGACAGAAGCAAAACTGTAATACGAAATGTAACGGAATCAGGCGGTGGAGCACTGGCGGAAGAAGGCTTCATACTTGCTTCCCTCGTCCTGAATGAACTCTTCGGAAACCTTCGTGTACACCTTCCGCATGGTGGTGATATCGGACCATCCACCGGCTTTCATGGTAACCTCTTCATCGATACCAAGGTAGTGTGCAAGGGAAGCGAAGCTCCGCCGCAGACCGTGGACACCCACCTCAGGAAGCCCTGCTTTACGGCAGGCCCGATTGGTGGCGGACCAGATCGTGTTGGGGTTGCAGGTGACGGCATACTCGCTTCGCTTGTCGGCGGCCTCCACAGCTGCCCGGAGCTGAGGGAGCAGGAAGGGGACCGTGCGCCTGGAACTGGCGTTTTTGTTTTCTTCCCGGTATATCAGGTTGCCATCTTCATCATGGACAGCTGCTCCATGGACGTAGATGCAGCCGTTCTCCAGATCGATGTCCTCCCACCTGACGGCCATGATCTCCGACCGGCGCAGGCTCGACAAACCCAACAGAATGGCAATCTCACAGGGATCTCCCTTGATGGCCTCCAGCAGCTTCGGGATCTGCTTGTCGTTCAGGTAGGGTAGCTCATTTGGGATCACCTGCGGGAGCTTCACGCTGATTCGCTTGCCGGTGGTGTAGGTGATGACCGCAGAAAGAAAACCCCAAGAGTTTTTCAGCGTTTTGGCAGAGCATCGTCTGGACTCCAGATCTACAATGCGCTGCCATTTATTCTGCGGGACATCATGGATGCAGCATTTCATCACGGACTGGAACCGCTGATTCTGGATGACGCGGTAGCCCCGGATCGTGGAGGGGGAAAGAATGTCCTTCCGGTCATCGATGTATTCGTCGATGGCTTTGGTGACGGTCATCCTGCCGGGCTTCCTGGCTTCCTTCAGACGGGCCTTGATGGCTGTGGCCTCAGCGATGCACTCTTTTTCTGAGGGCTTGGTGATGGAGTAGGTTTCGCCGTCTACCTGGACACGGACGAACCAGGATCCGGACGGCAGCTCTCTGGGAGTGGGGATTTTCATAGTTACCTCCTTGCTTTTTCGGAGGGGGTATGTTACCATAAAAGGGCAGACTACCCCCTTGGTTTGGTGGTTCTTACTTTGGTTGGTTTTGTTTGCACGGCCTTATGGGTGTTGGTAGCACCCTCCGGCCACGCGCCTCGGTGTTGGTAGCACCGGGGCGTGTTTTATTTCTTAGATTTTTGCACCTTTACTGCGGTTGCATCGCCAGCACAAGGTTTGCAGGTTATCTTCTGTGGTCAAACCGCCTCTGGACACGGGGACAATGTGATCAATCTCCAGCAGCAGATTAGGCTCCTTTGCAACGGAGGCACCACAATATCTGCAGGTAAACCCATCGCGCTCTTTAATGTGCTGACGAAGTCTGCTGGTCATCAAGGCTCGCTGTCCGGCGACGCTCTTCCGGAATTTGATTAATTCAGAGAGATACTGGACAAACTTGTTCAGATTAGCTATATCCATCGTTACGTCACATTGTGTAGATGCATTTCCTCCGGAACTTGTGTACATGAAGACGTACTTAGGAAAATAAATCGCATTAAAATCAACCGGATCAAAACCCAATTTTTCTTCGAGCTTTTTTCTGCTGAATCGTCTGATTGCCCAAGGAATTTCGGTACTGATGCTGGAGATAATACTTTCGCGCTCGTTTCTCAATGCTTCTTTGCCTTCTTCGGCGGCCTCGAAATTATTCAGAATGGTTTCAAACTGAGCAAGGGTAGCTTCATCCGCTTTGATGCCGAAATATTTACAGACGTACTTAAACGGAGCTTTGCTGGCATTGTCGCATACCGTGCGGGAACAATGATGGACATTGGGCTCACTTCTGCGCTTCGCCAACGCAGGACGTTTCATATTCCATTGACTGGCATCCTTGTATTCGGCGATGCCCTCTGTGTACGTATTGGTAACAAGGGCTGTGTTTCTCAGGTCTTCTATGTGAGCATTTAACTCGTTGCAATCGCTGATGTATGAATGAATGCGCTTTTTGGTGCCAATGAAATTTTTGCCTCTGAAATAGACGAATTCATAGGTTTTCCAGACGATAAAAAAGATTAACGCAATGAGGAGAAAAGGCGCAGCAACAGAAGCTAATCCGACGATCAGGCTGATTGCAACACAGAAAACGATAAGCCAAAATAATAATGTAATCATGATATTCCCTTCTGTTTCACTTATTGAGTTGATATTCTTTCGCTCTGTCCAATAGACCGAAGCGTTATTTATTGTGTAGCTTCGACGGCCTTAACGATCCAATCCCTGTCCCACAAAAGAACACCGTTGGCCTCAGCCAGTTCTTTTGCACCTTTAGTGAAGTACTGGTTGGTCATCACTGCGCCGATTTGACAGTGGTATTTGGGCATGGTTTTGCCCGCATTTACTTCCTGAATAGGGCCTTTCCCGAGGTTGCTGGAATAGCATTTGCACTGCACTGCGTACCTGATGCCTTCCTTTTCTGCAAGGATATCAACGCCATCGTCACCGCTGGCTTTAGTGACCTGGACATTGACAAAGTCTAGCTTCCGCAGAAGTGAGGCGCACCACAGTTCAAATGACTCGCCGTCCATAGAATCGATGGCATGAATAGGGTTGTTAATAGCGAACTTTGGCTCATATATCTCAAGAAGATCTTCCAGGCGTATTTCGGAGGCCAGCGGCAGTTTGGAAGATTTGCAGTTTTCTTTGAACCGAGAATATGCCTTCAAAGTTTCTGATGGAGAGAGCCCCCTGACCAAACAAAACTGATACAGGGTTTTCAGCTGCTGTTCCAACTTGTCAGCCACAGCAAACGGATCGAGATCAGATGCATCGATGTTACTCTTTGTTCCCAAGCTGCTCATGCGATCGGCTCGTTGCTGTTGCTCCTCTTCCCTAGCCAAATGCTCCCGGATCTTGGCGGCTTCGTTTCGCAGCTGTTCAATCCGGATTTTGTTGTCCTGCCTCAGAATGGAGGAAAGTGTTGCGTCACCTTCAATTTCCTCCAAGAGGACTTCAAGGGCGTCTGCTCTAGCCTCGCCATAAGTGGGAAGGGTACTTGTCGCACGTTCGATGAAGCAGTTGATAGTCGTTCCTAAATTATTCTGTATTTCTCTCCAATCGGTTCTGGGTGTTGGAAACATCGGTACTTTTTTCTTTTCATTCACCCAAATCAACTCGTTTATATACGCAGAGAGTTTGGCGTAGGAGAGGGAGAAAGTGGACACTTCTGATGTGTGGTTGATTTCATCTGAACACTGTCGGAGCACCCTAAGCAGTGATCGGGCATAGTCTTTAGCATCCATACCCGCCGGTATGCGATGGTGTTTTATCCGAGTGGCATAGGTAGCGACATCCGAGGTGCTTTTTCTTTTGCCTTTTTCCTTTTTGGGAACGAGAGTATACATTGCAACGATTGTTGCGATGAGAACTACAGCGATTACAGTCCCGGCAGGGACCTGATCTTCTCCTCCTGCAAAACGGTAACAGAGAGCTAACGCGATAATCGTAATGTACCATGTGACCATAGCACGGAAGCATGATGCTATAGCACCCAGACATCCGGCAGGTTCTTTATCTTTCTTGCGTGCAGACAACTGCCTCACCTCAAGTTAAAATCTATATTTCTCCGCTCTGTCCAATAGGTCAGGGCATTTTTTATATCCTGCTCCGGGAGGTCAAAGTATTCTGCCATTTGCCACAGCTCTGTGTACCCTGCGGCAAATGCTTCCCGAAAATCCTCCGGAGGGAGAAAATGCTCAGCAGCCCAGCGATTGGCCCGGTACTCACTCCGCTCCACCAGTTCGAATGGACTGCTAACCTTGTGCAGGGCGCCGGTGCCGGCATGACCCAGCTCATGATAGCAGACACCCTTCAGAAGCCGGGTGGACTGGATTTGGGAGAAGTCCAGGAAGATGGCATACCAATCCTCGTCCCGGATCGTGGCCCCAGGCTTGGGAGCACCGTCGTAGACAATGACATCGATGTCATGTTGTTTGCAATAGGTATAAAAATCGGATAGCTCGAACATGGGGTTACTCCTGTTTCTTTGCCCGCCTTTCCCGCATGACGCGCACCATATCGCGGATGGTGTCCTTGTCATCTTCAGAGAGCTGCTTGTATTCTCCGTAGAAAGCAACATCGACTTCGTCGAGAACATCGGACTTGCTGGGGGTTGTATATCCTGTTTCCAACAGATCGTCGCCGGATACGCCTAAGAAATTAGATATCTGTTTAATCTTTTGCACGTCAGGCTGACGTTTTCCGGTTTCGTATCCACAATAGGTGCTTTTGCTGATTCCCATGTGGTCGGCTACCTGCTGCTGGGTATAGCCTCGGGATTCCCTGGCTTTTCTGAGTTTGTCGGCAAAGCTCACAATTATCACCTCTGGTTGCATTATTGCACAGAGTTGGCGTTTTGTCAACTTTTTTCAAAAAACATCTTGACAAGTTGGCGAAACGCCATTATACTACAGGAGGGTTGGCGATACGCCAACACGAAGGAGGTGAATTGAATGTTTCCAAATCTGCTCGGGCAGAAGGCATATCGGCACATGACGGATGATGACATGGCTGAAGTAATCGGGGTTAGCCGGAATGCGTATCAGCAGAAAATCAAAAGCGGAAGGTTCACGCCCGATGAGTGCAAGGCGTATTGCAAACATTTCGGGAAGCGCTTTGAATATCTCTTCGCAAGCGATGACGATGATCTGGCGAATTGATCCAGCCCGCGCCCGAATTCTAACATTCAAAAAGTCCAATAAACCGGACATCAAAAAACCGCTCCCCCAGGAGCGGGAGAGCGGAGGTGAATATTGATGAGGAACAGAACCTTGTTTCGGATCTTGGTAACTGTGCTCACTATCGTATCGGCCTGCATAGCTTCTGTGATCACAACAATCCTTGTAACCACAGTACGATGAGAGAGGACAAAGTGCCGGAAACGACACCGCCAATTATTCCGTAGGTAGCAACAAGAAAATCGTGCCGCCTCTGCTTTCTCAAGGCCTCTATTTCTTTTGCTTCACGGAGAGCCTGCTCCTGAATCCCATCCGGAATCGCAGCCCCTCGGGCAATAGGTGGGATCTCAGGCAATTTACCAAACATAGAATCACCTCCTTCAAAGGCGATTCTATCAGAGAAGAATGAGAAATTCAACTAGAGAGGAGACAGATCAATGCCCAGAATCAGACAGAACGCCGCCCAGTATCAGAAGGAAGACTTCCTTCGGGCGATCAGGATGGGCCAGGCCCAGACCGGTCTGATGCACAAGAATGCGCTGGCCGATGCCATCGGGATTGCGAGAAGTACCCTGTATGAGCACCTGGATAATCCTGAACTGCTCCGGGTCTCAGAGCTGCGAGGCCTGGTAGCTACGATCCCTATCAATCCCGGAGCAATGCTCCAGTTCCTGGGCTACACAGCCAAGGATATCAAGAGATTCAAGGAGGAAACAGCATGACTGAAACCATCAACTATGTCCGGGAGGACAGTATTCAGGACGAGCGCACCGCTGGAATGTTCCAGCTGGTGAATGAGAATCACGACCGGATGACCGAAGCCGAACGGCAGGCATTCCGGCAGCATCAGGCTCGCATCCGGGCGCTTGAGGCAGAGGCCCGGGCAGAAGAGCATGCCCGGCAGCAGCGGATCGCTGAGATCCAGAAGCTGGCCTGGATGGCCTTCGGCTGGGTGGCCGGATGTGCGCTACTGATTATCCTGGAAGAGATCGGCGCAATCATCGGCCCGGTGATGCAGGTGGGAACCACGGCCCTGAGCCTTGCATTTGGAGCTACGATCGGAAAGATCGTGTAATGAGAAAGGAGAAAGAATAATGTCTGAAATTATGATGGCCGTCGAGGCCCTGAAGCTGTGCGTTGATCCAGAGGCCTTCAATAAGGCGATGGAGCAGGTGAAGAACGTTGCCCACCCTGAAAAAACCTGCGGCCCTGACCAGAAGGATGTAGAGGATGTGATTCAGGAACTGCTGACTGAGGTGGGAATGCCGATGTCGATCTTTGGCTTCCGGTATGCCGCAACAGGCATCCGGCTGATCCTGGAGAATCCCGGAATCGCAATTGTGAAAGAGCTGTACCCTGGAATCGCAGAGGCGCACGGAACTACCGCAACGCGGGCAGAACGAGCGATCCGGCACGCTGTTGAAGTGGCATTTACCCGGGGAGATCAAAGGGTTCTGAAGAGATTCTTTGGCAATTCGATTTGCTCCCTTAAGGGAAAGGCAACCAACGCGGAGTTCCTGTTTCGCATGGCATATGTGGTTCGGAAACGTATGGAGGAATAAAAAAGCCACTCCCCGGTGGTGCGAACACCGGAAAGCGGCATGGGATATGAACCTATCCCAATCATAACAACAGATTGGAGAATTGTCAATGTACGAATATTTGAAAGATTTGCTCCCTGTAGCAGAGCAGGTGGGGGAGCCTCACGAAATTAGCCTCTACTCAGCTGACCGGATCATGGGCGACCAGATCAGTATTGAGGGCTTCACCGAGGACGGCCGAGAGTTCCGCCTGACCTTGAAGATTGAGGAGGCAAAGGCTGATGTTCAGTGAGATGGATGATTCTAAGAAGCAAGCCGAGTGGGACAGACGCTGCGAAAGCGCCCCCAGGTGTAAGGTCTGCGGCTCACCGGTGATCCGGTACGGCGATACATACTACGAGTTCGGCGATACGATCGTCTGCGATAACTGTCGGCCTGGGTTTATGGATGCGCTGGAGGAAGCTGTTCTCGGCATCCTGGATGCCATCAAATGCAAGGCAGCGAGACATATTCAGGAGGTTTAGCAATGGGACTGATCACGAAGATTCCGGTCAAGGACATGACTCAAGAGGAATGGGTCGAGAGCCGGAAGGGGAGTATCGGCGGTTCGGATGCTGCCACGGTGCTGGGTCTTAACCCCTATGGAAGCCCCTATTCCCTGTGGGCGGAGAAGACCGGTGCCGTTGTTCCGGAGGACATCAGCATGAAGGAAGCCGTCCGGCTGGGCCATGTGCTGGAGCCTTATGTGGCTCAGCGGTTCACGGAGATCACCGGAAAGAAGGTCCGCCGGGAGAACTACATCCTGAAAAACAGCGACTATCCCTGGGCCCATGCCAACGTAGACCGGCTGGTCATCGGAGAAAAGGCCGGACTGGAATGCAAGACCACGTCGGCGCTGAACCTGAGCAAATTCAAAAACGGCGAGTACCCGGCGAACTATTACTGCCAGTGTATGCACTATCTGGCTGTCACCGGTCTGGAGCGGTGGTATCTGGCGGTTCTGATCGGCAATCAGGATGTTCGGATCTTCGTCATTGAGCGTGACGAAGAAGAGATCGCCGCCCTGATGGATGCAGAACAGCGGTTCTGGGAATGCGTTGAAAACAGAGAGCCGCCTGCGGTGGACGGCTCCGAGGCTACCACAGCCACACTGAGTGCGCTGTACAGCGACAACGGCGGTCAGGTGGATCTGACTCCCGTGTGCGGCAACCTCCGGGAGTATCTGGCTCTGAAGGCCGAGATGAAAGCCTTGGAAGAAAAGCTGAACGCCGCTGCCAACAGCATCAAGGAGTACATGGGAGATGCCTGCAAGGGCACCTACGGAGATGTAACTGTATCCTGGAAGAACGTGAACAGTAGCCGGTTTGACAAGAAGGCCTTTCAGAAGGATAACCCCGGCGTAGATCTGGGGCCGTACCACAAGGCAAGCACCACCAGAAGATTTGAAGTGAGAGGATGATTTCTATGGCAAATAACATGATTCAGCAGGCGAACACCAATCAGCTGCAGAAGCAGCAGAAGAAGCAGCCCCAGACCATTCAGGACTACATCGTGGCTATGAAGTCTGGTATTGCGGCAGCGCTGCCCAGCGTAATGACCCCTGAGCGGTTTACCCGGATTGCTCTGAGTGCCGTTTCCGGCAACCCGAAGCTCGCCTCCTGCGAGCCCGGCAGCTTCCTGGCGGCAATGATGACCGCTGCTCAGCTGGGCCTGGAGCCCAACACCCCTCTGGGACAGGCTTACCTGATCCCCTACGGCAAGCAGTGCCAGTTCCAGCTGGGCTATAAGGGCCTGATTGATCTGGCGTGGCGATCCGGCGAGGTGGCAGACATCCAGGCAGAGGCTGTCTATGAGAACGATGTCTGGGAGTACGAGATGGGCCTGAATCCCAAGCTGCGTCATGTACCCGCTGACAAGGACCGGGGAGATCCCGTCCGGTACTATGCAGTGATCCGCACCAAGGACGGCGGCTCTATCAGCGCAGTGATGAGTGCAGCCGATGTGCTGGCTCATGCAAAGAAGTACAGCAAGAGCTACAGCAGTGGCCCCTGGCAGACCAACTTCGACGAGATGGCCAAAAAGACCGTCCTGAAGCGGGCACTGAAGTATGCGCCCCTGAAGTCTGACTTCGCCCGTGGAATTGTTCAGGATGGCAGCGTCAAAGATCAGATCTCCGAGGACATGGCATCGGTTCCCAACGTTCTGGAGGTGGATCAGGAGACTGGCGAGGTGGTCGAAAGTGTCTGATACCGAGTATCAGTGCAAGATGATCCTGTTTTATCTGCGAGAGCGAGGAAGCATTACCGCAAAAGAAGCCCGCCGTCTCTGTGGGTGCACATCATTGTCCATACAGATCCGCAGGATCAGAAATATGGGGATACCCATCAAAACAGAACTGCACGAATATAAGAACCTTGCAGGCAACCCTGTGAGGTATGCGAATTACAGATTGGAGGCATAGATGCTTAATCACATTACCATTATGGGTCGTCTGACCCGTGATCCCGAACTGAGACGTACCGGATCTGGCGTTGCTGTTGCGTCTTTCACCGTGGCTGTCGACCGTGACTTCGGCGGCAGAGACGGCGGCGAGAAGGAAACCGATTTCATCGACTGCGTGGCTTGGCGTCAGACCGGCGAGTTTGTCTCCAAGTATTTCTCCAAGGGTCGTATGATCGTGGTTTCCGGCCGGCTCCAGATTCGCTCCTGGACCGACAAGGACGGCAACAAGCGCCGCACTGCTGAGGTTGTGGCAGACAACTGCTACTTCGGCGACAGCAAGCAGAGCGGAGGCCAGAGCTCCGGCACAGGATACGATCAGGGCGGTCAGGACTATTATTCCCCGGCTTATACCGCTATGAAGGGCGGCGCATCGGACTACGCCATGCTGGAGGATGACGATCCGCAGCTCCCGTACTGAGGTGGGCTATGGATTCCGTTACATTCTTTGTCCCCGGGAAACCCCGGGGCAAGGGGAGGCCCAGATTCTCAGGCGACAGAGCCTATACTGACGAACAGACGAGAGCCTACGAGGACCGGATCGCATGGAATTACCGGAGGATTGCCGGGAAGTTCCGCTTCCCGGACGATGTTTTTCTGAGAGTCCGGGTCCAACAGCAGATGCCTGTCCCTCAGAGCGCAAGCAAGGCCAGAAAGGCCGAAATGCTGGAGGGGGGGACGTTCCCTTCTGCAAAGCCCGACCTGGATAACGTGGTCAAGGCGGTTCTGGACGGGCTCAACGGCGTTGCTTATAAGGACGACGCTCGGGTCGTCGGGATACACAGTGTTAAGATCTACAGCGATAATCCGGGAGTGCTGGTGGAAGTGTCCCGGATGGAACATATCTGACAAAAAAAGGGGGGGTGTGAATGTCACCATGGATTCAGGTGTATGCCAACCTGCCATCCCATCGCAAGACCTGTAAGATGCGCGATGCGCTGGGTCTGAAGAATAACTACGAAGCCGTTGGCCTGCTGGTTTGCCTGTGGGCATGGATGGCCGTCAATGCTCCGTCCGGCTCTCTGGCGGGTTTCAGCGCAAGGGATATCGCAGAGGCCGCCGGATACAAAAAATCCCCGGAGAAGTTCAGGGCGGCTCTTGTGGATGCCGGGTTTCTGGATGAGGCCGATGACGGCGCGCTGACTGCCCACGATTGGGACGAGCACGCCGGTCTCCTCCAGGACATTCTGGAAGAGCAGAAGCGCAAGACGAGAGACCGTGTCCGGAAGCACCGGGAAAAGAAAAAGACGGCGGCAGAGCGACCGGATAAACCGGCCCCTGATTGCCGTGACGGTAACGTTACAGTAGCGTTATGTAACGCGCCTACCAAACCTAACCTAACCAAACCTAACCTATCTATACCTGTAGACGTAGTAGAAAATCCTACAGGTACTGGCGTTACAACGGCGACGACGGCAGACACAGACAGGTTGGAATTTGTTGGGGGAACGCTGGGTCAGGGAGTTGTCCTGTTGACAGAAGCTCAGGAGACTGACCTTCTGGACCGGATCGGGCTGGACGGCTATAACTGCTACGTGAAAAAATTATCTGACTTTATCCTGCGCACCGGCGCAAGCCCGAAGAACCACTACGAGACGATCCTGAAGTGGTACGCTGAGGACACGGCTGTCCGGGGCGCTCAGTAAGCGAAGGAGGCCACTATGGCTGAAGATATTTTGAAAGATTTGGCTCCGGCGAGCGACGGGCAGTACAGGCTCATCCCCTGCGAATGCGGGGGAGAGGCACGGTATCGGCTGATAAGCAGAGCCTGTGGGCTGTTGGATTGGGTTGTCATCTGCCCAATGTGCGGCCGGGGAACACCCGGACACAAAGTCCAGCACGATGCGCAAATCTGTTGGAACAAGTGCGATGGGGACAGATACCATGGGAAATAAATCCGAGTACGAGATCCTGCAAACCCTGTACCGGACGCACGTTAGACCGCTTCCTCATTGCCCCGAGTGGGATCATTTTGGGGCATTCCGGGAGTGG
This sequence comes from Candidatus Avilachnospira sp., assembly GCA_045589035.1. Classification (GTDB taxonomy): domain Bacteria; phylum Bacillota; class Clostridia; order Oscillospirales; family Oscillospiraceae; genus Avoscillospira. Next base: position 2,415 of record JAZNFJ010000094.1, on the reverse strand, counting down.
GCAGAAAAGACGTGGAGCTACGGCATGATGCTGCGGAAGATAGACCCGGACGGGATCTGGTGCCCTGAGAATGCGGAGTTTGTGGACGTTGTGCCGATTCCGAGCACCGAGCGTGTGAGAATGGCAAAGCAGTGGGATATGGCCCGTGTCCGGATTGCCAGAATGCTCGGAGTCAAGCTGACGCAGGCAAAACATCCCTGCGAGAACTGTGGTATCCGGGAGACTTGCGAAAAACCCTGTGGGGCGAGGTTGAGCTGGTGGGATGTCCAGATGGAGAAACTGCGGAAGGAGTTGGGATTGTGACCGAATCAGAAAACCAGCGGCTCATTGAGCTGGAAACGATGGTCAGGCCACTGACCGACAAGGAATATGCCCAGTATAAGTTCCTGGTGAAAAAGAAGGAAAGCGATGAGCGCATCGATCAGTTCCGGAAGAATCAGCAGGAAAGCTACGAAAGCAAGCGCTCCCGGGCAGTGAATCTGGCGTGGGAGTTCTACAAAAACATCGATGTGGATGGTCAGTGCTATGTGGCTGTAGGTGGTCTGGACAGCATCGTGCTGTATCTGTTCCTGCGGTCCATCGGCATCAATGTCCCAGCGGTTAGCGTCTCCAGTCTGGAGGACAAGAGCATCCAGAAGGTACACAAGGCTCTGGGCGTTCAGGAGCTGAAGCCACTGAAATCCAAGGTCAAGGTAATCCGGGAATATGGCTGGCCCGTCATCTCCAAGGAAGCTGCCGGAAAGATCAGCCACATCCAGCATCCTACCGAGAAGAACGCCACTGTGCGCCATGCTATCATCACCGGCGAGACCGGCGCTCAGGGTGGATACCGGACCGGCACCAAGATGCAGCTGAAAAAGCAGTGGCTGAAGCTGTTCGGTGGCGCAGATCCGGAAGGTGCAGAGTTGGGATATGCGGCAGCGGATTTCCTGGTATCTGACCGGTGCTGCTATTACCTGAAAGAAATGCCCTGCGAGAATTATCACCGTGAGAGCGGCAGATGGCCCTATATGGGCCTGATGGCCTCCGAAGGCGGCAGGCGCGAAAAGGCTCTGGCGGTGAATGGCTGCAACTACATCAGCCGGAACACCCGGCGGAGCTGCCCCTTTGCTACATTCTACCGGGATGATCTGCTGCGGCTGGCACTGGAGATGGACGAATGGTATCAGGAAAACCATCACCTGTTCCCCGGCCCGAAGCTGGACACCATCGTTCCGGCGGTGTATGGCAGGATTATCACCGATGAAAAGGGCAAGCTTCAGACCACCGATGCTCAGAGAACCGGCTGTTCCATGTGCGGCTTTGGTATCCATATGGAGGACCGGCCCCATCGCTTTGACCTGCTCTGGGAGCGGAATCCGAAAGAATGGGAGTTCTGGATGACCAGAGTGGCGCAGGACGCGCAGGGCAACTGGTACGGTTGGGGCAAGGTTCTGGACTACATCGGTGTCAAATGGCGGCATCCGGAGCTGTATATCATCCAGAAACGGAATGATGAGGCTCTGGTGCAGATGTCTATGGAGGACTACATATGAGCAAACCGAGATTTCTGGGGTACCTGAAGCACCCCATCACCAAGCCGGACAAGTTGAGCCGGAGATTCCGGAGGAAGAGAGGGAAGAAGGGTGGCTGAGCTGAAACAGTGTCCGTTTTGCGGAGGGAAAGCAGAACTTATCCAAACAAAGTGTTTAACAAATGGATGTGTTTTGTACCATGTATTTCATTATGACTTGAAATGCCCTACCAATGGAATTCGCACAGAAAGCAGACAGACAGCAGAAGAAGCAATCGAAGCATGGAACAGGAGGGCAGAAGAATGATGGAAGATTTGTGGTGCTTTCTTGGAGCGTGCCTTCTCGTTGTCGGCGGTTACGCCATTGTGCTTGCCATGATTCGTGTTCTGGTTTGGCTTACCGAAGTGATTCTTCTAGGAGGATGGTAATGATGGCAAATGAAAAGCGGCTGATCTTCGCGAGTGATGCGTTGCGGATGATAGAAAACAGCAAAACGGATAATCCCTATTCCCACGCTATGACCCGTCCTATTTGGGAACTTGCACATGATTGTGCTTTATCGTGTGTAACAGCGTGTTCCACCGTGGACGCCGCTCCCGTGGTGCATGGGTGGTGGAAAGAATACACCCATAGTGCCTTGGTCCGATGGAAAGACGGGGAGCCTGTTTGGGCCGATCGCTCTGTGTTTAGGTGTGGACGCTGCGACTTCGGTACGATTGTTCGGCATAAATACTGCCCCAACTGTGGGGCGAAGATGGATGGAGGCGTGAAGGATGAGTGAGAGAGACAAGCTGATTGAATTGCTTGAGGATGATGATTGCCCTCTGTTTATGGTGTTTGGCGATAATATGGGAGGTCTTGCCGATTACCTGATCGCCAACGGTGTGACAGTGAAGGATCC
>JAZNFJ010000093.1:0-6640 GCA_045589035.1 Candidatus Avilachnospira sp. | reverse complement strand
TTCTACCTTTGGACCCGCCTGTCCGAGGGCGATAACTACAAGGCATCCAATGCGGTTTGCTCTGCATCCGCTATTTCCCGGACGGGCAGCGCACCCAAGCAGCTGATCGCCGACGATTATGACGGTCAGGGTTTCTGGTACACCATGGAGATCAAGACCTCCGATACCAGCAAATCCGGCACGGACTCCGAAGTGTATGTTTCCATCGGCAACGGCCCCAAGGTTTTGATGGATTCCGATGACAACGACCATGAAACCGGCGATTGCAGAGAGTATCTGGTGACCATGAAGGATTATGTGCCCAATGCGGTCAGTTCCATCCCTGTGACCATTTCTCTGAACAAGGGTGGCTTGGCTCCCGGCTGGAAGTTGGGTTATCTGCGGCTGAATGTATACAAAAAGACCGGCAACGACATCGCTTCCGCGGCGAAGGATCTGTCCAAGGAGCCTGTTCTGAGAAGTGATAAGCTGACCTGTAACGATTGGTTCATTTCCGATGGCAATCCCAGCAGCAGAAGCTACACCCTCACCGGTCTGGGACGGAGCCTCAGCTGCTCCGTCAGCGGTCCTACGGGTGATTTGGATGTGACCGCCGGCGGCACCCCGAAGCTGACGGCAAAGCTCTCCGTGACGGACACAAATCGCGGCGGTCTGACCTACAATGCTGCCCAGCGAAAGTCTGCACCGGAATTTGTGGCATCCTTCAGCCAGCTGGACAAGGGCTTCAACAAGTACCTCCACTGGAGTCTGGATGAGAGCAACGGACAGTGGGTCTGCAGCATCGACTGCAATGGTATTTATGCCCGGATGCAGGAAATCGGCATCTATCACCTGACCCTGAATTACGGCATCCAATCCAAGGGACTCAAAACGGTCTATCTGACCTGCCCGGATTAAGCAACTACATACAACAAGCCTCTGTTTCCTTGGAAACAGAGGCTTGTTTTTAATTGCTGCAGGGGAATTTGCGCAATTCGAATTTATTGAAATTACATTTTTGGTTATCCTATGCCTATCTGATTTGACTGGAGGCAGAAGATGACAATCAAACGAACATTGGCATTGCTGTTGACTTTGCTGATTTTGGCAGGCTGTGGAAAGACTGCTCCCGTTGCCGAAACAGGCGATACGCTTGTAGTGGGCTATTCTAATTTTTCTCAGAAATTTACGCCTTTTTTTGCCGATACCATTTACGACCGGGATGCGGCAAATCTGACCCAATTATCCCTCTTCGGCACAGACCGGGAGGGCAATGTGGTGCTGCAGGGCATCCGGGGGGAAACCAGACCCTATAACGGCACCGATTATTTTTATGACGGTGCGGCAGACTGTACCATCGCCGAAAGCTCCGATGGGATGACGGTTTATACCATTGATCTGCGGGAAGATCTGCAGTTTTCAGACGGAGAACCCGTGACCATCGACGATGTAATCTTCACTTTTTATGTCCTGTCCGACCCTTCCTATACGGGATCTTCCACCTTCTATGCCCTGCCCATCGTGGGCATGGAGGCCTATCGCTCCGGAACTGCGCTGAAATCCCGGCTCATGGGAGAAGCAGGACCAACTAACGAGGATTTTTCCCATTGGAGCCGGGCGGAGCAGGAGGCGTTCTGGGAGGATGTGGAAGATGGCGGCGAGGACTTTGCCGAGGAAATCGTAGATTATTGCATTGCCGCCGGGTTTGCTGCGGATACGGCATCTGCCGCAGAAAGCTGGGGCTTTGAAGGTTTGCCTGCCGATGCCACGGACTGGGATTTCTTTCTGCAGATGGCAGCCCATTACCAATGGGATTTTGCCGCCATGGAAACAGAAAGCGCCGGCACACCGCTCTCTGAATTCCTTTCTCCCACCACTTACGGCTATGCAACGGAGCAAATTGCCTACGGCAGCGGCGCCGATCACATTGCGGGCATCCAGAAAACCGGCGACTACTCTCTGAAAATCCTCATGAACCGTCTGGATGCCACTTCTGTCTATCAGCTGGTGCAGCCCATTGCGCCTTTGCACTACTATGGTGACCCTGCCCAGTATGACTACGAAAACAATCAGTTCGGCTTTCCCAAAGGGGATCTGACCATGATCCACAGTAAGGATACCAACCCCATGGGGGCAGGGCCTTATGTGTTCCGGGGTTATGAAAACGGTGTGGTGTCCTACACCGCCAACGAATTCTACTACCGGGGCAGCCCCAAAATTCAAAACCTGAAGCTGCAGGAGACCTCCGATGCGGACAAGCTGACGGGCATGGCCACGGGACTGTTTGACATCACCGACCCTGCCTTTACCGGGGAAACGGCGGCTGCCATCGGCAGCTACAATGGCGATGGACAGCTTTCCGGCGAGGTGCTCCACACGGTTTCTGTGGACAATCTGGGCTACGGCTATATCGGCATCAATGCCGATACGGTTCTGGTGGGGGATGACCCTTCCTCCGAAGAATCCAAAAACCTCCGCAGAGCCTTTGCGACCCTCTTTGCTGTCTATCGGGACCCTGTCATCAATGCCTACTACGGGGACCGGGCAGCGATCATTCAGTATCCCATCTCCAACACCTCCTGGGCAGCCCCCAAGCCTGCCGATGCCGGTTACACGGCGGCCTATACAGGCGGAGTGATCACAGCTGCCATGACCCAGCAGGAAAAAGAAGCTGCCGCCATCGAACTGGCGAAGGAATACCTGCTGGCGGCAGGCTACACCTATGATGAAGGTCTTGGGAAATTTACTGCAGCACCCCAAGGGGCGGAAATGGCATACGAGATCATCATTCCCGCCGCAGGTTCCGGGGAACACCCGGTCTACGGCATTCTCACTTCCACGAAAAATGCCTTGGAAGGGTTGGGGCTGGAGCTGATCATCAACGATCCTGCCGATGCCAATGAACTTTGGAATGCCTTGGATGCAGGCACCCAGAATATGTGGACAGCCGCATGGCAGGCCAGCGAAGATCCGGATATGTATCAGGTCTACCATTCTGCCAACATTGTGGGGCAGGGTGGTACGGATTCCAACCACTATCACATCCGCGATCCCAAACTGGACGAACTGATTTTGCAGGCAAGGGGCTCCATGGATCAGTCCTTCCGCAAGACCACCTATCGGGAGTGTCTGGATATCATTCTGGACTGGGCGGTGGAGATCCCGGTCTATCAGCGGCAGAACTGCGTGGTCTTTTCTGCCCAGCGGCTCAATCTGGAAACGCTGACCCCGGATATGACCACCTTCTGGGGCTGGATGAACGGCATCGAAGGGCTTGAAATGTATAATTCTGCCCCCTGATGCCACACTATGGGCGGTGATCAAATGGGAAGATTTATCGTAAAGCGGCTTTTGACCAGCATCTGGATCCTGTTTTGCGTGATGTTCGTTATCTATACTCTCATGTATCTGCTGCCCTCCAATTATATCGATACCATGGCCCGTCAGCTTGCCACCAGACCGGGAAACACCAAGAGCGCCAGTCAGTGGTTGGCAGAATTAAATGCCCAGTACGGCATGGATAAGGGGCTGGTAGGCGGGTTCTTCACATGGCTGGGCTCGGCAGTCCGGGGAGATTTCGGCACCAGCTGGCGGTGGACCTTGCCCGTGACGGAGAAGTTCCGGCAGGTCATTGGTTACAGCATCGCCTTGGGTACAGCCACCTTTGGTCTGCAAATTTTGCTTGCAGTACCCCTTGGAATATTGGCGGCAAAGCGGCAGTACCGCCCCACGGACCATGCCATCACTGTAACGGCTATGGTCTGCAATGCCCTGCCGGGATTTTTTGTGGCATCGGTGCTGAAACTGGTTTTTTCTGTGAAACTGGGCTGGTTTGATATGGGCGGCATCATCTCCACCCGCACCCACGCAGCCATGAGCCCTTTTATGCAGGTCGTGGATATGGGTATGCATCTGGTGCTGCCGGCGGCGACCATCGTGGCGGTTTCCGTGGGCTCTCTCATGCGGTATACCCGCGCCAATATGCTGGAGGCTCTCAGCGCCGATTATGTGCGGACGGCAAGAGCCAAAGGTCTGCCGGAGCATCGGGTGGTGGGGTATCATGCCTTCCGCAATACCCTCATCCCCCTTGTGACTATTTTGGGCGGCAGTCTGCCGAGTTTGTTTGCCGGTGCGCTGATCACAGAGCAGCTGTTTTCCATCCCCGGTATCGGCTACACCGCCTACCAGTCCATGATCGTGGGAGATATTCCCTTTACCATGTTCTATCTTTCCTTTATGGCGGTGCTGACCTTACTGGGCAACCTCATCGCCGACATTCTCTATGCCGTGGTGGATCCCCGAATCCGTCTGGGCTGAAAGGAGCACCATGGATAAACAAGCAGCAAGCCCCGGGAAATTGGTGTTCCGGCGGTTTTTGCGGAACAAACTGGCCATCATCGGTGTGGCGGTGCTGATTTTGATGTTTCTGTTTTCTTTTGTGGGTCCATTTCTCTATCCCTACGGGCAGACGGAAGTTTTCAGCACCTACCGCACCATGAACAGCGAATATGCCTCCGCCAAGGAGCGGACAGAGTATGTGACCTACCCTCTGACCGGGGAAGTTTTGCCCATACAGCCCAAGGAAGATCTGGAAGTCTATCTGGAAGAAGACCGGCTCATGGTAGCGGAGAAGCTGTCCGAAGGACTCTATGCCATCGGCGATGGCAGACTGGAAAATTTGGAGCAGATTGGCATCTATAACAGCAAAATCGGTGCAGTTTCCGGGCAATCTCCGGAACTCTCCGCCGCTGTGGCGGCTGCTCTGCGGCAGGGGAATCGAATTGTTTCTTTTGAACAGGAAATTTATGCCCTTGCTCCGGGAGATGTGCCCATCGAAACCAAGGTTTACCGGGGCACACCGGTGATGCCGGAAACCCCGATGGCGGTGGCGTCCCTGTGGCATGTGGAGGGAGCGTTTTCTCCGCAGGAGCAGGGGCGGCTGCTCTATGAAAATGCAGAACATCTGGAGGAAATCGCCGCCAGACTGGTCATTCGTGACCGATCCGGCGGGGATACCCTTTCTGAGGATTTCAAAAAACAATTAAAAACCGCCATTGAAACTATGGAGGGCAATTCTGCCCAATTTTCCTATCCGCTGCCCTCGTTGGATGACAGCGGCAGCTTGGTGGATACGGAGATCACCGTCACCAGAAAGCCCTTGGAATATGCCGTTTCCTGCACCCAGCGGGTCTATGTCATCGACCGCTACGGAGAACCTTCCGCGGCACACCCCTTGGGGACCGACGGCGACGGCATGGATGTTCTTGCCAGAATGATGGCAGGTGGGCGGGTATCTCTGCTGGTGGGCTTTGTGGTGGTGCTGCTGGAAGTGCTGCTGGGTATGGTGCTGGGCGGCCTTGCGGGCTATTTTGGCGGCTGGGTGGATCACGGCATCATGCGTCTGGTGGATGTGTTTTATTGCATCCCCTCTCTGCCGGTGCTGATTATCTTAGGCGCCATGTTCGATGCGGTGCGGATGGCGCCCTATGTGCGGCTGTTCTGGCTCATGGCGATTTTGGGCTTTCTGGGCTGGGCCAGCATTGCCAGACTGGTGCGGGGACAGATTCTCTCTTTGCGGGAACAGGAGTTTATGGTGGCGGCGGAGGCGGCAGGCCTGCCTGCTTCCAGACGGATTTTCCGTCATCTGCTGCCCAATGTGATGCCCCAGCTGATCGTTACCGCCACCATGGGACTTGGGTCTGTGATTTTGACGGAGTCCACTTTGTCCTTTTTGGGACTGGGTGTGAAACACCCCATGGCAACCTGGGGGACCATGATCAATTCCGTCACCAGAAGCACGGAAACCATGATCCGGTACACCCATATCTGGCTGCCGGTGGGTCTTTTGATCTGCCTGACGGTCATTGCTTTTAACTTTGCCGGGGACGGCCTGCGGGATGCATTAGACCCCAAAATGAAGCGATAAGGAGAACCCTATGCAGTATTTCACCACCATGAAAAACCCCAATAATATCGTGGAATTTGATGGCATCCGGGTGCAGTTTGCCACGGAGGCAGGGACGGTCAAGGCGGTGGATGGGGTGACATTTTCCATCCCCAAGGGCAAAACCGTGGCGGTGGTGGGGGAAAGCGGCTGCGGCAAGTCCGTAACCAGCCTGTCCCTCATGGGGCTTCTGCAGAAGCCTGCAGGCAAAATCGTGGAGGGAGAGATCCGCATCCAAATGGCAGACGGAACAGCCTTGGATGCGGCAAAAGCCCCGGAAAAGGAACTGCGGAAACTCCGCGGTGACCGGATCGCCATGATCTTTCAGGAGCCTATGACCTCTCTCAATCCCGTCTTTCCCATTGGAAAGCAGGTGGGAGAGGTACTGACCCAGCACCGCCCGGAACTGGATGGAAAGCAGGTCAAAGCGCGGGTGCTGGAGATGCTGGAGCAGGTGGGCATTGCCAACAAAGAGGGCATCTACCATATGTATCCCCATCAGCTTTCCGCCGGTATGCGCCAGAGTGTCATGATCGCCATGGCAATGATCTGCTCTCTGGAACTGATCATTGCCGATGAGCCGACCACAGCTTTGGATGTTACTATTCAGGCACAGATTCTGGAACTTCTGCACGACTGCAAGGAGCAGACCGGATCTGCCATTTTGCTCATCACCCACGATTTGGGTGTGGTGGCGCAGATGGCGGATTTTGTGGT
>JAZNFJ010000092.1:0-10001 GCA_045589035.1 Candidatus Avilachnospira sp. | reverse complement strand
CATCCTTCTCTGGCCCCTGCGTGTTGCCGTATCCGGCAAGGCCTCTACGCCCGGTGGTGCAACAGAACTGTGTGCACTGCTCGGCAAGGAAGAGTCCCTCGCCCGTATCCGCGCCGGTATTTCCCTGCTGGGCGGCTGATTTTATAAAAAATGAGCACTGTGGAATCGACCACAGTGCTCGTTTTTTATGCCAGAATGATACACAGCAGCCCGCTGCTGCCTTCGTTGATAATACGGGATAACGTACGCTGCAGTTTATATCCTGCTTCTTCGGGCATGCGCTTCAGCTTTGTTCCAAGACCTTCATTGACCAATTCATAGACGGATTTGCCGAAGATATTGCTCTGCCAGAGTTTTTCGGTATCTCCTTCGTATTCCTGTAGCAGATACTGCAGAAGATCTTCCGACTGTTTTTCGTCGCCTACTATTGGGCTGATTTCTGTTTCCACATCTGCCCTGAGCATATGAATAGACGGCGCGCTGGCTTTCATTTTCACACCATAATTTCCGCCTTTTCGAATGATTTGCGGTACTTCCAGATGCATTTCTTCCGCTGTCGGCATAACAATTCCGTAGCCGGTTGCCTTAACCTGTTCCAGCGCCGATGCCACTTTGTCATAGGAATGCTTCATTTCTGACAGTTCCCGGAGCAAACGGATCAGATCACCGTCATTATTTACGCTGAATCCACTTTCGTCAGACAGCACATTATAGAACAGTGTTTCCGGAATCCGAATCTCGCAATTTACGATTCCGGCACCGGCTTCAATTTCTGAAACTGCTGCAGTATCAACGCTTTCCAGTTCCTGAAGCTTTGAAATTTCGGATTCTGCAACTCTAAGGGGATCCTTGCAGCAACTGTGCTCCAAAATAGCAGCATAAAGTTCCTTCTTTAGCGGGTGGCTCATATCCAAAGCATGGACCCAGCCGGGCAAATAGTAGCGTAGTTCCGTAACCGGAAATTCCAACAGCATACTGCTGAGAATTTCCTCGATTTCGTGGTCTTGCAGTGTCAGACAGTTCATGCACAGGCAGGAAACATGATATGCGTTTTCCAGCTGCTGTTTCAGCTTCTGCGCTTCCCTCCCATGCGGCTGCGCGGAATTGATCAGAACCAAAAATGGCTTTCCGGTTGCCTTTATATCCTCTATGGATCGTTTCTCGGCCTGAATGTAATCCTCCCTGGGAATATCCGTTATGGTTCCGTCGGAGGTTACAATGATGCCGATAGAGCAGTGTTCCTCCATAATTTTCTTTGTGCCAAGTTCTGCAGCCTGTGTCATGGGAATTTCCTGGGGATACCACGGGGTTGTCACCATTCGTGGCTGCCCCTCCTCTTCTGCCCCAATGGCTCCGGGGATCATGTAGCCGACACTGTCGATCAGGCGGACAGACATCTGCGTAGTATCTCCCAAACTGACGGACACTGCTTCTTCCGGTACAAATTTAGGTTCAGAGGTCATAATTGTCTTGCCGGAACCGCTTTGCGGCAATTCATCTTTTGCCCGTTCCCGCTGGTAGACATTTTCAATATGCGGAATGACCATGGTTTCCATGACTCGTTTTACAAAAGTGGATTTTCCTGTTCTGACCGGACCTACAACACCAATATAGATGTTTCCGCCGGTGCGCTCTGCGATTTCCTGATAGATATTCGTGGCCGCACTCTGCATAGCACGTTCCTCCGTTTCTGCAATAACTTGTACACCATACTTATGCCTTGAATACTCCACTTATGATTAGAAAAACAAGCCTTCGGCCCAAAGCATTACGGACCGAAGGCTTGTTTTATTCAGGGTTCGTACCGAGTAATTTGCAACAGAGTTTATACATCGGGAGCAGTAAAAGAGCTGTCAAAACAGCATTGGATACACAGTGGATCAGATCAAAGGGAATTCCGGCTACCCAGTATGAGAACCCGGCGGCCCAACCACCCACAATATAATACGGGATAGAACAAAGAGTGCCAAACAAGAGTCCAAAAATTCCTGCCACGGCTGTCCAGAACCAAATCGAGCGATTTTTCCTGAAAAGAATTGCAAGGGTTGCCAAAACTGTCCAGACATACAGGTAATTGACAAACCACATGGAGAAACCGTAGATCAACCCTTCGACCATCACAAACACATATACGGCATACAGAGATTTCCATCCAAACAACATGGCTGCCAAAATCACAAATACACCGACCAGATGAATATTGGGAAGTGCGGATAAAGCAACCTGCGTAGCAACCATCATGGCAGCAAACAATGCCAGCAGGATCATCTCCCGGGTGTTGCGCTTACCAGCCGATGTTGAATGAAAATTCATAGTGATCACCGTCGGCTATGACGCAGCCGTCCACACCATATTCCACATATTCACCGGACTTGGTATAACCCCACCATTCCTGTTTACTTTCGTCTACAGGCTCACCATCGATGGCAAGTATATACATGCCATAAGGTCCGTCTGTACCCTCCAGCAAACCTCCTTCCTGCATAGCAACGCCAAGATATTCAGCATCTGTCTGCAAAACAAAGGTATTGGTCTGTCCGTCTTTGTGGGTAACATCCACAGTGATTGTCTTCTCTCCCTCGATTGCCTTTGGAGAGAACGCTAGCCAGCAGGCTGCAGCAACCGCGACCAGCACCAGGAGTAACGCGACGGCAATAATTGTTTTCTTGTTTTTCATAAAAATTCTCCTTTCTTTGTCTGCTGTACAAAGAAAGGAGAAATACACCATAGTCATGGTTATACACAATTTGCTGTAATCCGCAGCTCCTTGCACAGCACATCCGCCAGGTATTCTGACTTGGTTTCAGCACATCTGTTCCCTTCCCGGTTTCCCAGTGGCTTATAACAGATGCTCCACCTTACAGCGACGGTATCGTGGGGGATTTGCACCCCGCTTCCCTGAATCGGATGTCATGTATGAAGTTCTTAATTATGATAGCGGAATTAATCTAGACTGTCAAGGGAAGATTATTCCATAATTGTTCCGTCTGCGTGGAACAAAGGCAGCTTTTCCAGATAGATGATGTCATCTCTGTCCTGGGCGTCACCCTCTGCCAGTATCGCCATTCTGCCGCAGACAATACCGCCGGCTGCTTCTACCAGCTTTTCTAAGGCCAGCAAAGATTCGCCAGTGGAGATCACATCGTCAATTACCAGAATGCGCTTTCCCTTCATCAGTGCAGCATCATTGCCGTCCAGATACAGGTGCTGCTCTTTTGCGGTGGTGATGGACTGGACCTTCACGTCCAGAATGTCCCGCATGTAGAGTTTGGGGCCCTTTCTGGCCAGCATGTACTTGTTCTGACCGCTCTGGCGGGCCATTTCGTGGATCAAGGGAATACCCTTGGCTTCGGCTGTGATAAGGTAGTCATACTCCGGCGCTTTGGCAAGCAGTGCAGCGGCGCTCTTTTCTGTCAGTTCAACATCGCCGAAAATAACAAACGCACCAATATACAGATCATCCGTCACCTTGCAGATGGGCAGATCCCGTTCTACACCGGCAATGGTCATTCTATGATACATATCAATCGCCTCGCTTCTCTTTTCTCAGATATTTTTTATTATAAATTGCCGTGGAAAGAAATACAAGCCCTCAAAGGAGGGCTTGTATGCAAATTTATCCTTATTTCTGGAAGTCCAGGTCTGCCAGTCGGCAGAAACGCTGGATGGTCTTTATCTCCTTGGGATCATAGGGACGATGGCTGGGACGGTACAGGTCGTGGAACCACTTGGTCACATCGGTTTGTGTATCAGTGCCTTCCAGGACAGCATCCCATGTAGCATTCCATGCTTCGTAGGTCTGGCTCTTACCGGCAACAAAACCCCAGTTATAGCAGGCGATCTTTTCCAGATAGAACAGAGGGAACAGATCAGCGATGTCATTTTTGAAGCAGCGGCAGAGCCACTCGGTGTTTACAATGGGTCTCCCCAGTTCTTTTAGGAACTTGATGGCTTTCACATGGTTTTCGTAAGGACCGTAGAAGTGATAAGAAATAATATCGGAGTTCTCCAAAGAGAAGCGATCCCATTCAGTCAGGGGAATTTCATCTTCATCTACGTTGAGGTTCCAGGCACCTGCCGTCAACGGCTGGGAAGGATTGATTTCACGGACGATTTCAAACATCCGCTTCAGGTGCGGCATAACCAGACTGCCGCGGCGGCTGTTGCCGGGCTCATTGTAGACATCCCAGATGCAAATACGGGGGTCATCCTTGTATTTATTCACGATCTCACGGACCATGCAGAAGTAATCTTCCCGCAGTTCCGGATCATCAAAATAATAATGAGGCGCAGCCTCACTGTGTCGTCCGTGCTGAGAGTGCATTCCGGCACCATGATAGCCCCAGTCACAGTTTTGCTCACCCACATGAGGCATCTTCCAGCGCTCTGTTTTGGGAGGCATGCAGTCGTTGGCCAGAACAATCATGCAGGAAATACCGTACTTGTCACAAAGGGCCAGATAACGCTCAAAGCGATCCATAAAGCTGTCATGTTCTTCTTTCCAGACCACATATTCCAGAATGATGCGGATGGTATTGTAGCCGGTCTTCTGCATCAATTTGAATTCTTCTTCTGTGGTTTTAAAGCGTTCTTCAAAACCCAGCTCCTGCCACTGATCGATGCGGTTGACGCAGTCAGCACTGATGTAGTTGCAGCCTCTGAGCCAGGGGCGACTGTTATACCAATTCCAGATTTTTTCTTTCGACCATCTCATAATCATTTCCTCCTTCGTGTTGCCATACCTATGACGATATCATCATACTATGACTTGGTTTGACATTCCAGCGATTTTCTGTTAATATATAGCCAAAAGGTTAGGTGAGGCAGTTGCTGTATTATCAGAACGAAAATTTCTGCGGTGAATATGATTTTCGCTGTGCAAGACACACCGGATGGACCATAGAAGCCCATATTCATGAATACAGCGAATTGATCTATTGTGCTAATGGAAGTGGAATTGTGTATGTTAATGGCAAAAAACTGCACTTGGATGCCGGTCATTTGATCTGGCTGCCGCCCAACTATGTCCATAAATACGATTTGACGGACTGTGAGACGATATGTGCCGTGTTCACCAACGATTTCATACCTCTGTACACTTTATCGACAGGAGAAATGAATCTAATTCCAACGGCTATCCATATGGGGGAACTTTCTTCTCTGGTGGAACAACTTCCTGATCACGCCAAAAATGAGCGGCTATACATCAGTGGCTGTCTGAATTTGATCTGTGACAAGGTGCTGGAACATTCCCAATTTGTTTCCCAAAGTTCATCGGAAAGCATTTTGTACCAGAAGGTGGTTTCCTATATTTCTACGCATTTTACGGAAGATATTACCCTGGAGAAGACAGCAAAAAAGTTTGGTTATAATCCTAAATATCTTTCTCATGCGCTGCACAGTCTGACATCTCTTCATTTCCGGGATTTTCTTGCCCAGTACCGTATCGCAAAGGCCAAGGAACTGCTGATTGCGCAAAAAAGAAAAAGCATCTCTGACATTGCTCTGCTCTGTGGATTTACGGCGCAGAACACTTTTAACCGTACATTCAAAAAACTAACCGGAACCACTCCCCTTGTATACAGAAACGCATCTCATCACGGATGAGATGCGTTTTTCATATCAGCAAAGATCCGCTCAGCGGCTTCCAACTCTTCGCTTGAGGGAAGCTTTTGGGGCATGGCATCCGTCATGGAGAGGGATGCGTACTTGGATCCTGCGTAATTGTGGTAGGCCAGAACCTTGACCTTGGTTACATGTTTGAGTGTTGAGAGAAATTCTTTGATTTTCTCCATTTGATCTGTGTTAAAATCCGGCACATAGGGAATGCGGATTTCAGTTTTACATCCCTGCTGATCCAGATACCGGAGATTACGCAGGATAACGGCATTGGATTGACCAGTACACCGGATATGAACATCCTCATCAAAGGCCTTGATATCGTACAGGAAAATATCTGTATAGGGAATGACTTTATCCAGTACATCTTTTGACACAAAACCGCAGGTATCCACTGCTGTGTGCAGACCATTTTCTTTGCAAAGCTTCAGAAGTTCCGCGCAGAAATCTGCCTGCATCAGGCATTCGCCCCCGGACAAAGTAATACCGCCGTTGGAATTTTCGTAGAACATTCTGTCTTCCAGCAGAATCTGCAGGACTGCGGCTGCTGTCATTTCTGTTCCATAGAATGTAAGGGCTTCGCCAAGACAGGCATCTGCACACTTGCCGCAGGCAACACACTTCTCACGGTCAAATACATGTCCATTCTCAATCCCATGCGCATTTTGCGGGCAAACAGACACACATGCACCGCAGCCAATACATTTATGCGCAAAATATGCAATCTGAGGTTTTGGATCCATGCTTTCCGGATTGTGACACCAGACGCATCGCAGCGGACAGCCTTTGAGAAAGACGGTTGTCCGGATGCCATCACCATCATGGACAGCAAACCGTTTGATATCAGAAACTCTACCTGTCATTTTAACACCTGTTTTCTGACTGCAGGATAAACTCATCCTGATCCCGCCTACTCAGATCCACAAATCGGACATTCCATCCGCACAGACGAATCTGAATGTTTCTGTATTTTTCCGGCTCCTTCTGTGCATTTTTCAGCACTTCCGGGCTGAGAACATTAAAATGAATAGAGAAACCACCTTGCTTCATAAATGCCAGCAGAAGTCCTTTAAAGGCGATCATGCCTTCCGAGCCGCGGACTGCTGATTCATGCAATGCAATATCTGCCACATAACCGTCCGGTGTCTGAACAGAATTCAGCTTCAGCATGGAGTTCATCAGTGCAGTGACACCCTTTTTATCTCTGCCAATGGATGCAGCTGTGTTTTTGGAAAGGGGTTCTCCGGCCAGTCTGCCGTCTGGAGTGGCAGCAGTGTCAGTACCCATCCAGAAGCGCCAGTCCACGGAGAACAGGCCACAGCGGAACACACCGCCTCGACCATTGGGACGATTGTTTATGCGGTTCTGGAAGGCTTCTGTAAGCGCTACGGCAATCTCATCGACTTCTGCAACATTATTGCCGTATTTGCAGGGGTGTGCCAAAGCATAGGCTCGAAGGTCCTCGCGACCCTCCCAGTTGTTTTTCAGACAAGCTCTCAAGCCTGCCAGACTGATCTTCTTTTCCTCAAAGACCAATTTTTTTACCATGGCAACACTGTCAACCAAAGTTGCAAGGCCTGCACCAACGACAGAGGTGTTGTTATATTTGGCGCCGCCGTCATAAAGATCGATACCACGAAGAACGCTGCTTTCGTAGGTCCCGGAGATCATGGGAGTCGGCAGATGTTTGCCGTAGAACCGCTCATATCGTTCAGTAATATCCATACATCTGTCAACGGAATACAGAAGCTGCACCCGAACTGCTTCCAGAAAATCGGAAAAGTTTTTAAAATCCTCGCCGGTCTGGGGACCAAAGAGCGTGCCGGTTTTCATATCTGCTCCATTATTGAGTGCCAGTTCTACAGCTTTGGCAAGATTGAACATACCGCCACAGGTACACGGTACTTCTGTTCCCTCAGCACCGGTTTCGTAACATCCGTAAACGGTTACCCGTTTTGCATCTTCAGGGGTGATGCCGATGTTCTCCAGCGCTTTAGATGCTGCGGCTGTATTGATGAAAACGAAGCTGTTTTTGCCCTCGCGGATCATCTCCAGAATGAGATCCAGCACTTCCCTGTCCATATCATCCCGGTACATCACATGGAGTTTGGGATCAAAAATATCCAGCTTCCGGTACTCCTCCAGAATGACCTTGGTGTATGCCTTACAGGAATCTTCCCGTGCGATGTAAAAAGCCATATTGGCTGTGATGTCCATGGAATTAATGTTCCAGAGAAAACGAGCCGTCAGTTCCCTTAAGTTTTCCTCTGTAAACCGTCCGCTCTCCAGATCCTGTTTGTAGAAAGCGGCATACATGCGATCCAGGCCACCAAGGGAACGAACTACAGTCGTATCCACATGGGTCAGCAACTGATACATCACAAGACTTAGTTCCATAGCCTGCGCTAAATTCAGTGGTGCGCTTTGGGTGAGAACGCGCAGATTATCGGCCAGAAACAACATATTCTCTCCGCCAATGGTTTCTGCCAGTTCTGCATAGCGCAGGAGCAAATCCAGAATGGCCTCGTAGACCATAATGCCGCTTTCATAGTAGGCCGTCTGTTCGGGGTGCAGCTCTTTTTGGGCCTTCAGTCGTGCCAAAACACCGACAATGCCGTTTTCCATGAGGAAATTCCAGTCGGGGCTGATATGTCCAAAGTCCATATTGACATTGAATGCTTTGATGGCATAGGCAATTTCGCCCAGTTTCTCCTCGGCAGGGCATTCATGGCGAACCTCCACATAGCCTTCCCAGAACAGATCCCACATGATATTCCCGTGGTTCAGCTTTGCAGCAAAAAAAGAGGCGGGACAAATATCAATCTGCCCATGACGAAGGACATAGGCCATGCGTTTTGCCTTCTGGATGGCGATATTTTCGTCCGAGATTTCACGGACATGGCTTTTCAGCAGTTCCGGTTCTTCACCGCACTGCCAATGATTATTTTTATACTGTAGAGATAACAGTTCTTTGTTTTGTTCAAAGGCATTCCACATGTCGTCACGACCCCTTTCGCTGATCATTATACTGCATTCCCTGTATTTGTTAATGGAGCAATCAAACTTCTATTACTTTTCGAACATATATATTGCAAATTCCTTTTTACCATGATAAGATGAACCTGGTGATATTTATGAGGATTGTGGACCAGGAACTGAACATCTCTCAAATTCTTGATATTAAAAAAGGTACAATTCCAATTAGTGAAAGCGGATGTACGAATCGCCATAGTGATTGCTTTGCCTTTGTTCGATCCGGAAAAGCACTATATCACTTTGGAACGGAAACCTTTCTCGCAGAGCAGGGTGATATTATTTATCTGGCAAAGGGTAGTAGCTATCAAATCTCAGTATCGGATCCGGATTATAGATTCTATTTTGTGGATTTTACTTTTTTTACGGAAACAATGCCGAATAATGAGATTTTTAAAGGTGAAAATCTGAAAAAGATGGAAAACACTTTTATTAAATTTCATAGTTTGTGGACTGCCGGCAACTTTGCTGATCGGATTTATTGCAAATCTTTGATTTACCGCATCTATTCTGAAATCGTAAGAGAAAATGCGCTGCAGTATATCCCCTCTGCCAAGAAGGCGCGGATCGATCATGCGCTGGATAGAATGAAAGAGAATTTCAGCAACCCGGAGATTTCTGTAGAAGATCTGTGCCGGGAGTGTGCGATGAGTGAGGTTCATTTTCGTCGACTGTTTTTCCAGATTTACCATACTTCGCCTATGAAATATATTATTTCTCTGCGTATAGCCAAAGCGAAGGAACTTTTGACCAATACTGATCAAAAAATACAGGAAGTTTCCGAGTGCTGCGGCTTCAATAACCCGTATTACTTTTCAAAAGTGTTCAAGCAGTCCGTTGGACTTACCCCAAGTGAGTATCGATTAAGTACCCATAGAAATTATTAACACCACCGACTACCCGGTGGTGTTAACTTATTATTTGAAGTAGGACAAAATAAGTTCTGTGGTAATTTTCAGACCGATGGGAATGCTGTCGATTTCCAAGTATTCTTCTCTGGTGTGCATCCCCCCGCCCTGATAGGTTCCCACACAAAGAGCAGGAATTCCAATAGACATAGGCACATTGGAATCGGTGGAGCCGGAAGTAATTCTGCATTCCAACCCGGAATGCTTTTCACAGATTTGCTTCACCTGGCAGGTCATTTCCTGAAGAGTGGTTCGATCCTCCAGCTCCTCACAGGGGCGAATACCAATGGTTTCTACGGTAATGGTTACATCCTTATCTTGACTTGCTTGTTCGATCGTATTCTCAAAGAACATCTTCATTTGTTCAAGGCAAGCAAGGGAATCAGATCGATACTCGTAAAGAAAAGAAGCATTTTGTGCAATGGTATTGACGGAGGTGCC
>JAZNFJ010000091.1:0-34761 GCA_045589035.1 Candidatus Avilachnospira sp. | reverse complement strand
CACGCCGGCTTCATCAGACAGGCAGAAATTCAGCACGGAATCGGCCCGCTTCTGGCTCAGCTCCAGGTTCAGCTCGTAGCTGCCGCTGGTATCGGTGTGGCCCTCGATCTGGATACGGGAGACGAAATCGGAATACTTTTCATTGAAGACAACGCTGACGTAAACCTCCAGGCACTGCTTCAGATATTCCTTGCCGGCGTCGGAGATCTCATACTCGTTGACGGCGAACAGCAGGGTGTTGTCCAGGGAGATCTCGCCGGTGCTGTGGTTGATGTAGACATTCACGCCGTTGGCTTCGAAGGCGGCTGCCAGGTCTGCCAGCAGATCATCGGGTAGTTTTCCCTCAAATTCGTATACCGCATCGCCGCAAACCTCGCAATTTGCGGTGTAGGTGTTGGTATTGGAATTGTAGGTGTAGCCGCCGGTGAGTTTGTGTCCCAACTTGGTGGTTTTGTCTTCCACGGAAACGGTCTTGTTGCAGATGGGACAAGCGCCGGTGGTGATCACACCGTTGGCACAGGTGGCAGGGGTTTTGGAACCTTCAATTCTGTAAATATCGCAGTTTTCCACGAGGATCATGCGGTCAATGTAGATCTTACCGTAATTGGAAGAATCGGTGCCGGCAGGGTTGCCTTCGATCTTCATGGAGATATAGAGATCAATCTCGTTGTCGTTGCCCAGGAAGTGCTCCTGACCTTCCAGATAGATACTAACGGATCCGCTAAAGAAGGCAATCGAATGTCTGCCGGTGACATAGGGCGCGACATTTTCAATGCGGTACAGATGGTACTGTCCATCGGCAATGAAGGGATCGCCCAACCGCAGCTTTTCGTCCAGGGTGGTGCTGACAGACTTGGTTTCGCTGAAGGTAAAACTGCTGTTGATACTGTTGGTGAAAATATTGCTCTGATCTATCACCAGAGCGCTGCCGCCATCATAGGATGCGGCATTGGCTGTCTTGGTCACATAGTTTCCGTCATAGGACATAGCACTGGCAGGATAATCATAGATGTGCTGCAGATCCAGACCGGGATGATCGTCCAGTACCTGCTGGGGAATATCCGGCCACCACATATTGCCGCTGGCATCGGTTTCTCCTAAGTAGCGGCGGTAGCGGGTGTTCAGATAGCTCACATCGTCGCTGTAATTGCTGCGGACACTGACCTGATCCACACCGGAGATCAAGGAGTAGTTGGAGGTCATACTGTTGATAGAAGCCAGTGTGGTGACCAGCCGTCTGCCGGTTTCCCGCTTATCGATGTCAAAATACTGACCGTTGGCAGTTGCTTCGTAGCTGAAGCGGTTGTAATTATAGAGAATGACCTGATCCAGACCCTTCCGGGCAATGTTCAGTCGCTTGATATACAGGGCTCGGTCCGCATCGGAAAGGGAAGTGTCTGCGTTGGTCTTGGCGACGGCGCTTTCAAAATACCCATGGGCGCTCATGACTTCGTCTGCGGTCAGCCAGGATGCGTCAATGGCAGAGTCACCAAAGTCAATGGAAGTATAGTAGTCTGCAGCAGCCTGTTCCATTAAGAACAGATAGTTGTAAACATCGGATGCTGCGGCAGAGCCAAAATAACCGCTGCAGTATTCCTGTGCCAGCGTATAGACGTCCTGATAGGGGTCTTCCATGATCTTGGCCATCAGCCACAGATTCATGTCCCACAGATCAGCGGAGTTCATCATTTCCAGCTCGGTGAAAATGCCTTCGCCGCCAACTTCGTGGAACAGCTGATAGTCCTTCTGGAACTTGAAGTAGTTGGGCACAACACCGTACATCCGGTCATAGTGGACGGCATAATCCCAGTAGTACAGCTGACCGGGTTGCAGGATATCTGCCCAGGCCTGCAGACGGGCTTTCACCTGTGTGTTGTTGGGATGGTGGATGTTGTGGATGATATCCACGTCGTTGCTGGCAAGGCGCACCATGACATTGGAAGCAGGCACGGTGTTGTCCAGCGGTACTTCATAGTACTGCCAGTAGGCACTGGCTGCCAGCATGATATCCGGGTATTCTTTTTCGATCTCTGCGGCCACCTTGTTAACGAACTTCAAATAGTGGCCGGAAGGGCCGCTGGCGGCAGTGGATGCTTTGCATTCTGCACATTCGCAGTGTCCGCCGGTATCGTTGGGGGTGATGTCGGCAAAGCTGGGGCGGGGGCTTCCGGCGGCATCTGCCTGCCTGTAGGATTCTGCAATCCAACTCTTCATCACTTCGATGAACTCGGCAAGCATTTCATCATTGGAGAGGCAGAGCTGACCGTCGTCGATTCGGGCCTGCTTTTCTTCCGACCAGGAGTACCATTCCGAATGCTCAGAAAAATAGGTGCCGGGAGGGAGCAGGCGGTCGAAGCAGTGGGTATGGTAAGGCAGGGTATAGGTGACTTCGCCGCCGTAAGAAACAGGCGCATTGCTGACCCAGCCGTTCAAACGGTTGTGGGTAAAAAACAGAGTGGTCATGCCCTCTGCACCAATATAAATATCACGGTAAGTAAAGGCAGGTTCGCCGCTTGCAAAGTAATTGGCGGGAACGGTGGGCTGGGCGGTGACAGGAACATATTCCTCCCAGGGGTTCCACCAACGGACACCCAGTACATCTTCCAACAGATGGTAAACGGCATAGAGCACGCCGCGGTTGGTACCGCCGGTCAGATACAGATTGCTGCCAATGACCTGTATGGCCCAGCCTTCTCCGGCACCGTTTTCGTTGGGGTAGGCAGTTACATTGGCGCTGGCGGCTTTTTTGGAGTTGCCGATAAAAATGCCGCTTGGGGACGTGGAATCGGTTTTTGTGATGATGAAATTGGTGCCGGTCATCTTTTTCAGATAACGGCTCAACTCATTGGCTGCTGTTTGTTCCTGCGTGGTGGGATTTTTGGGAATGTAGATCCGCTTTCCTTTCAGAATTAGACCGTCGGCTGCCGCGGCTGCCACTTCTGGATCTCCCGGTGCGGCCTGAGCTGTGACTGCACCCAATACACCTGCGAGCAGAAGCAGCAGTACCAGCAAGAGAGAGATTCTTTTGATATGTTTCATAAATATCGAACTCCTTAAAGGGGTTCTCTGCAGATGTAAACGGCAGAGCGAAGTGAGAATAGTACATTTATGGAAAATTGTACCATAAAATTTCCAGTTATCCAATAGTAAAATTTAAAAAAACACCCCGAAACCGGAGGTTTCGGGGTGTTTTTTATCAGATAAGAACGGTCATTCCGGCGAAGAGGATGAGCGTTGCCAAAGTCAGAGCAGACAGAGCGGAGGAAAGTGCCGTCCGCTGGGTGGGATCATCGGCAAAGATCGGCAGCACATAAGGCGGCGGCAGAATAAACATCAGCACCGCGGCGCCTTCGTGGATCATACCGCCCAGAACGGTGCGGTTCAAACCGATCAGAATGCCCAGCAGGACCGCCATGGCCACCAGACGCAGGATAATGTACCGGGCGGTGTCCTTGAATTTGATCTCCTTCAGCACCAGATCGTAACCGACCGTCAGCAGGATGATCATGCCGGTGGGAGCGGAGAGGAAGGAGGTCAGGCTGTCCAGAATACCTGCAACACCCCATGTGCCCATGGCTTTGTAAAGGCCCGTTGCACCCAGCAAAACACCGGCGCAGATGGCCCAGATGATGGGGGAAACCAGAATATCCCGGACAAGGGCTTTTCCACTGTCCTTGCCGGACAGAAGACCTTTATAGAGGGTAAAGACGAACAGGGTCTGACCCAGATCCAGAATGGCAAAATTGGAAGTGCTGTCATTGGGAAACAGCAGCACAAACAATGCGTAGCCCAACATACCGGCTTCAAAGCCGCCGCAGAGATAGGCAGGCAGCTTGCCCGGCAGACCGAGGAGTTTGGACAGCAATCGACCCAGGACCAGACCGGCACAGCACAGCAGGAAAACCAGCAGGGGCTGCACCAAAGTGGTCACACTGTACTCTGCTGTGGCAAAGGCATTGACCAGAACAAAGGGCAGGGTCAGGTTGATGACCACTTTTTTCAGACCCTCAATGTTGTCCCGGGTCAAAAACTGCTTTTCCCGGCAGAACATGCCCAGCAGCAGCGCCGCCAGCACCGGAAGGGCGGTTTCCAGAACGCGAATGAGTGTCGTCATTACTTAATAACACCCTTCTGCAGAATGATGTTTGCATAGATCTCCGTTTCGCCGGTCTGGATGATGCAGTAGCAGTCCTGTGCCTCGTCATAGAACTTGAAACGCTCGTACTGACCCACAGCATCTGCGCCGCGGTCATCGTACTTGGCGATGATGTCCTTGTAGGTCTTCCAAATGGGGATATCCAGACCCTTATCCTGCTCGCCCACTTCCATGATCATGGCAGGGGTGTCCACATAGGTGTCCAGAGGGATGACCTGCAGGATGGCTTCCAGCAGTTCGGGCACACCGTGGCCGTCAGCGCGGAGGAAAATGGCATTTTTGGCCTTTGCCATGCGGGCACCGGGGAAATTGCCGTCGCCCAGGCAGATACGGTCGGAATGACCCATTTCGGCCAGAACCTTCAGCAGTTCGGGGGAAAGAATGGGAGGAATGTTCTTCAGCATAGCGGATTTCCTTTCTTTATTCAAATTGTGCCAAGGGCAAAAGCCCTTGGCACGGAGATATTATTAATACTTCTTGTACATGGGGCCGTAGGCGGGGCAGGCACGATAGTCCTGACCTTCCTTGTCCATGCCGAATGCGTTCCAAGCGGCGGGACGGTAGATGTCTTCCTCGGGAACGTTGTGCATGCAGACGGGGATGCGCAGCATGGAGCACATGGTAATGAGGTCGGCACCGATGTGGCCGTAGGAGATAGCACCGTGGTTTGCGCCCCAGTTCATCATGACCTCGTAAGCGGTCTTGAAGGGGGAGCCTTCCTTGCCATCGCAGCGAGGTGCGAACCAAGTGCAGGGCCAGGTGGGGTTGGTGCGCTCCATGAGGGTGTCGGAAACTTCGTCGGGCAGCTTGACGGACCAGCCTTCTGCGATCTGCAGAACGGGGCCCAGACCCTTGACCAGATTCAGACGGATCATGGTAACGGGCATTTCAGCACGGGTGGTGTAGCTGGAGGAGAAACCGCCGCCGCGGAAGTTGTCGAAGCCGGCTTCGCACCAGACGGTGGCGTCGGTCATCTTCTTGATGTCCTCGTCGGTGACTTCCCACCAACGCTTCATGATGGCATTGCCGTTTTCGTCGGTGCATTCGCCGCAGGCATCCAGGCAGGCAGCGCCGGAGTTCAGCAGGTGGATGATACCGTTGGATTCGGCAGCCTTACCTTCCAGCTTGTAGCCGGTAACGCGCTCGGTAGCCTCGCCGGACCAGTAGGTGCGGACATCGGCGAAGATCTGGGCGCGATGGGTCAGCAGACGCATCATCAGCATGCCCATGCCGTTGAGAATGTCATTTTCGGTAGCCAGAGTGTAGGGTTCGCGGGCACCTTCGTAGTCGAAGGTGGAGCTGAGCAGAGCTTCGGGATAGTCGCAGTTGGGCCAATGGTCGGTCCACTGACGCTGACCCTGGAAGCCGCCGGCGATGGCGTTGTGGCCAACCTTTTCTTCCTCGAATCTGTCATCCAGATTGGGGTTGCCGGCCATCAGGTCCTTGATGATGCAGTACATCTTGACCGTGAACTCCCACTGCTTTTCCTTCTGCTCATCGGTGAACTTGACCACATCGGGGTTGTCGTCGCGGCCTTCCTTGCAGTGCTCCTTGGTCCATGCCAGAGCTTTCTGATATTCTTCTTCGTTGTAGATGCCTTCTTCCATGCGGCGCAGGATCTCGACTTCGTCAACAGATTCCACACGCATGCCGAAGTAAGCTTCCATCATATCCTGATCCATGATGGAGCCGGCAATGCCCATGCACTGAGAACCGATCTGCAGGTAGGACTTGCCCTTCATGGTAGCAACGGCAACGGCAGCGCGGCCGAAGCGTAGCAGCTTTTCCTTGACATCTTCGGGAACTTCAGCAACCTGGTCGCGGTCCTGAACTTCGTGGCCGTAAATGCCGAATGCGGGCAGACCCTTCTGTGCGTGGCCGGCCAGAACAGCTGCCAGATACACAGCGCCGGGACGCTCGGTGCCGTTGAAGCCCCAGACACCCTTGATGGTCTGAGGATCCATATCCATGGTTTCGGAGCCGTAGCACCAGCAGGGGGTGACGGACAGAGTGATGGAAACGCCTTCCTTCTTGAACTTGTCAGCGCAGGCAGCAGCTTCGGGAACACGGCCGATGCAGGTATCTGCCATAACGACCTTGACAGGTTCGCCGTTGGAGTAGAACAGGTTCTCCTCAAACAGCTTCTTGGCAGCTTCTGCCATTGCCCAGACGATGGGCTCCAGGCTCTCACGCAGCTTCAGAGGGCCGCGGCGGCCGTCAACAACGGGGCGAATACCGATCACGGGGTAATCGCCGATATATCTGTTCTTTGCCATAACTTCTTTCCTCCTGATTAAAATTCAATGGTATATTGTAAAGCCGCCGAGGCGGATATACACTATATTAATATACAATGGTATTTTTCAGCCGGGATACCCGGGGCGGTCCGTCGTAACCGTTCAGCCGCTCCATCAGATAAGTGCCGGCCAGCCGTCCGATCTCGGCTTCTGCCTGATGGACAACAGGAATGGCGGGGGACATGATGCTGCAGACATCCACGCAGTCGTAGCCGAACACGGCGATGGGCTTGCCGGTGGGAGAGGGGAATTCCCTTGCGGCGGCAATGACACCTACGGTGATGTCGTCGTTGACACAGCAGACGGCGGTGGGGGGATCCGGCAGGTTTATCATGGACTGATAACTCTGGTATCCGGTGGCGAAATTATAATCACCGGCAAAGACCAAAGCGTTATCATAAGGAATATTGTGGTCAGAAAGGGCACGAAGGTAGCCGACCAACCGTTCCTTTGCTGTAAATATATATGTATGACCGGTGATCAGAGCGATGCGCCGGTGACCCTGTTTGATCAGATGACTGACTGCCGCATAGACCGATTCGGTATTGTCCGCCAGAACGGCATCGGTCTGCACACCCTGAATGGCGCGGTCTACCTGCACCACGGGAATGTGACTTTTCTGGGTCAGTTCGTTGTATTCCTCTGCAGAAAGATCGTCGGGCATATAAACGAGACCGTCAATGCCGTTGCTCAGCAGAAAACTGAGATAGTCCCGTTCCAGACCGTGATCCGTGTCGTAGCAACAGATGGTGGTGTGGTAGCCACCGGCACGAAGCGTCTGATCCAGAGCGGAAACGATATTTCCAAAGAAGGAAACCTTTAAAGTGGGAAGCAGTACACCGATGGAACGGCTGCGGGTTGTCCGCAGGCTGCGGGCATATGGGTTCACCCGATAGCCCAGCGCTTCGATGGCTTTGCGGACAGGCTCGGCACATTCCGGGCGAACAGTCCCGCCGTTGATATATTTGGATACGGTAGAGATCGATACGCCGGCCATGCGGGCGACATCCTTGATTGTGGCCATGGAACCTCCGAAAAACGTTTCGAGAAAATCGACATTCTTCCAATTTGCTTTTCTATATAATAAAGGATTGAAAAAGGGCTGTCAATACAAAATGACGAAAAAATGACTTGATTTTTTCTTCAATGTGTATTATAGTGTCAATAGAAACCTTGAAAAACCGGGTCAAAAGGTCGGAAATGATGGGAAAAACGTTTCGCGAAATGGCGAAAAATAGTACCCATTATACAGCCTGCACAAGACAGAACGATAAAAATTATTCAACTCGTACAAAAAGCTTTTTTCGGGCTGAAAGAGTGAAAAATGTTTTTGTCGGGACGGATTTTTTCCGGTTCAGTTTTAATCTTAGGAAGGTGATGTTGCAATGGGCGAGACAATTCTGAACATGCATGGCATTCAGAAGTATTTCCCCGGCGTTCACGCATTGGATGATGCCAAGCTGGAAGTTCGTTCCGGCGAAGTCATGGCACTCATCGGCGAGAACGGCGCCGGCAAGTCCACATTGATGAAGATCCTCACGGGTATTTATCAGAAGGATGACGGCGTCATCGAGTATTTCGGCGAAGACATTGAGATCAACGGTCCCCGGGATGCCCAGGCCAAGGGTATCAGCATTGTGCACCAGGAACTGAACCTGATGCAGGATCTGACCGTTGCGGAAAACATCTTTATTGGCCGCGAACCCAGCAAGGGTGTGTTCCTGGACAAAGCCGAGCAGAACCGCATGGCACAGGAACTGCTGGACAGCCTGCATCTGGACATTTCTCCCAAGACTGTTGTCAAGCGTCTGACGGTTGCAAAGCAGCAGATGGTGGAAATCGCCAAGTCTCTGTCCTACAATAATACAAAGGTGCTGATCATGGACGAGCCTTCCACGGCTCTGACTGAGACCGAAATCGAAGATCTGTTCACCTTTATCCGCCGGCTGAAGGCCACGGGCGTTGGTATTGTGTACATCTCCCACCGTATGAACGAGCTGTTCCAGATCACCGACCGTATCACGGTCATGCGTGACGGTCAGTATGTGGGTACTGTCAATACCAATGAAACCAACATGGACGAGATCGTGCAGATGATGGTCGGCCGTACCATTTACGAAGAACCCAAGTCCAAGTCCAATGTGCCTGCCGATGCACCGGTGGTGCTGGAGGCTGAGGGCCTTTGTTCCATCGATGTGAAGGATGTCTCCTTCAAGCTGTACAAGGGCGAGATCCTGGGCTTTGCCGGTCTGATGGGTGCGGGCAGAACCGAAACCATGCGACTGGTGTGCGGCGCCGATAAGAAGGATGCCGGTACCATCAAGGTCAACGGCAAGGAAGTACGCATCAACACCCCCAAGGACGCAGTCAAGGTCGGTATCGGCTATCTGTCCGAGGACCGCAAGCGTTACGGTCTGTGCCTGGGCCTGTCTGTGGCGGATAACACCGTTATGGCTTCTCTGGATGATGTCTGTACCGGTCTGTTTATCAATGACGGCAAGGTTCAGGAAGAATCCAACAAGTATAAAGAGCAGCTGGCTACCAAGACCCCCACGGTCAAGACTCTGGTCCGCAGCCTTTCCGGCGGCAACCAGCAGAAGGTGGTCATTTCCAAGTGGCTCATGCGCGACTGTGATGTTCTGATCTTCGACGAGCCTACCAAGGGCATTGACGTGGGCGCCAAGAGCGAAATCTACAAGCTGATGAACCAGCTGGCTGCCCAGGGCAAATCCATCATTATGATTTCTTCGGAAATGCCCGAACTGCTGCGTATGTCCGACCGCGTTGTGGTCATGTGCGAAGGCCGTGTCACCGGCGAGCTGGACATCGCGGAAGCTACCCAGGAAAAAATCATGACTTTTGCTACCAAGAGAGAAGTGGGGTAATTAAAAATGGATAAGAAGAAAATTGATATGCAAAAGCTGCTTGCACCTGCAGCACTGGTTGTCCTGTATGTGTTCTTCTCCTTCGTGGGCAACAACTTCTTCAGCCTGGACACCGCTAAGAACATTCTGGAGTCCTCTTACTACATCGGCCTGATGGCCTTTGGCGTTACCTTCATCATCATCACCGGCGGCATCGACCTGTCTTTGGGCACGGTTATGATGTGTTCCGCACTGCTGGGTGCTTACACCTTCAAACAGGGCTGGCCGCTGCTGATTTCCGTTATTCTGACTGTTCTGGTCGGCGTGGTCTTTGGTGTTCTCAACGGCACCATGATCGCAAAGCTGAAGCTGCCCCCCTTCATCGCAACTCTGGGTACCCAGTATGTTTCCATGGGCATCGGCTCTATCATCACCAAGGTTCAGTCCCAGACCTGGCCCACTGCCACTGCTGAGATCGGCGGCTGGTTCAAGAAGGTCTTCATCCGTGCAGAACTGTTCGGCATCAAGGGTTTCCCTGTCGGCGCATTCTGGCTGATCGGCTTCTTTGTCATCGCTGCTCTGATCCTGCACAAGACTAAATTCGGCCGTTACACCTATGCCATCGGCTCCAATGAGGAAGCTGCCCGTCTGTCCGGTATCAATGTTGATAACTGGAAGATCGCTGTCTACACCCTGTCCGGCTTCTTTATCGGTATGTCCGGTCTGCTGTACGCTGCTGCATACACCACCATCACTCCTGGTACCGGCAACGGCCAGGAAATGAACGGTATTACCGCAGTCGTTATCGGCGGCACTTCCATGGCCGGCGGTTCCGGTACCATGGCTGGCACCCTCATCGGCGTTTTCGTCATGTCCGTTCTGAAGACCGGCCTGTCCGCCTGCGGCCTGCAGGCTCCCTGGCAGACCTTCTTCACCGGTGTCGTCGTTATCGCTGCTGTTCTCATGGACATCCAGAGAACCAAGGCTGCCAACAAGGTCAAAAAGTCCTAATCCCGTTATAAGCGCATAAGCGTTTATATAAAAAATCAAAAATTTGGAGGAAAAACTAATGAAGAAACTGTTTGCTCTGCTTCTCGCTCTGGTTATGGTCTTCGCTCTGGTCGCTTGCGGCGCTGAGAAGGCTCCCGTTGAAGAAGAAGCACCCGTCGTCGAAGCTCCCGTTGAGGAAGAAACTCCTGTCGAAGAAGAAGCTCCCGCTGAGCTGTACATCCCTGTTATGGCTAAGGGCTTCCAGCATCAGTTCTGGCAGGCTGTCGCTAAGGGTTCCGAAGACGCAGCTGCTGAGCTGGGCGTGAAGATCTACTTCGATGGCCCCGCTTCCGAGACCGAAATCGCCGCTCAGGTTGACATGGTCAAGAAGGAAATGGCTAAGAACCCTGTCGCTCTGGCACTGGCTGCTCTGTCCACCGAAGCTGTTACCGAAATCCTGGAAGAGTGCGCTGAAAAGGGCATTCCCGTTGTCGGCTTTGACTCCGGCGTCCCCGGCGATACCACCGGCGCTGTTGTCGCTACCGCTTGCACCAACAACGAAGCTGCCGCTGCTCTGGCTGCTGAGAAGTTCGGCGAGAACGAAGCTCTGATCGAGGCAATGACCAATGCTACCGCTGATGCTCCTATCATCATCGGCTGCCTGTCTCAGGATGCTGTTTCCGCTTCCGTTACCGGCCGTACCACCGGTTTCGTCAACAAGATGGTTGAAGTCGCTTCCCAGTACGGCACCGTTTCCGTCGAGGGTCACTCCCTGTGGGAAAACAAGGTTGACGATGCTTCCATCATCATCCGCGTTGAAGTTTCCGCTACCACCGAAGCTACCGCTCTGCAGACCTCTTCCGCTGCTCTGCTGGCCAACGAGAACCTGAAGGCTGTCTTCTGCTCCAACGAAGGCGCTGTCACCGGCTTCCTGGCTGCTGTTTCCGACGGTGAAGATCTGGCCGAAGGCGGCAAGTACGATGGTCTGGTCGTCGCTGGTTTCGACGCAGGCGCTGCACAGAAGAACGCTGTCCGTCAGGGCTGGTTCTACGGCTCCGTCACTCAGGATCCCTATCAGATCGGTTATCAGGCAGTCGCTCTGGCCGTTGCAGCTGCTAACGGTGAAGAAGTTGCCGACGTCGACACCGGTGCTCAGTGGTACAATGCTGAGAACATCGACGACGAGATGATCGCTCTGCTGGTTTATGACTAATACCGTAAGGTAATTATTCATAACTTAATGAAATGAATAGTGCCCCGGGGCTTCGGCCTCGGGGCATTTTTATAGGCTCCCTTGTGTAAAGGGAGCTGGCATTTGCGAAGCAAATGACTGAGGGATTGTAATTTCTGGTTTAATTCTTCTGTTTTGAAGCATACTACAAAAAACAGGAGGTGGCACAATGAACTTGTCACAAAAGAGTTATGATGCCCTTGTAAAGGAGATGTCTCCCAACTCTCCCATGGGGAAGGATGTACTGTTTGCATTTGTCATCGGCGGTCTGATTTGCGTGGTGGGACAGATGGTTTTGAATGGTTTTACGGCTGTGGGCTTAGATGAAACCAATGCGGCAACGGCCACCTGCATTGCCATGATCTTTCTCAGTGCCTTGTTTACAGGTCTGAGCCTGTATGACAATCTGGCAAGATATGCCGGTGCAGGTACTTTGGTGCCTATCACAGGCTTTGCCAATGCGGTGGTTTCCCCGGCTATGGAGTTCAAATCCGAGGGTTTCATTCTCGGCGTCGGCGCGAAGATGTTCACCATCGCCGGGCCGGTGATCGTCTACGGCGTCTCTGCTTCGGTGGTTTATGGTGTGATTTATTGGGTAATGACCCTGTTTGGATAAGAAAAAAGCTCACCAAGCGGTGAGCTTTTTTCTTATCCAAGTTCCGGTGTGTCGGTAAATTCGATTTCCGGATCACCTTTGCATCCATCGGATTCAAAGACGATGATCTCATTTTCGCCCTTTCTCAGCACAGATGCCGGGACATACAGCGTCTTCTGGGGACCGATTTCCCAGTATCTGCCCAGATGGAAGCCGTTGATGACCACAAAGCCCTTTGTGAAGTTGTCCAACCGCACAAAGGTATCGTTTGTCTCTTCGATGAGCAGAAAACCCCTGTAAAAAACGGATTTTTCTTCACAGGATTCCTTTCTAAATTGCAGAGCGGAAAGGTCATTCATGGGCAGGGGATAGACATTCCAGTTGAAATGGATCTTACCGCCCAGCAGACATCTGCCTGCAATGCCCTTTTTCCGCATCATCTTTGGACCGAAATTGGCTCTGCCCATGTTTTCACAGAGGACGGTCAAGGTATCGCCGGCTTTGGCTGTAATGGCAGTTTCCAACCGGTCGTTGATGTAGAGAATGTCCACTAAACTTTGGTTTACATAAATCTGCGCCCGGTCGCCAAGAGATTCGAAACTCAGTTTGGCATTGTCATAATCCCGGTTCAATTTGGTTTCGTAGGCGATGTAGCCGTAACCTTCGCCGTAGGCTTCCATGCACTTGGGCACATTGGAAAACTGCGGCTTTGCCAGCTGCGGCAGGGCGGAGAAGAACCCGATCTGTTCCGACAAAAGCACTTTGCCGTAGGCTTGCTTTTTGCGGTTTGCAGGGATTTCCGGCAGTGAATGTCCCAGATGCTTTTCGATGACCTTGCGGACAGCCAGATACTTGGGGGTAATATCCCCGGCTTCGGTCAGCAATGCATCATAGTCGTAGCTGGTCACATCGGGTGCAAAGGTTTCGTAGTGGTTGGCACCGGAAGTGAAACCAAAGTTGGTGCCGCCAATGAACATGTACATATTGAAGCTGCCCTTTTGGAGCATATCTTTCACCACTTCGGCATAGTCCCCGGCGGAAGTAGTGTGGTGCTTTTCATCGCCCCAGGCATCAAACCAGCCATCCCACATTTCCATACACATTTTGGGCTGATTCGGGAACAGTTCGTCATGGGCTTTGAAGTTTTCTTCCACCCGGCTGCCGAAGTTCAAAGTAGGCAGACAACCTTCGATGGTGCCGTCCAGCAGATCGGTCATAGAAGTGCCGTCGGAGGTGAACAGGGGCACATCGATCCCTCTGCGGATGAAGCCATCCCGCAAATAGGTCAGATATGTTTTGTCATCGCCGTAGTAACCGTATTCATTTTCGCATTGGAGCATGATGATGGGACCACCGTTGGTGCAGAGTAGGGGCCGAATCTCATCAAAGAGCCTATCCAGATAGCGGTCAAAATGGGCAAGATAGGCCTTATTCATGCAGCGAATTTCCATATTTTCTTCCGTCTGCAGCCACCATGGCAGACCGCCAAATTCCCATTCCGCACAAATGTAAGGACCGGGTCGGACAATGACCATCAGATCAAATTCCGCGGCGGTGCGGATAAACTTTGCGATATCCAGCCTGCCGGTGAAATCATATTCTCCCGGTTTCGGTTCGTGGAAGTTCCATGCACAGTAGGTTTCCACGCAGTTGCAGCCCAGGGCCTTCATCTTCCCAAAAATATCCGGCCAGGTGTCCGGCATATTGCGGAAATAATGGACAGCACCGGAAATGAGTTTCGTGGGTATTCCATTCTTCAGAAATCCATGTTTCACGATCTCAAAAGTCATAGGAAAACCTCCTTTTGTTTTGTTTATCGTACTGCAACCCATGGTATTTTGCAACTGCATAGGATTGAAAAGGGCGAAAAAAGAGAGTAAAATAAGTTCTGGTGATGAACATGAGAAAAATCAAAATTGCCCAGATCGGCACCAGCAATTTCAGCCACGGAAACCAGATCTTTACCAGCATGAAAAAGCAGCCCGATATTTTTGAAATCGTGGGCTATGCCATGCCGGAGGGTGTCCGGGAGGAGTATCCCTATCTGATGCAGGCTTTTGAGGGTTATCAGGAATATTCGGTGGAGGAAATTCTGGCAAACCCGGAGATCGAGGCTGTGACCATTGAAACAGAGGAACTTTACCTGACCAAGTATGCCCAGATGGCGGCAGAGGCAGGGAAGGCCATCCATATGGAAAAGCCCGGCGGTCAGAATTTGGCGGCCTTTGAAAAGCTGATGGAGACCGTGAAAGAGAAGAACCTTTTGTTCCATACGGGCTATATCTACCGCTACAACCCGGAAGTGATCCGCCTGCTGGAACGAATCAAGCAGGGCGAATTGGGCGAGATCGTCTTTGTGGAAGCCCAGATGAACTCCAACCACGGCCCGGAGATCCGAGAATTCTTCCATCGCTTTGAGGGTGGTATTCAGTTCTTCCTCGGATGTCACATGATCGATCTGGTTATGCAGATTTTGGGTGTGCCGAACAATGTCGTACCCTTTAACAAGCCCACGGGAAAGGGCGGCATTACATCTGTGGATAACGGCTTTGCCGTTCTGGAATATGACAATGCCACGGCCTTTGCCAAGTCCTGCTCTGTGGAAGTGGGGGGCTTTGCCAGACGGCAGCTGGTGGTTACTGGAACCAAAGGCGCGGTGGAACTGCGGCCTTTGGAAATGCATAACAACAGCACCATCCATTGCACCGGTGTCACGGAATTTCTCGATGCGGGCTGCGCCTGGATCCACACCGGGGACAAGCGGGACAGCGAAGAATTTGACCGCTATGACGGCATGATGGCTGCCTTTGCCAAATATGTCCGCGGCGAAGCGGAAAACCCCTGGTCTTATGACTATGAACTGGATCTCTACCGGACGATTTTGAAGTGTACGGCCGAGAGGTGATGGGATGAACAGGGAAATATTGGATTATCTGCAAGGCATTACAGAAGAGGAACAGGCGATATTGGATGGCCGAACCACCATTGATCGTGATCTTTATATGCAAGACCAATCCAACACCATCCAGGCAGAAAAACTGCTCGCCGCCGGAAAGTTGATCACCATCCGCCCCCATACCCGGTTTATTCACTTCCCGGAGCATACCCACGATTATGTGGAAATGGTCTAT
Source organism: Candidatus Avilachnospira sp. (assembly GCA_045589035.1). Taxonomy (GTDB): domain Bacteria; phylum Bacillota; class Clostridia; order Oscillospirales; family Oscillospiraceae; genus Avoscillospira. Next base: position 19,497 of record JAZNFJ010000091.1, on the reverse strand, counting down.
ATGTGTGCAGGGCAGACCACCCATATCGTCAACGGAAAAACTATTCTGCTGGAGCAGGGAGATCTGCTGTTTCTCAGCCAGAGTGTAACCCATGAGGTCTGTAAAGCGGCAGAAGCGGATGTGGCGGTGAATTTTATTATCCTGCCGGATTTCTTTGCCACGACTTTGACGGCCATCGGAGAGGAGAAAACACCTCTCAGACGGTTTCTGGTGGATTGCCTTTGTGGACAGAATACCGGACGGGGTTATCTGCATTTTCATGTTTCCGATGTGCAGTCCATTCAAAATTTGGTGGAAAATCTCCTATGGACTATTTTGAAGCAGACACCCAATAAACGAAAGATCTGCCAGATGACCATGGCTTTATTAGTCCTGCAGATTATGGATCATGCAGAGATGCTCTTGAAAGAGGATCAGGAAGATGTTGCAGTGCTTCAGGTGCTGCAATATGTGGAAACCCACTATGCTCATGGCAGCTTTGGAGAGATTGCAGAGACACTTCATTACGATCCGTCCTGGCTCTCCCGGGAGATCAAGCGGAAAACAGGCAAAACCTATACGCAATTGCTGCAGGAGAAGCGGCTGGCGCAGGCAGCCTTTCTGCTGAAACATACAGATCGGAATGTGGCGGATATTTCCGTAGCTGTGGGGTATGAGAATGTCAGCTATTTTCACCGTATCTTCGCGGATGCCTATGGAATATCTCCCAGACAGTATCGACTGCAAGAGAGGACACTTTCTTAGAAAATAAAAGACCTCCAATTTTGTTTCTTTCCGTGGTAAAATGGTAGAAGAAAATAGAATTGGAGGTCTTTTTTATGGGTTATAAAGAAGCAAGAGAAATATATGCCGCTTTGGGCATTGATACGGATGCTGCCATTAAAAGACTGAAAACCGTACCGGTTTCTCTCCACTGCTGGCAGGGTGATGACGTTCGGGGATTTGATACTGACCCCTCCAAACCTTTGACCGGCGGAATCCAGACCACGGGCAATTATCCCGGCCGGGCACGGAACTGGGAAGAACTGATGCAGGATCTGGATATGGTGCTGAAGCTGTGCCCCGGCACAAAGAAAATGAACCTCCATGCCAGTTATGCCATCTTTGAAGATGGTCAGTGGGCAGACCGGGATCAGCTGGAGCCGAAGCATTTTCAGAAGTGGATCGACTTCTGCAAAGAGCGGGGACTGGGTTGTGATTTTAATCCCACTTTCTTCTCCCATCCCAGAGCAAATGGGTTGACTTTGTCCTCTGCGGATCCGGAGATCCGGAAATTCTGGATCGATCATGGCAAGGCCTGCATCCGCATTTCCAATGCCTTGGCAGAAGAATTGGGTCAGCCTTGCGTGATGAACATCTGGACCGGCGACGGATTTAAAGATCTTCCGGCTGACCGTTTGGGGCCCCGGGTTCGCTACAAGGAAGCCATCGATGAGATTTTGTCTGAGCCGTTTGACTTTGAAAAGGTCAAGCCCTGCGTGGAGAGCAAGGTCTTTGGCATCGGTGTGGAGGCCTACACGGTGGGCTCCGCGGAGTTTGCTTTGAGCTATGCGGCTATGAACCGGGACAAGTGTATCCCTCTGATGGATAACGGACACTATCACCCCACGGAAATGGTGTCGGATAAAATTCCTGCCCTGCTGGCATTTTTTCCGGAGATTGCCCTGCATATTACCCGTCCCATCCGCTGGGACAGTGACCATGTGGTGCTGCTGGACGATGAAACCAAGGAAATCTGCAAGGAAATCGTCCGCTGCGGCGGTCTGGAAGGCCGTGTGAAAATCGCGTTGGATTATTTTGACGCGTCCATCAACCGCATCGCTGCGTGGGTGGTGGGCTTCCGCAATGTACAGAAAGCCCTGCTGATGGCACTTTGTACGCCGGATCTGACTGCCATGCAGGATACAGGAAACTGGACGGAATTGATGGTCCTGCAGGAAGAAATGAAGACTTTGCCCTTTGGCGAAATCTGGTCAGAGTACTGCCGCATCTGTGATGCTCCCGAGGATGGCGCATGGTTTGCAGCGGTCAAAAGATATGAGTTGGAAACACTAAGAAAGAGAGGTTGAGAGGAATGCAGAATGTTTTGAATGCGCCTTTTGTAGAAGAAATGCGGAAGATGACCGCCAATATGTACCGTATTGGCTGGGATGAGCGCAATGGCGGCAATATCAGCTATATGCTAAATGAATCAGAAGTAGGGGAATATCTGGATCTGTGCAATGTTGTCCGCACAATTCCTCTTGGGTTTGATGCTTCTGAACTTGCCAACCGAATTTTCATTGTGACCGGCGGCGGTAAGTATTTTAAAAATGTGGATCATGATCCCGAAAACTGTCTGGGCATTGTCCGTATTGCCGCCGATGGACAGAATGTGGAAGTGCTGTGGGGATACAAGGATGGAGGCAGATTCACCTCCGAGTTCCCGGCACACCTGATGAGCCACATGGCCCGTCTGAAAGTCGATCCCGAAAACCGGGTGGTGATCCATTGCCATCCTACCCATACCCTTGCTATGAACTACGTCCATGAACTGGATGAAAAGAAGCTGACCCATACCCTCTGGGAGATGGGGACGGAGTGCATTGTGGTGTTCCCGGAGGGCGTGGGTGTTCTGCCGTGGATGCTCTGCGGCACTACCACCATCGGCGAAGCTACGGCGAAGAAAATGGAGGAATTCCGTCTGGTCATCTGGGCCATGCACGGTATCTACGGTGCAGGCAAAACGCTGGATGAAACTTTTGGCCTCATCGAAACAGTGGAAAAAGCGGCGCAAATCTATATGCTGACGGCCCACCTGCCCAGAATTAACACCATCAAAGAGGAAGAAATGGTGGAGCTGGCCAATTTCTTCGGTGTGAACTACCGCAAAGACTTTCTGAACCTGCAATGAGAAAAATGGTTGTATCCGATGGGATACAACCGTTTTTGCGATTTGTTTATGCCTGACGGATGGCGGTGCCGGTTTTGCCTGCAATGCCGTCCCGGGCCTTTTCCAGCAGGGTGATGAGGGCGGTCCTGCCGGGGGCGGATTCAGCGAATTTCACTGCCGCTTCCACCTTGGGAAGCATGGAGCCGGGGGCGAATTGGCCGTTTGCCATGTGCTTTCTGGCTTCATCGGGGGAGAGGGTATCCAGCCACTGCTCATTTTCCTTGCGGAAGTTGATGGCTACCTTTTCCACAGCGGTGAGGATGATGAGGGTATCGGCATTCAGCATTTCAGCCAGCAATTCCGATGCAAAATCCTTGTCAATGACCGCTGCTGCGCCTTTTAAGTGGTTGCCTTCGGTCCGGAAGACGGGGATACCGCCGCCGCCGCAGCAGATGACCACATGGCCGTCCTCCGTCAGGGCGCGGATGGCACCGGCTTCGATGATATGCTTGGGTTTTGGGGAGGCCACATACCGCCGCCAGCCACGACCGGCATCTTCCTTGAACAGGAAACCGGTTTTTTCGGCCATGACTTTGGCTTCCTCTTCGGAGAGGAATTTACCGATGGGCTTGCTGGGATTTTGGAAAGCCGGGTCCCGGGGGTCCACTTCCACCTGTGTCACCATGGTCACCACGGGCTTGTTGGTGATGCCCCGGTCGAATAATTCTTCCCGCAGGGCATTCTGCAGGTCATAGCCGATATAGGCCTGGCTCATGGCACCGCAGACAGAGAGAGGAGTGGCGCCCTGGGTGGGATCTTCGTGCATCAGCGCCAGCATGGCATTGTTGATAATGCCCACCTGAGGGCCGTTGCCGTGGGCGACAATGACTTCGTTTCCGTCCTCAATGAGGTCCACAATGGCACTGGCGGTGGTTTTGACAGCGGTGGCCTGCTCCGGCAGGGTCGTGCCCAGAGCATTGCCGCCCAATGCGATGACAATTCGCTTTTTCATATTATGTCAACCTTTCTGAAGAACAAAGCCGCACCCTAACTGGTATAGAGAGGGTGCGGCTTGCGGTTAAAATCAGAATTTCTTGCGCTGCTCGTCGGAGGCATCCATTTCCATCAGAGCCTTGACGGGATCTTTCACGCGGGCGAGGAACATCATAGCAGCGATGATGTAAGGCTTGTAGGAAGCCTGCTTGTAGAGGGGAACCATATAGCGGTCGAAGACGGAATTGTCCACTTCGCCCTTTTCGCAGCTGAGGCCGGTGATATCAGCAGGCAGGCAGTGGAGGTACAGGGCTTCGCCGTCCTTGGTCAGCTTCATCATCTCTTCGGTGCAGGCCCAGTCGGTATGCTCGGCATTCTGCTTCAGCAGCTCCTGCTCCAGTGCATCGATACCGGCCTTGTCGCCCTGCTGGTACAGCTTGGTGCGCTGCTCCATGGCGGCAAAGGGTGCCCAGGACTTGGGATAGACGATGTCTGCATCCTTGAAAGCCTCTTCCATGGAGTTGGTTTTGGTGAAGGTGCAGTTGTTTTCCTCTGCGTTCTTCTTGGCGATCTCTTCGATCTCGGGCATGATCTCATAGCCTTCGGGATGGGCCAGAACCACATCCATGCCGAAGCGGGTGAACAGACCCACCACACCCTGGGGTACGGACAGGGGCTTGCCGTAGGAGGGAGAGTATGCCCAGGTCATGGCGACCTTTTTGCCCTTCAGATTTTCCACACCGCCGAAGTGATGGATCAGATGCAGCATATCTGCCATGCACTGGGTGGGGTGATCCACATCGCACTGGAGATTGACCAGAGTGGGCCGCTGCTCCAGAATGCCTTCCCGATAGCCTTCATCCAAAGCATCCATAAAGGTCTTCTGGTACTTGTGGCCTTCGCCGATGAACATATCGTCGCGGATACCGATGGCTTCTGCCATAAAGGAAACCATGTTGGCAGTTTCGCGGACAGTTTCGCCGTGGGCGATCTGGCTGACCTTCTCGTCCAGCACCTGTTCTTCCAGACCCAGCAGGTTGCAGGCGGAAGCATAGGAGAAGCGGGTACGGGTGGAGTTGTCGCGGAAGATGGAAATGCCCAGACCGGAGTCAAAAATGCGGGTGGGCTTGTTGCGCTCTCTCAGATCCCGCAGGGCATCTGCCACGGTGAAAATGGCATCGATCTCATCATTGGTCTTATCCCAGGTCCAATAGAAATCGGATTTATACATATTATTGATCTTCAGGGTTTCCAAGTGTCTGGCCAGTTCTACAGCTTTACTCATATTCGTACCCTCCTGTATGTATTTGGTGTGGGATCAGAGAATCTCATTTTCTGTGAGGCTCTGACGGAATTGGGTCACATCAGCGGTCTTGTTTTCTTCCTTATACAGACCGGGAACGGCTGCGTAGAGGGCAGCACAGGTGACCAGATCCTGTTTCCAGGTAATTTCGTTGGGGGCATGTGCCTGACTTTCTGCGCCGGGACCGAAGCCCACACAGGGGATGCCGTAGCGACCCTGGATGGAAACACCGTTGGTGGAGAAGGTCCACTTGTCGGTGAGGGGGCGGTTCCGCTTCTCCATGGCGGAGGGAGCACCGATGCGCTTGTCACCGAAGAGCCCGTGGTGGGCATCGATCAGTGCCTGCACATGGGCTGCGGATTCCTTGTTGATCCAGGTGGGGAAGAAACACTCGGTTTCATAGACGGTACCGGTCCATGCCGGGCGGTCGTACATGTACATGCTGACCTTCACATCGTCACCATACTTCTTCACAGCGGGCAGATCCCGAATCTCCTGCAGGCAGGAGTCCCATGTTTCGCCGGCGGTCATGCGGCGGTCGATGGAGATGGCGCAGGAGTCTGCCACAGCACAGCGGCTGGGAGAGGTGTAGAAGATCTGGGAGGTGGTGCAGGTGCCTCTGCCGAGGAACTGTGCATCCTCGTAGTGGTCGGGATTGTACTTGGGATTGAGCATCTTCACCAGACCATTGATCTCGGTGGAGTCTGCATCGTCATTTTCGTTGAGGGCGCGGACATCCTGCAGAATGTCTGCCATTTTGTAGATGGCGTTATCGCCCCGTTCGGGAGCGGAGCCGTGGCAGGAAACACCCTTCACATCCACGCGGATCTCCATTCTGCCTCTGTGACCGCGGTAGATGCCGCCGTCGGTGGGCTCGGTGGAGATGACGAATTCGATCTGCTTCTGGGCTTCTTCCTTGCTGGGGAAGTACTTGTTGACGATGTACTGCCAGCACATACCGTCGCAGTCTTCCTCCTGCACGGAGCCGACGATCATGATCTTGTAGCCCTTGGGGATCAGATCCAGATCCTTCATGATCTTTGCGCCGTAGACGGCGGAAGCCATACCGCCTTCCTGATCGGAACCGCCTCGGCCGTAGATGATTTCATCGGTTTCGTAGCCTTCGTAGGGATCGTGTTCCCAGTTGGCGATGTTGCCGATGCCCACAGTATCGATGTGGGAGTCGATGGCAATGATTTTTTCGCCCTCGCCCATCCAGCCAATGACATTGCCCAGACCGTCGATTTCGACTTTGTCAAAGTCCAGACGCTTCATTTCCGCTTCGATGCACTTGATGACGCCTTCTTCCTCGCAGCTTTCGCTGGGGATGGCGATCATGGCACGCAGGAACTTGCTCATATCCTGCTTATAGCCTTCTGCAGCCTGTTTGATCGCTTCGAAATTCATATGCCTTTCCTCCCTGTAATTTATGATGATGCCTGCGGAGCAGGTCTTTCTGATACCATCATAACACAACTGTGGCTGTTGTCAAACAAAATTTTTGTTTGGCTTAAAAATTTTTTGAAAACCTCTTGATTTCTGTTTCAACTGTGGTATGATGAATATGAAGTCAAACAAAAATTTTTGAGATTATGGAGGTGGGATATGCTGGATCAGAAAGAAATGGATCGCCTGAAACAGCTTGCCAAGGGCATTGCTGCCCAGTTTGGCAGCTGCTGCGAGGTGGTGATCCATGAAGTTTCGGAACGAAGCACCATACAGTCTGTGACCGCTATTGAAAACGGCCATGTTTCCGGCCGGAAGGTGGGCGACGGACCGTCCCATGTGGTTCTGGAGCAGCTGGGCAAGGGTCATAACGATGCGGAAGACCAGCTGTGCTACCTGACCAGAACACCGGAGGGGAAACTGCTGAAATCCTCCACTATGTATATTCGCGATGATGTGGGAAATATCAGTGCACTTTTTTGTATTAATTTTGATATTTCCACTTTGGCTATGGCGGAGAATACCATTCATAATATGATACAGGTGGATAACACCATCCGCAAAGAGCCGGAGCGCATTACCCTCAATGTCAACGATCTGCTGGACGATCTGATCCGGCAGTCCGATGAAATGATCGGCAAGCCTGTGGCACTGATGACCAAGGAAGACAAGATCCGTGCCATTCAATTCCTCAGCGGCAGCGGCGCTTTGCTCATTACCAAGTCCGGCGATAAGATCGCCAGACATTTCGGCATTTCCAAGTACACCCTTTATTCGTATTTAGACAGTAAAACGGGAGGTAACTGATATGATCGATCTTCGCATCCAGAAAGAGGGCCTGGCCCATAACATTCAGAAGGCCAAGGAGAATAACATCATCATTCCCACCATTGCCCAGATGCAGAATCCGGATCTGATTCCCGAAAAAATCAAAGCGAAGCTGACCAAGACCGGCCTGTGGGATGTAGATCCCGTGAACCTGTTCCGCGTCAGCTGGCATAATGAAGCAAAAGAAACCGGCGGACTGTTCCAGAAGATTCCCAACTATGTGGAGATCCCCTCCAGCCTGTCCGGTGTGCCCTGCCGGATCATTGCCATGGCAGGCAAGTGGTTCCCCACGGGCTGCCATAAGGTGGGTGCCTCCTTCGGCTGCCTGGTACCCAGACTGGTCACAGGTCAGTTTGATGCCACCTATCACCATGCCGTCTGGCCCTCCACCGGCAACTACTGCCGCGGCGGTGCTTTTAACTCCAAGCTGCTGGCCTGCGATTCCGTGGCAATTCTGCCCGAAGATATGTCCAGAGAGCGCTTTGAGTGGCTGCAGACCATTGCCGGTCAGATCATTGCCACGCCCGGCTGCGAAAGCAATGTCAAGGAAATCTTCGATAAAACCTGGGAACTGAAACAGGATCCCACCATGATGATTTTCAACCAGTTTGCCGAAATGGGCAACCCCCTGTGGCACTACAATGTCACCGGCTACGCCCTGGCAGAACTCTTCGAAAGCATCAAGAAGCCCGGACAGAACTTTGCCGGCGCCTGCTTCACCTCCGGCTCTGCCGGCACCATGTCCGCTGGTGACCTGCTGAAGGAGCGGTATCCCCACCTGAAGCTGGCTGTGGGCGAAGCCCTCCAGTGCCCCACCATTCTGGACAATGGCTTCGGCGGCCACAGAATCGAGGGTATCGGCGACAAGCACATTCCCTGGGTACATAATGTGAAGAACACCGATATGGCCATTGCCATTGACGATGAAGACTCCCAGCGACTGCTGCGGCTGTTCAACACGCCCGACGGTCAGAAGTATCTGAAGGAAGAATTGGGCTTCTCCGATGACCAGATCGAAAAGTTCACCTGGATGGGTATTTCCGGTATCGCCAACGTCCTTTGCTGCATCAAGATGGCAAAGTACTACGAATTGACAGAAAACGATGTGGTGGCAACAGTTCTCACCGACTCTGCCGATATGTACAAATCCCGTGTGGCAGAACTGAACGAGATGCACGGCGCATACTCCGTCATTGAGGCTGCCAAGGACCATGCGCTGCATATGCTGGGCTTGAAGACCGACAATTTGCTGGAACTGACCTACGCAGAGCGGAAGCGGGTCCACAACCTGAAGTATTATACCTGGGTCGAGCAGCAGGCCATGGATGTGGAAGACCTGAACGCCCAGTGGTATGACACCAAGGGCACTTGGGATGCGGTCCATGCACAGGCCAAGGAGCTGGACGCGCTGATCGATGCCTTCAACGAGGAAGTCGGTCTGCTGAAAAATCTGTAATATGCACCCAAAAGGGGGAGGGGAAGCCCCTCCCTCCAGGCAAAAAGTTTTTTGCCTGGAGGTGCGGTTTTCTGAACTTTCTACGAAAGTTCGAAAACCTGTTTAATTGAACGCGAAAGGGGCTTTTTGCCCCTTTCACACTTTCCCCGCTTCTCAGTCGTTGTAGATTGTTACGGGATTTTGAGGTGAATCCTCTTTCTTGATAGGAGGGAAACTTATGCGCCATGTGAAATACGGAAAGTGTGTCAAATGCGGCAAGACTTATGAAGCCACGCCGGATCTGACCAACTGCACCTGTGGTGGTATTCTGGAGATCGTATACGATTACGAGTATATTCAGTCTGTTTTCACCAAGGAGAAACTGGCACAGCGGGAAAACCGCACCATGTGGCGGTACCGGGAACTGCTGCCGGTGGAGGAATGCACTCCCGAACCGCCTCTGCGGGTTGGTTGGTCGCCCTTGTACGATGCCCCCCGTTTGGCGAAAGAGTTGGGAATCGCAAAACTTTATGTGAAAGATGACGGACTGAACCCCACGGCTTCTTTGAAGGACCGGGCCTCTTCCATGGCGGTGGCCAAAGCCATGGAAGCCGGGGCAAAGGTCATCGCCTGTTCCTCTACGGGCAATGCGGCATCTTCTCTGGCAGGCAATGCTGCCGCCGCCGGTATCGAAACCTATATTTTCGTGCCTTCCCGCGCCCCCAAGGGCAAAGTGGCACAGCTGATGACTTTTGGTGCCCATGTGGTGTCCGTACAGGGATCTTATGAAGACACCTTTGAACTGAGCAAAGCCGCCATTGAAAAATGGGGCTGGTACAACCGCAATGCTGCCATCAACCCCTACCTTTCCGAAGGCAAAAAGACCGTTGCATTGGAGATCATGGAGCAGCTGAACTGGCAGGTGCCGGACTATATCGCCATTTCCGTCGGCGACGGCTGTACCATTGCGGGTCTGTGGAAGGGTCTGAAAGACCTCTATGCCATCGGCTTTATTGACCGGCTGCCGCGGCTGATTTCCGCCCAGGCAGAGGGCTGCTGCCCTCTGAACCGCGCCATTGCCAGCGGTGAGGACTGGTATCCCATGGAGGAAAACACCCTTGCGGATTCTATCGCCGTGGGTGTGCCGAGAAATGCCGATAAGGCTCTGATGGCCATTCGGGAGTCGGACGGCTTGGTGGTCAATGTCAGCGATGAAGAAATTATGGCCGCCCAGAAACTGCTGGGCAGAACCTGTGGCGTCTTTGGCGAGCCTGCCGGTGTCACCGGTGCGGCAGGTCTGAAAAAACTCTGTGAGCAGGGTCAAATTCCTGCCGATGCCACGGTGGTTTCCGTGGTCACGGGCAATGGCCTCAAGGATGTGGCCAATGCCATTGCCGCCTGCGGCGAGCCGATCTCTCTTCCCAACGATATGGAGCTGCTCCAAAAGGCATTCCGGGAGCAGGGACTGCTGTAAGACACAAAAAAATCTCCGATCTTACGATCGGAGATTTTTTATGCTCAGATATGGAAGCACTTGCGGAGGTCTTTGTAGGTGCCCAGCACCAGCATGGAGTCCTCGCTGTCAAAAATCCGGTTGGGATCAATGGCAAGACTCAGCTGTCCCTGCCGCTTGATGCCCAGAATGTTGATGCCGTATTTCTTACGGATGTCGATCTGCAGAATGGACTTGCCCTCCCAGTGATCCGGCACATCCACCTCAAAAATACCGTGGTCATCGTCCAGTTCAATGTAGTCCATAATATGGTCAGAGGTGAAGCGGATGGCGGCCCATTTTGCCAGATCCCGTTCCGGGTATACCACTTCGTCTGCGCCGTTTCGCAGGAGGAATTTGGCCTGTCCATCCCGTTCGGCACGGGAAACCACCAGTTTTGCGCCCAGTTCCTTCAGCAGGTATGTGGTTTCCAGAGAGGCCTGAAAATCATTGCTGATGGTGACGATGCAGACATCGAAGTTGGGAACTCCCAGAGATGCCAGAAAGGCCTCGTTGGTGCTGTCGCCAATCAAACCGCTGGTCACATAGGGCATGGCTTCATCCAACCGTTCCTCATTGCCGTCCACAGCCATAACTTCATGTCCGAGGGTATGCAGTTCCTTGGCGATGTGCTTGCCAAAGCGACCCAAACCGATCAATAAAACTGATTTCATCTTCATTCTCCTTTAACCTACGGTAATTTTGTCCAAAGGCAATTTGCCCATCTGCTTCTTGGGGGAGATGGCTGCGTAAATAAGGGTCAGACCGCCTACGCGACCCATATACATCAAAATCATCAAAATGATTTTAGAAAGAAGTCCAAGACTGGGGGTGATACCAAGGGTCAGACCCACAGTAGCGACGGCAGAGGCGGTTTCAAACATACAAGTCAGCAGGGGCAGATCTTCGTAGAGGCTGATGATCATGGCGCCGCTGACGCACAATGTCACATACATGAGAAACAGGGTGGCTGCCGTGGCGACCACATCGTGACCGATTCGGCGGCCGAAGAACTGGGCGCTGTCCCGTTTCCGGAAAACGGCAATGGCACAGGCCACCAGAACGGCAAAGGTAGTGGTTTTCATACCGCCTGCCGTAGAACCGGGGGAACCGCCAATGAGCATGAGGAAGATCATCAGCATCTTGCCCGGTTCAGACATGGCATCCAGATCCATGGTGTTGAAACCGGCGGTTCTGGTGGTGACCGACTGGAACAGGGAGGCCAATACCCGCTGCTGCATGGGCAAACCGTTAAATTCAAAGAAGAAAAACAGTATCGCAGGGATGACGATCAGCAGGGCAGTGGTCACCAGAATGACTTTGCTCTGCGTTTTGTATTTTTTGAAATGAAAGCCGTGGGAGCGTATATCGTCCCATGTGAGAAAACCCAGACCGGATACAATGATCAGACCAATGATCACGGCATTGATGAGGACATTGTCCGCATAAGCGGTCAGAGAGGAATAGGGTGTCCGGATGCCGAAAAGATCAATACCGGCATTGCAGAAGGCAGAAACGGAAGTGAAGATAGAGGTCCAGATACCTCTGCCCCAGCCGAAATCCCGGATCAGAACCGGAGAGAGAAGAATCGCGCCGATCAGTTCAATGGCAAGGGTGGTTTTCAGCAGAAATCCTGTCAGCTTTACAATGCCGCCGGTCTGCTGGGCACCAATGTTCTCCTGCATGGCATTTCTCTGAAACAGACCGATCTTTCTGCCTGCGATCATGGCGAAGGAGGCGGCGATGGTAATGATACCCAGACCACCCACCTGGATCAGCAGCAAAATAACGCCGTGACCGAAATTAGACCAGTAAGAGCCGGTGTCCCGCACCACCAATCCGGTAACACACACGGAAGTGGTGGAGGTGAACAGGGCATCCACAAAGGGCGTCCGGATGCCTTCTGCGGTACAGATGGGCAAGGTCAGCACCAGCGCACCCAGCAAAATCAAAGATGCAAAGCCCAATACCACAAGCTGCGGAATCTGCAATTTGATCCGTCGTCCAAAGATTTTCAGCAAGATCGATCACCGTCCTTTTTGCTATCATACCCCAAAAATCGGAAATTGTCCAGAAAACCTTGACAAGACAAAACTGGCATGGTATCATACAATTAACATTTAGGTTAAATGTGAAAGGAGTGGAGGCTATGGCATTGCAGCAGACCATGCGGGCATTGGCAGATCCCATCCGCAGAGAGATTTTGAATATGCTCAAAGGAGGCAGAATGTCCGCCGGTGCCATTACGGATCACTTTTCCGTGACGGCAGCATCCATCTCCCGGCATCTTTCTGTGCTGAAAGAGGCGGATCTGATCCGGGATACCCGGGAAGGAAAATTTATTTACTACGAACTGAATGCCTCCGTTCTGGAGGAGATTTTACTTTGGGTCGCAGCCCTGAAAGGAGAGGATGACCATGCTGAAACAACATAAGAAACTTGGGATTTTGACGACGCTTTTGACTTTGACTCCCATGCTGGTTGGTGTGCTGCTTTGGAATCGCCTGCCGGATACCATGGTGACCCATTGGGGTGCTGACGGTGTGGCCGACGGCTGGAGCGGCAAGGGCTTCGCGGTGTTTGTGCTGCCGCTGATTTTGCTGGCAGTCCATTGTCTGTGCCTGCTGCTCACAGCTTTTGATAAAAACAGTGAAAATCAGAGCAAAAAGGCCCTGCGGATGGTCTTCTGGATCATGCCCGTGACCTCCTGGTTTTCCTGCGGTATAGTCTATTTTACCGCCATGGGCGAGAGTCTGGAACTGCTGAATTTCGTGCCTGCCTTTATGGGTCTGTTGTTTTTGATCATGGGCAACTATATGCCCAAGGTCAAACAGAACCGCACCCTGGGAGTCAAACTGCCCTGGACTTTGGCCAATGAGGAAAACTGGAACAAGACCCACCGCTATTGCGGCAGAATTTGGGTCATTGGTGGTCTGATTTTGATCTTCTGCGTATTCCTGCCGGAAAACTGGATGGTCCCCGTCATGGTGCCAGTGCTGATGGTGCTGGCCTTTGCGCCGGTTCTGTATTCTTTGAAGCTCTGCCGCATCCATCAAAGACAGGGTATCGTCTACGATTTCAAACCCAAGAGCAAAAAAGAGGCTGTCATCAACAGAATTGCCATTGTGGTGGTTTCTCTGATTGTCGCAGGAACGGTTTTTCTGATGATTACCGGTGAGATCGATTATTCTTTCACCGACAGTGGATTGGAGATCATGCCGGATTACTGGGCGGATTCCTATGTGTCCTATGAAGAAATGGACACAGTAGAATATCGGGAATACTGCGATTATGGTATGCGTACCAGCGGTTTTGGCTCTGCCAGACTGTCTATGGGTGCGTTCCACAACGAGGAATTCGGCAATTATACCCGCTATTCCTACACCCAATGCAAATCGGCTGTGGTCATCACTTCCGGCGAACGGACATTGGTTCTCTCCGCTGCCAACGATGCGGACACGGAAATGCTCTATGAACTGATCATGGACAAAAGATCATAAAAAATGTGCATCCCAATGGGATGCACATTTTTGTGTACTTTTTACTTCATGGAAGCGCCGGGAACAGTCATGGGATAGGGATCGAGGATCTCGTCCAGCTGCTCGACCGTGAAGAGCTTTTCTTCCAGCACCAGTTCCCGGATGGTACGGCCGGTCTTCAGAGCGGTCTTTGCAATATCGGCAGAGTGCTTGTAGCCGATATGGGGGCACAGACCGGTGACGGTGCAGACGCTGTGATCCAGCAGATACTTGCAGCGATCCACATTGGCGGTGATGCCGAGGATGCAGTTATCGATCAAAGTCTTGACTGCGCCGGTCATGGCGGTGATGGATTCGAACAGGCGATAGAATGCCACCGGCTCGAATGCGTTCAGCTCCAGCTGACCGCCTTCTGCGCACATGGTGATGGTCATATCGTTGCCGATGACAGCAAATGCCACCTGAGAAACCACTTCGGGAATGACGGGGTTGATCTTGCCGGGCATGATGGAGCTGCCGTTCTGCTTGGGGGGCAGGTTGATTTCTGCCAGACCGGTCAAAGGACCGGAGGACATGAGACGCAGGTCGTTGCTCATCTTGGAAAGAGTCACAGCACAGGCCTTCAGCATGCCGGAAACAGCCACCAGACCGTCCAGATTCTGGGTGCCGTCCACCAGATCGGTGTTGTTGGTCACTGCGATGCCGGAAGCATCGGTCACATCCTGTGCAATGTGCTCCAGATAGGAAGCGGGGACATTGATGGCGGTACCGATGGCGGTAGCGCCCATGTTCAGAACGGAGATGTTCTCCCGAACCTTGTCGATGCGGTTCAGATCCCGCTTGATAGCAGAAGCATAAGCATGGAATTCCTGACCCAGACGGATGGGAACGGCATCCTGCAGCTGGGTACGGCCGACCTTCAGGACATTGTCGAATTCCTTGGACTTGTCCATGAGGGCATCATACAGCCGCTGCAGCTCCGCCAGCAGGCTGGGGATCAGAGCCAGAGCAGCCAGCTTGCCGGAAGAGGGGTAGATGTCGTTGGTAGACTGGGACATATTCACATGGTCGTTGGGATGGACGATGGAATAGTCACCCTTAGTGCCGCCGAGGATCTCGATTGCACGGTTGGCAATGACCTCATTGGCGTTCATGTTGGCGGAAGTGCCGGCGCCGCCCTGAATGGGGTCGACGATAAACTGATCGTGGAACTGACCTGCCATGATCTCATCACAGGCCTGTGCGATGGCATCGCGGATTTTTACATCCAGAATACCGGCACGATGGTTGGCATAGGCACTTGCCTTTTTCAGTGCAGCCAGCATATCGATCTGCTTGGGGTGCATCCGATTGCCGGTGATGGGGAAATTCTGATAAGCGCGGAGGGATTGGACGCCATAATAGGCGTCTACAGGGACTTCAAGACTACCGATGGAATCAAATTCAATACGGGTGGATGCCATAGGGGATTACCTCCTGACTTGTGATGATTCCATCATACAAGATATTCCACAAAAGTAAACAAAAAAACAAAAATTTGTGCAATCCTACAGGGCTTTTGCAATTCTTTCTAAAAGTTTTTCGACCTGTTCATCTGTGGTTGCCCAGGAAGTGGCAAAGCGGACAGCCTTTCTTCCGTCTTCCATGGGTGCCCAGACGGTATAGCTGAATTCGCCGTCAAAAAGTTTTAACTGCTCGTCGGTGAGGATGGGGAACTGCTGGTTGGTGTAGGAGTCCATGAAGAACTCGCAGCCCTTTTGGGCAAAGGCATCCTTGATGCGCAGGGCCTGGCCCACGGCCTTTTTGCCCAGTTTGAAATAGCGGTCGTCCTTCAGCAGTTCTTCAAACTGAATGGCCAGCAGCCAGCCCTTTGCCAGCATGCCGCCATGCTGCTTGATGAGGTAGCGGAAATCCTTCTGCAGGGCAGGATTGGTGATGACCACGGCTTCTCCGAACAGCGCCCCGACCTTTGTGCCGCCGATGTAGAACACATCGGTCAGCCGGGCAATGTCCTGCAAAGTCACATCTGTGGCAGGAGAGCCCAGACCGTAGCCCAGTCTGGCACCGTCCAGAAACAGGGGTATATTCCACTTGCTGCAGACATTGCGGATCTCCTCCAATTCCTGCAGGGAATAGAGGGAACCGTTTTCTGCCGGATGGGAGATATACACCATACCCGGCTGGACAATATGCTCAAAACTGCCATCGGCATAGTGGGCGGCACAGTATCTGTCGATCTGTTCAGCCGTCAGCCGTCCGGTATCCGAGGGCAGGGCAATGACCTTATGGCCTCTGGCTTCGATGGCGCCGGTTTCGTGGCAGGCGATGTGTCCTGCATCCACGGCGATGACACCCTGATGGGGACGCAGTGCAGCGGTAATGACGATGGTATTGGTCTGGGTGCCGCCTACCAAAAAGTGGACAGCTGCGTCTTCCCGGCCGCAGAGGATCTTGATCTGCCGCTTCACCCGCTCGGAAATGATATCTTCCGAGTAGCCCTTCAGCTGGGTGTGGTTTTCCCGGGCAATGGCTTCCAGAATTTCCGGAATACAGCCTTCCGTATAGTCACATTCAAAACGAATCATAAGTAATTCCTCCATAAACGGGATAACGGGATTATACCACATTTTCCTTGCAATGCCAACACTTTCGTGCTATGATGTATTAAAATATCTTAGGGGAGGAAGCCCTATGCTCAGCAGAAACATTACCGTTGGCAAAAACGGACATCTATATTTTGGCGGACAGGATACGGTGGCTTTGGCCCGGGAATACGGCACACCGTTGTATCTCATGGACGAAGTGCGCATCCGGGAGAATATGCGGATGTATCTGAATGCTTTCAAAAAGCATTTCGGCGCAGGCAGCAAACCCTTTTATGCCAGCAAGGCCAACAGCTTCAAGCGAATCTATGAGATCGCCAGGGAAGAGGGCATGGGCATTGATGTGGTCTCTTCAGGTGAGATCTATACGGCCGTGAAGGCGGGCTTTCCTATGGAAGATGCCTGCTTCCACAGCAACAACAAGACCGATTGGGACATTGCCTTTGCCATGGATCATGGCGTAGGCTGCTTTGTGGTGGACAACCGGGAGGAACTGGATGCCATTGACCGCATCGCCGGCGAAAAAGGTATGAAGCAGAAGATCATGCTCCGGATCACTCCCGGTATTGATCCCCATACCTACGAAGCCGTTGCCACCGGCAAGGTGGACAGCAAGTTCGGCACAGCCATCGAAACGGGACAGGCTCTGGAGATGGTAGGCTACGGGGCAAAGCTGCCCAATATTGATCTGGTGGGCCTTCACTGCCATGTGGGTTCTCAGGTCTTTGGAGAGGATATTTTTGAGAGAGCTTCGGAGGTCATGC
The DNA here is from genome assembly GCA_045589035.1 of Candidatus Avilachnospira sp. Classification (GTDB taxonomy): domain Bacteria; phylum Bacillota; class Clostridia; order Oscillospirales; family Oscillospiraceae; genus Avoscillospira. Next base: position 2,282 of record JAZNFJ010000091.1, on the reverse strand, counting down.
TGGCCTTTATGCAGCAGTGCAATCAGACCTTTGGCATCTGTCTGGAGCAGCTGGACATGGGCGGCGGCTACGGTGTCCGCTATACGGAAGCGGACGGCTTTGTGGATATCCCCGAGGCCATTGGCCGTGTGGCTGCCCATATGAAAAAGACCTGCGAAAAACTGGGCATGGAACTGCCCAAAATCTCCATGGAGCCGGGCAGAAGCATCGTGGCCGATGCCGGTATGACCCTTTACACCGTGGGTACGGTCAAGAAGATCACCGACTACAAGAACTATGTGTCCATCGACGGCGGCATGACCGATAATCCCCGGTATGCCCTCTATGGCTCTGCCTATACGGTGCTGCTGGCATCCCGTCCCGAAGATCCCTGCGACCTTCGCTGTGATGTGGTGGGCCGCTGCTGTGAAAGCGGTGACATTATCCAGCCGGATGTGGACCTGCCGGAGCCCAGGCGTGGTGAGATTCTGGCTGTCTGCACCACCGGTGCCTACAACTATTCCATGGCATCCAACTATAACCGCATCGGTCGTCCTGCCATGGTCATGGTAAAGCCGGACGAGGTCTATGTGGCAGTCCGCCGGGAAAGTCTGGAGGACATTGTTCGCAATGATGTATAAGATCAGAACTGTGACGGCGGCAGACCTTGCTGCCGTCACTGCCTTGGAAGCAGCCTGTTTTCCGCCTGCGGAAGCGGCGGGGGAGAAGGCCTTTGCCTATCGCATTTCTGCTTTCCCGGAGCGGTTTTTCGTGGCGGAACAAGATGGGAAGATCATCGGTATGGTCAATGGCTGCGCATCCAGTCTGCCGGTGATTGAAGATGCCCTGTTTGAGCCGCAAGGCCATGAGCCCAAGGGCAAAAATCAGATGATTTTCGGCCTGGCTGTCCTGCCGGAGTATCAAAGACAGGGCATCGGTACTGCTCTTTTGAACCATCTGATCTGTTGGTCAAAAGAAGTCGGTATGGAGCAGGTGATTTTGACCTGTAAGGAAGAAAAAGTGTCTTATTACAGCAAGTTTGGTTTCCAAAACCGGGGCATTTCCGCCTCCTGTCATGGCGGAGCGGTTTGGTACGATATGATACTGGAATTAAAAAATCCCTGATGCTTTGGCATCAGGGATTTTCGTCCGGTAAGGGATAGTTGGTGATAATCAGATGTTCAGCAGACCGGTCATTGCGGCTGCGGACATTATAGGTATACTGCTTGTCAAACCGCCGCACATAGAAACCTTGGCTATACAGGGCTTCGATGAAGGGGGTGTTCTTGATGATCAGCAGGAATTTTGCCTTGGTCTTGCTGAGCGCCACCGCCAACCGTGCCTGATCCAGCTTGGTGAAGGCTTCGCCTTCATAGTCGGAAAATTCCGTGTCGTAGGGCGGATCGAGGAACATGAAATCCCGCTCGTCGGGATTGACCTGACGGAAAAATTCATCAAAATCCCGGCTGTAGATCTGGGTGGAGGCAAACAGCTTTGCGGTTTCCGGCTGGAAAAGGGTGCTGACTTTGCCTGCGAAATCCTTGTCATTGTAACTCATGCCGCCGTAGGGAATGTTGAATTCACCGTGCTTGTTGTAGCGGAACATGGAGCCGTAGCAGGTTTCCCGGATGAAGAAGAAGTTGGCAGCCCTGTAACCGGCGGAGAGGTAGATCCGTCCCAGCTGCCAGTCGTTGAATACCTGGCGGAAGTAGAGATAATAGCCGCTGGAAAGACCTGTTACCAGATTTTCGGAAAGGTCATCCGGGGAGAAGGGCTGCTTGCGGTGGTTTTTCACCGTCCGCTCCAGCTTGTCCAGCAGGGAGTCTTCCAGTTCCTTGCGGAAGGCGGCTTCGTCCTGCAGAATAGGCTGGTCAAACAGGGCAAGAATCTCCGGCATCCAACCATCCAGCAGTTCGGAAAGAGATTCTTCGATTTCCTCACCGACAGACAGGGCATCAAACAGATCCAGCAGCTGGGTCACATGGCTGCGGCCAAACTCCAAAAGACCTTTGAAGCTGGCGGCATAGCAGGTGAGGGCGCTGCGGAACTCCGGGTTCTGGGTGCGGATCATGTGGTAGAACTCCATGAGATCCTTGGCCGTATCGTTGATGGCAGCCTGCTTGGGCATCAGATGGAAATACATGGCACCGCCGCCGAAGAACGGCTCCAGATACCGGTCATATTCGGGAATCAGTCCGTAGACCTGATCCAGTTCCCGGGACTTACCGCCGGGCCATTTCAGAAGAGGCTTCATGTACATCCCTGCTTTCCTTACAATTAAAGACATTATAGCAGATTTTTTG
>JAZNFJ010000090.1:0-10525 GCA_045589035.1 Candidatus Avilachnospira sp. | reverse complement strand
ATCATCTCCACCTCCGAGATCAAGGTCTCCGTTCTGGTGGACAAGGTTGATTCCGAACGCGCCGTCCGCGCCATCCACGATAAGTTCTTTGATTGATTCTAAAAAGAAAAACACAGAGGCAAACGCCTCTGTGTTTTTCTTTGGCAAACGGATTGCCACGGGCTTTTAGCCCTCGCAATGACCAAAATCAAGGTGTCATCGCGAAGGCCGCAGGCCTGTCGCGATCCGTATTCTTATTTATGACATTGATCTTTGTAGGCACAGCCGCTGCAGGAGCAGCCGCAGCCGGTCTTTCCGGCTTTTTTGGATTGGATGCGGGAAATGATGACGGCGATGACAGCCGCTGCCACCAGAAACAGAATGATAGCAGATGGAAGATTCATGGTCTGACCTCCTTGGTTAGGCAAAACTAACTACAGGGAGTTTACCACATTTGGAGTAAGTTGTCAACAGGGAAGATGATTTACAGATAGCTTTCGATCTGCGCTCTGGTGGGCAGGGATTCGATGGCACCCTTGCTCTGGACACAGAGCCAGCCGCTGACGTTGCCGTAGGTCATGGCCTGTTCCAGCAGAGGACGAGTCAGCTGACTTGCGGCGGTGACGCCGTTCAGCCGCAGGCAGGAGAGGAAACCGCCCCAGAAAGCATCGCCGGCACCGGTGGCATCCACGCAGACGGCCTTTCTGCCGGGGATGTCAAAGACTTCGCCGCCAAAGAAGCATCTTGCGCCCTTGGAACCGAGGGTCTCCACCACCACGGAAATGCCGTTTTCTGCCATGACGGCCGGGACATTCGCTTCGCCGCCCAGCATGTCCACTTCCTCATCGGAAATTTTCAGCAGATCCACATAGGGGAGGATTTTCTGCACATAAGCGGTGCAGTCATCCTTGGTGTTCCACATGACGTTGCGGTAGTTGATGTCGAAGCTGACCAGCTTGCCCATTTCGTGGCCCAGTTTCAAGGCCTTGACTGTGGCTTTGTACACAGGAGTGGCGGAGAGGGTCACAGAGCCGGCATGGACGATGACGGCTTCGGCAATGTCTGCCTCCTTCACATCTTCTTCGGTAAGGAGCATGTCTGCGCCGGGCTTGCGGACAAAGGTAAAACTGCGGTCACCGTCGGGGGACAGGGTGACAATGGCCATGGTGGTGACGGCTTCGGTGCAGAGTTCCGGATGCAGCGCTGCGACTTTATTTTCTTTCAGCGTTTCCATAAGGAAACGGCCAAAATCGTCATCACCGACACTGCAGCACATGCCTACCTGCAGGCCGTTTCTGGCTGCGGCAATGGCAACATTGGCAGGGGCGCCGCCGGCTTTGCGGATATAGCTGAAGGGTTCGCTGCCGGGAATAAAATCGATGATCAGTTCACCGATGCTGTAGAGATCCATCATGGTCAAAACCTCCTGTAGTTTTCTTGATTTTAGGCTAACACAGCCCCGGAAAAATGTCAACACGAGGTTTCTTGCCTGCAAAGAAACCTCGTGCGGGGGATGTGTATCTATGTATGGCGGAGTGCTTACTCCGCCTGTTTTTTAGCCGCTGCAGCGAGCGCAGGGATTGCAGGTGTTCAGACCGCCGACATTGCCGCAGGAGTGGCAGTGGCTGCAGCCACAGCCGCAGGAGCCGGTGGAAGTGCCGCCGACATTGCCGCAGGAATGGCAGCCGCAGCTGCCGGAAGTACTGCCGGAAACATTGCCGCAGCTGTTGCAGCCGCAGGAAGTGCTGCCGGAAACGCTGCCGTTTTCGCAGCAGGGGTTGCAGCAGGAGTTGGCAACGAAATCGGGGAACTGAATGCCGGAAACGCCGTTCCAGGTGGTCCAGTTGCAGGAGTTACAGGAATTGCAGGCCATAAAAAGTCCTCCTCCTAAAAGATGAGGGGAATGCATCCCCATGCCATCTTATGCGGGAGGAGGGTTTTTGTGCGGAACTATTCCATGGTTTCGAAGGTGGACTTGCTGCCCATGGTGCGGCTTTCCGGACGAATCACCGCATCACCTCTGTCTGTGATCGCGCCTTTGACCGGCGGCACCGGATGGTCACGGAGATCGTGGACAGCAGGGTCATCCTGTTTCTTTTTCATGGTATCACCTCACGGATAGTGTCCGCCTTCGTGAGGTTTTTATGCGTTTTTCACCAGTTCGGCAATATCTGCATATCGTTCGTTGATTTTGCCGTAGTTTTCCTTTTTATGGGGCACAAGACAGGCGGAGCAGTCCTTGTAGCCCTCGGGGGTGTAGGAAAAATTGCCGCCGCATTTGTCGCCTAAGGCATAGAGGGGGCAGTAGCAAAACAGACAGTTGAAGTTTTTCTCATTTGCGCCTTTGTGGCAGGGGAAAAACTCACATTGGGTGTTCTGAAAATAGGAATAGTGCTTGTCCTTCCAGTCCATACCTTACCTCCTGAGTTTATCCGGCAGTTCTGCGTCCGGGGTTGCGTAGATGGTGTTGTACTCGTGGTAGATGACCATGCCCGGCTAGCCGCCCGCACGCTTGTTTACCTGCTTGACGGGGGTGATATCCACGGGTACATTCTGGCTCTCTCTTGCCTGAGAGTAGAAAGCCGCCAGCATGGCCGCTTCGGTGATGGTGGTATCGGGGGGACGGACACCGCCGCAGGTGATGACCACATGGCTGCCATGAAGCTTCTGCACATGGAGCCACAAATCGCCCTTGGCACTCTGTTTGAGGGTCAGTTCATCGTTCTGGCGGTTGTTGCGGCCCACGCGGATGGTATAGCCATCGGAGGAAACAAATTCCATGGGTTTTGCCGGGGGTGTTTTCATGGATTTCTTCCGTTCTGTATCCCGGACATAGCCGCCCTGTACCAGTTCCAAACGGATCTCCGCGACATCCTTTTCCGTTTCGGCTCTCTGGAGTTCCTCCAGAATGGACTGGAGATATTCCAGTTCTGTTTCGCCTTTGGCGATCTGCTCTGTGAGCATTTTTTCCGCATTTTTGGCGCGGGTGTAGTCCTTGTAGAACTTAGCAGCATTTTGCTGGGGAGAAAGCTGGGGAGACAGGGGAATGTCCACTTCTTTCATGTCCATGTCGTAGAAATCCACGGCAGTCAGTTTGGTTTGACCGCGGGACATGGCATGGAGATTGGCGGTGACGATGTCGCCCAGCTGCCGCAGCCGCTCCCGGTCTTTGGCGGAAGTCAGTTCCTTCCGCTGGGTTTCCAGCTTTCTGCGGGTACGGTTTGCCAGATTGGAGATGGTCTTGGTGAGAGTCTGGGTTTTCTGCCGCATCCGGTCTGCATGATCCCGGCGGGCATAGAAGCCGTCCAGCAGAAGGGAAAAGCTGTCGTAGGTCTGGGTTTCCAGAAAATCGCCGTACTGACGGATGGGACGGAAGGAAAAATCAGAAGGTCTGCCGTCCTTCACCAGCATCACGGGCGCAAAATCGGCAGAGAGGGTTTGGAATTGCTCGTAAAGCGCTTTGGCGGCAGCGGAGCGGGTCTCCGGGGACATTTCGCCGATCTGGGCCTCCACCGTTGCAAACAGGCTGTGGGAGAGTTCCCGGCAGATGAGGGGAGATAGACCGCCGAAGGTGTCCAGCAGCCATTTGTCAAACTGCCTTTCCCCCTCCACAGAGAGCAGGGCGGCTTCCAGCTCCTCCAAGGTTACCTTGGCAGGGTCTTGCTTTTGCAGAGCGGGGGGTTCGTGGTAAAAAAGGCCCGGCAGGACCTGCCGCTGTTCCGACATTTCAAAGTCCACCCGCCGCAGGCAGTCCAGAATTCGTCCGTCGCTGCCAAGGAGGATGAGGTTGGAGTTCCGTCCCATCAGCTCCAGAATCAAATGCTTCTGGACGGCTTCGCCCATTTCATCGGTGCAGTCCAAAGTGATGTCCACCAACCGTTCCATAGGCGGCTGGCGGAGGGACACGATTCTGCCGCCGGAAAGGTGCTTCCGGAGCAGCATACAGAACATGGGCGGCTGGGCAGGATTTTCCAGGGGAACGGTGGTCAGATGCAGCCGAGGAGAGCCGGAGGAGGCGGAAAGCAGCAGCCGTCCGTTGCCCTTTGCTCCATGAAATTGCAGCAAAACCAAATCTCTGGCAGGCATCTGCACCTTGTCGATGCGGCTGCCTACCAGAACATCCGTCAGTTCCGCCGTGACAGCGGAGAGAAATACAGCATCAAAGGGCATGATCGTCCTCCATGGTTTTGGTGAAAAGCTCATTGATCCGATCCTGTCTGCCCAGCAGATACAGACTGCCGAACAGACATTCCAGGCCGGTGGCTTTGGAATATTCCTCCCGGGTGGCATTTTTGGGCACACCGTGGACATGGGCATTGCGGCCTCTGCGGTAGAAGTCGGTTTCCTCCTCTGTCAGAAGGGGCAGCAGTCGGTCCATCCGCTTGGCCTGGGCAGGGGCGGACACATAAGCCACGGTTTCCTTGTGCAGGGCCTTGACTTTCACACCGCCGTGGGCGCACAGCCATGTCCGCACCAGCAGTTCAAAGACCGCATCGCCGCAATGGGCCAGACCCAGGGCGCTGATCTGATTGATATCCCGCAGTTCCATCTGCGGCTCAAAATAATTATCCATGGTATTCTCCCAATTATTTCAGACAGGTGATCTCATAGGGCTTGCAGAGCAAAGCACCAAGTTTTTTGCCAAGTTTTACGGTATTTTCGTCATCTGCCTGATTGAGGATATAAAAATCGGCCAGATTTTCTGCATTCAGAACCTTGGCAGCCAGTTCCGGGGTAACGAGGTCCGTAAGCTCTGCGCCGCAGAGTTTGGCGTAGATTTCCGGCCGGTGGGCGGCTTCCCGGATCGGATGCCCCAAACCGGAAAGACCCACCACACCGATGACCTGCCCGGCACAGGCGGGAATCACAGGTTCATAGGGCAGATGGGCCTTCAAGGGCAGTCGCTTGGAGCCGTCTGCTTCGACCAGAACATAGTCTGCAAGGGCGGACAGCTCCTCGAAGGACTGCTTGGGCGCGGTCAGCTTGCCGTTTTCAGCCACCGTACCCACGCAGATGCACCTTGCAGGCAGTTCTGTAATGGGTTCGGTGATCAGAGGCAGACCAACCGCGGGATAAATATGGGTGGAAGTACAGACGATGACCGTTCCCGGCAGCTGCCGGCACAGTCTGGCGATCAGACTGGTCTTGCCGCCGGAACCGATAAAGGCGGTCACACCGGGTAGAATGGTCATAGATTTATTCTCCACGGCCGATGCTGTCCACTTCATAGGGTGTGGACTGATAGACAAAGTAATTCAGCCAGTTGGTGTACAGCAGGTTGGCATGACCTCTCCAACGCACCAGAGGATCCTGGGTGTCATCATCATTGGGGAAGTAGTTTTTCGGCACTTCAATGGGCAGACCGGCGTTCTTGTCCCGCAGGTACTCCAGCTTCAGGGTTTCCGGGTCATACTCGGAATGACCGGTGATGAAAACCTGCTTACCGCCTTCTGTCTGCATGGCATACAGACCGGCTTCTTCGGATTCGGCCAAGATCTTGATCTCCGGCACCTTCAGCACATCCTCTTTGGAGATGGTGGTGTGGCGGGAGTGGGGGACATAGAACACATCGTCAAAACCGCGCATGAGAATGGGGTTTTTGTAAGTGACCTTGTGAGGGAAGACACCGAACATTTTTTTGTCCAGGGGATACTTGTCGATGCCGAAATGGTAGTACAGACCGGCCTGAGCACCCCAGCAGATGTGGAAGGTGCTGTGGACATGGGTTTTGGACCATTCCATGATGCGGCAGAGTTCCGGCCAGTAGTCCACTTCCTCGAAGGGCATTTGCTCCACCGGTGCACCGGTGATGATCATGCCGTCAAAATACTGGTCGGCGATCTCGTCAAAGGTCTTGTAGAAAGCCAACATGTGCTCCTCGGAGGTGTTTTTGGACTTGTGGGTGCTGACCTGCACCAGTTCCAGCTCCACCTGCAGAGGGGTGTTGCCCAGAAGCCTTGAAAGCTGGGTTTCCGTGACAATCTTGGTGGGCATGAGATTCAGCAGGGCGATCCGCAGAGGGCGGATGTCCTGCGATTCGGCGCGGGCTTCGTGCATGACGAAGATATTTTCGCTTTCAAGAATTTGCTGGGCAGGCAAACCGTTGGGAATTTTAATGGGCATAAAATTGCCCTCCTGTTATCAGATTTTGTCCAGAGCCTGGGTCAGGTCGGCGATGATGTCCTCCACATTTTCAATGCCAACGGAGAAGCGGACCATCTCCGGCACGATGCCGCCGGCGATCAGCTGCTCATCGGTCAGCTGGCGGTGGGTGGTGGAAGCGGGATGCAGCACGCAGGTGCGGGCATCGGCCACATGGACCACGATCTGGGCCAGCCGCAGGCTGTCCATCATGACCATGGCAGCTTCTCTGCCACCCTTGACACCGAAGGAGACCACACCGGGTGCGCCCTTGGGCAGGTACTTGGTTGCCAGATCGTAGTACTTGTTGCTCTCCAGCAGGGGGTAGTTGACCCATGCCACCTTTTCGTGGCTCTCCAGGAACTTGGCAACAGCCAGCGCGTTTTCGCTGTGCTGCTTCATGCGGACAGCCAGAGATTCCAGACCCAGATTGAGCAGATAAGCGGCAATGGGCTGAGGGGTGCAGCCAAAGTCGCGCATCAGCTGGACGCGGGCTTTGGTGATATAGGCAGCCTTGCCGAAATTCTTGGTGTAGACCACGCCGTGGTAGCTTTCATCGGCTTCGGTCAATTCGGGATACTTGCCGGCGGCCTCCCAGTCAAAGCTGCCGCTGTCTACGATGACACCGCCCACCACATTGGCATGGCCGTCCATGTACTTGGTGGTGGAGTGGGTGACGATGTCTGCGCCATACTCGAAGGGACGGCACAGCAGAGGGGTGGCAAAGGTATTGTCCACGATCAGAGGCACATTGTGCTTGTGGGCCAGCTTGGCATAGCGTTCAATGTCCAGAACCGTCAGAGCGGGATTGGCCACGGTCTCGCCAAAGACCAGACGGGTGTTTTCGTCAAAGAGGGCTTCGAACTCTTCGTCGGTCATGTCGTCTCTGGCATAGCGGACTTCGATGCCCATTCTTGCCATGGTCACGGAGAACAGGTTGATGGTGCCGCCGTAGATGTTGTTCAGGGAGATGAAGTTCTGACCCTGGCAGCAGATGTTGAAAATGGCCATGAAGCTGGCAGCCTGACCGGAGGAGGTCAGCATGGCGCCGACGCCGCCTTCCAGATCGGCAATTTTGTCTTCCACATGGGCCACAGTGGGGTTGGAAATACGGGTGTACATGTGACCGGCGGCTTCCAGATCGAACAGCTTGCCCAGTTCGGCAGCGCTGTCATATTTATAGGTAGTGCTCTGGTAAATGGGCATGGTTCGGGGCTGACCGTTTTCGGGCTTGTAGCCGGACTGCAGGCACTTGGTTTCGGGTTTCATATGAATCGACTCCTTTATGGTTCAATTAAGGATATTTTACTTTTTCCCCATGCTGATGTCAAGACAGGGCTTTGGCGATAAAGTTTGACTTTTTTGCGAAAAAGTACAGGGGAACACCCAGAAGATACATGACAGCCAGTTCTCCAAAGCCCACCTGCGCCGCAGCAGTGGCAAAGCCCATGGAAAGGTTGTCCGGGAACAGGACAAAAGCCAGCATGCTGCCCACCAGAATGGCATTGCAGAGAATATTGGGCAGGGGCATGAGCCAAGGATTTTTGCAGCGGGCCGTCCACAGACAGGCAAGGGCTGTGGCGGCGGTGCCGATGATGATATCCAGAGCTGTCACCGTGGAAAACAGATTGGCAAGGAAACAGCCGATGGTGATGCCGATGCCGAAGGCGGGCTCCAGCGCACACAGGACTACCAAAGCCTCAGAGATGCGGAACTGCACCAGTCCGAAGGAAAGAGGAGCAGCCAGCAGGGTGATGGCGGCATAGAGGGCGGCAATGACGGCACAGAGGGTGAGTTTGCGGATGTTTTTCATGTTCATAAAGTTCCTTTCCGGAAACAAAAAAGATGGGTGCAAAAGCCCCATCCTCCCGCGAAAAACGCGTCGTCCCTGGTTTTGTTTAACGACAGGATGGCTACGAACGAACTGTCGGTTATGAAGATACCTTATTTTATAAGAAAAAAATCACAATGTCAAGTTTTTATCCTTGACATTTGATGCAGAAGGGCATATAATAAGCAAGCTGTCAAGCAGAAAACCTTGAAAGGCGGGGAAAACCATGAAGCATAACGCACTGGAAATGACCCTGCTGCTTGACTATTACGGCGAATTGCTCACCGAAAAGCAGAGAACCTGCTTTGATCTATATTATAACCAGGATCTGTCTTTGGGCGAGATCGCGGAGGAAGCCGGTATTTCCCGGCAGGGTGTCCACGATTCTCTAGCCAGAGCAGAAGCGGCACTGGCGGCCATGGAAGAAAAAACCGGCTGCATTGCCAGAGCCAAGGCGGTGCAGGAGGCTGCGCAGACCATTACGGATGCTGCGGAGAAGCTGCTGAATCTCCCCGGTGCGGAAGAGTTGGCCCGGGTCATTCTCAAAGCCGCCGCAGATATGAAGGAGTAACCAATGGCATTTGAAGGATTGACGGATAAAATTTCCGCCGCGTTCAAAAAGCTTCGTGGCAAAGGTCGTCTGACCGAAGCGGATGTCAAGGCTGCCATGCGTGAGATCCGGCTGGCCTTGCTGGAAGCCGATGTAAGCTATAAAGTGGTCAAGGACTTCGTCGGCAAGGTGTCCGAGCGTGCTGTGGGTACCGATGTGCTGGAGAGTCTGTCTCCCGCCCAGATGATCGTCAAGATCGTCAACGAAGAGCTGACCGCCCTCATGGGCAGCGAAAATCAGAAGCTGCAGCTTGCCTCCCAGCCCCCTACAGTGGTCATGCTGGTGGGTCTGCAGGGTGCAGGTAAGACCACCAACGGCGCAAAGCTGGCTGGTCTGTTCAAAAAGCAGGGCCGTCGGCCCTTGCTGGTCGCCTGTGATATTTACCGCCCCGCTGCCATCAAGCAGCTGCAGGTGGTAGGCGAAAAACTGGATATTCCCGTCTTTGAAATGGGTCAGACCAATCCCGTGGAGATCGCAAAGGCCGCCATGGCCCATGCTGTCCGCCACGGCAACGATATGGTCTTCCTGGATACTGCCGGCCGCCTTCATGTGGACGAGCAGCTGATGGAAGAGCTGAAGGCCATCAAGGCCGAAGTCAAGCCCCATGAGATCCTGCTGGTGGTGGATGCCATGACCGGTCAGGACGCGGTCAATGCGGCCCAGAGCTTCAACGAATGGCTGGATATCGACGGTGTCATGCTTTCCAAGCTGGATGGCGATGCCAGAGGCGGTGCGGCTTTGTCTGTCAAGGCTGTCACCGCCAAGCCCATCAAGTTCGCCGGTATTGGCGAAAAACTGGATCAGATCGAGCCTTTCCACCCCGAGCGCATGGCTTCCAGAATTCTTGGCATGGGTGATGTGCTGACGCTCATTGAAAAAGCTGAACAGGCTTTGGATATGAAAAAGGCAGAGGAACTGGAAAAGAAGCTCCGCAGCAATAAATTCACCCTGCAGGATTATTACGACCAGATGTCCCAGATCAAGAATATGGGCAGTATGGAAGATATCCTCGGCATGATGCCCGGTATGGGCAATCTGAAGAATGTGAAGATCGATGAAAAGGCCATGGGAAGAACCGAGGCCATCATCCTCTCCATGACCCCCTATGAAAGAGAAAACCCCGGATGCCTTGGCAGCAGCCGCAAGAAGCGCATTGCCGCCGGTGCAGGCGTCAAGGTGGAAGAGGTCAACAAACTGCTGAAATCCTTTGATGCCATGAATGCCATGATGAAGCAGTTCACCGGTCCCGGTGCAGCCAAGAAAATGAAAAAGCTGCAGCGAATGGGCGGCGGTTTCCCGGGAATTCCCGGCTTTTAAAAGTTCGTATCGTGGTTAACACGACGAGATAAAAAATCAATTTGTTTTATATTTTTTGGAGGTAAATACTATGGTTAAGATCAGACTGAGAAGAATGGGCGCCAAGAAGGCTCCTTTCTACAGAATCGTTGTCGCTGACTCCCGCAGCCCCCGCGATGGCCGCTGCATCGAAGAGATCGGTACCTACGATCCCCTGACCAACCCCGCAACTGTCACTGTTGACGCTGAAAAGGCTCAGGCTTGGATCAAGAACGGCGCTCAGCCCACCGACACTGTCAAGGCTCTGCTGAAGAAGGCTAACGTCCTGTAATTCCTGCATAAGGAGAAAGACCATGAAGGAACTTTTGCTGTATATGGCAAAGAATCTGGACGACAATCCCGATGCCGTGACTGTTACTGAGGTCGAAGGCGAGATCACCACTCTGGAACTGCGTGTGGCCCCCGAAGATATGGGTAAGGTCATCGGTCGTCAGGGTCGTATCGCCAAGGAGATTCGTACCATTGTCAAGTCTGTTGCCCAGCGCGACGGCAAGAAGGTTTCCGTGGAGATCGTCGACTGAGAGAAAAAATCCTGCTGCAAATGCAGCAGGATTTTTTTCTCAGTCGACGATCTCCACGGAAACCTTCTTGCCGTCGCGCTGGGCAAC
>JAZNFJ010000089.1:0-8723 GCA_045589035.1 Candidatus Avilachnospira sp. | reverse complement strand
TCCATATTCTGTGTTTTCAGAGCAGCCTGCTGAGAAAACTGCAGCCACAGCTGCACCAATGCAATGGCAAGTCCTGCTGCTGCCAGCAGCAGGACTGCAATCAAAATTCCTCTTTTCAGCTTTTTCATCCGAACAGTTTCTCTTTGTAGATGCCTTCGGCCACCATTCGGCGGAACACTGCTTCCACCAGCGGCGCATCGGCCTGATAGGTGATACCGTACCAGTTATCCTCCGTGGGCAGCACCTGAATGGCAGCAGTTCCCTCTGCCACCAGCTTGTCCATAATATCCGGCAGCAGGTACTCCGATGCCGGTGTTTCCAGTTCATCGGACAAAAATTCCACAAACCGCTGCTCCAGAACGGGCAGCACATCTGCCGTAAAGCCCCACATGTTCATGGACACGCAGGCATTGGCATCCAGTTCTGTCCAATCCTCCCCGTGGGGAATCATGGCCTTGCCGTTTCGTCTGGTCATATTGCGGGTTTCCTTCACTTCCAGCAGCCTGCCGTTTTCATCGGTCCGGCAGATACCTCTGGTCACACCGCCATGATCGCTGAGAGTATTGCCCAAGCGGAAGCCTGCCATGCAATACTGCCCTTTGGCATCCTGCGGCAGGTTTTTCAGGTAGGAGAACAGATTATTATAGGCTGACTTGCCATAGTAGTCATCGGCATTGATGACCGCAAAGGGTCCGTGGAGCAATTCTTTTGCGGCAAGAACCGCATGACCGGTACCCCAGGGCTTTTTCCGGTCCGTAGGACACACAAATCCTGCCGGCAAAGCCCCCAGTTCCTGATAGGCAAAGGCCACCGCCACACCCTTTGCGGCGCAGACGGTTTTCACCCGGTTGCCCACGGTTTCCATGAAATCCGCTTCGATATCTTTGCGGATGATAAAGACAATTTTGTTAAAACCGGCCTCCATGGCATCATGGATGGCATATTCCATGATGATCTCCCCGGAAGGACCTACCTTCTTCAGCTGCTTGATGCCGCCGAACCGGGAGCCCAGGCCTGCCGCCAGGATTACCAGTGCATACTCGTTATTTCCTTTTTGCATGGGATCACCCGCCTGTCTTTCGTAATTATTTTGGTGCGTAAAACAGCCGCAGAGTCAGTGCGTCCAGCGCATCTTCGTCTGCATAGAACTCCAGATACTCTTCACCCATACGGTTTTCGCCCTTGGGGGTTACAATTTCCTCCAGTGCGTAGTCACCATAGCGATCCATGGCAGAGGTAAAGACCTTAGAAGAGCCGTCCGTCACCAGATAGGGAGAAAGCTCTTCAAACAGCTTCACCGCAAAGGTGCTGTCCTGCTCCAGCTTCCCCCGCAGCGCAGCCAAGAAGCCTTCCATATAGGCCCGCTGGCGGTCCATACGGGACACATTCAGCTGGTCGCCCACTTCCTTTCGCACACGGACAAAGGAAAGGGCCTGTTCCCCCGTCAGGACAGTCTTTCCCATGGGAATCGTAGGATCCACCTGGGAGAAATCGTCCAGAACCTCCACTTCCACACCGCCGACAGCATCATTGAGCAGGGCAATGCCGTCCATATTCATGGCGATATAGTGGTCGATCTCAATATGCAGCAGCAGATCCGAAACGGTTTTGCGGACATTCTCGCAGCTGTCCTTCAGACCGCTGCCGTAAGTATGGGCCAGAGCCAGCTGGCCGTAAGCCGTACCCGCCTGTCTGCCGCCGATACCCAGCACAGGCATCTCCACCATGGTATCACGGTTCAGTGCCAGCACACGGATGGTTTCCTGTTTTTTATCAAATACCAGCAGCATAATCGCATCTGCTTCGCCATCGTTGTTGTAAGCGCCGCTGTCCTCCATGGGACCGAAGCGGTCGATGCCCATTAGCAGATAGGTTTCCATATCCTGCCGGGGAAAGTAGTCCACTTCATCCCGGGTGATGGTCTTTTTGCCCTCCACGGCAGCTGTCTGCTCCCCACTGGAAAAGACAGTGGATTCCAGAATGCGGAATCCACTGTATACAAAGACCAGCACCAAAATCAGGATGACTGCGACCACGGCAACCTTCAAAAACTGCCGTCTGCGCATATTGCACACCCCTATTCTGTTATGCGTTTATTAAGCTGCGTTCTTCTTGCTCTTCTTCAGACCGACGAGGCACAGGACGATGGCAGCCAGAGAAGCAGCAGCCACTGCCAGCCACAGACCCATATTGCTGATATCGCCGGTGTTGACGGTTTCGATCACGGGTTCGCCGTCAGTTTCGTTAACCAGAATGGCAACGGGACAGAAGTTCTCATAGGTGGTGCAGGTAACGGTGCCATTTTCCAGCAGTTCCACATTTTCGATCATCTTCCACTGACCACCCTTGTAGGTCAGAACGGTCACAAAGGTGCCGGGAGCCAGATTCAGGTCAAAGTCCAGGCAGATGGTGGTGCCTTCGGGCTCCAGATAGGCCTCCAGAGGCTCGCAGAGGACGGAAACATCATACAGATCCTTGACCACCAGATCCTGGACGGTCTTGCCTGCGCCCAGATTGGCCTCGATCAGTTCCTGCAGACCTTCGCAGCCTTCAAAGAAGGACATACCGTTGGCCAGAATCTGATCGTAGACCCACAGCAGCATTTCTTCTGCCTCATCGGGAATTTCCGTGGAGGTTTCCGCTTCGCTCAGAGGGGTGACGACCAGACACTTGTGGTCTTCGTCCAGACCATCGTGGACACCGTCTGCCAGAACAAACAGGAAGCCGTCATTCTGATAGACTGTGCCGCCATTGTCGGTCTGACCGACATTCATGCCGTTTTCGTCGGTGGGGCCGACCAGTCTGGGCATGGGCTTATAGGTGACACTGGGGACAAAATCGTTTTCTGCCGCCAGCGCAGGGCACACCATGGTCAGGCACAGTGTCACGACCAGAAGCATAACAACAAATTTTTTCATAACGCTCATCTCCATTATATATTAGCACCAACGGTGCAATGGTTACTGAATTCTTCCTGCAGCACCAGCTGCTCATGCCAGCTGATATGATCAAGGGCTTCGATACCCAGACTGTCCTCGATCTTCTCGATGGCATCTTCCATATTGGGCGGACGGTCACTCCGGTTGTGGCAGTCCGTGCCAAGCAGGTGGATGCGGCCTTCCCCCAGCATTTTTATGGCAAGCTTTTCGGTCAGTTTCCGGCTGAAAAAACTTGCGTTGGCCTGCAGCAGCACAGGCATCTCCCGCAGCCGGTCCAGGACCCGCCGCCGGTGTAGCGGATGCAGATACCGGTCAATATGGGCAATGATCGGACGCAGGTTCTGCTTGCTGAGCAGACCGGTCAGTTCTTCATAAACACGATCATCCCAGGGAAGCAGGGGCGGTTCCACCAGAATATAGTTGGTATCGGCGATCCGCAGATCCCAGAGGGCTTCCGCATCACTCATGCCGCGGAAGTAGGCCACTTCCGCACCAAGAAGGATCCGGGGTAATCCGACAACACCCTGCAATGCCGATTGCAGCCGCTCCACCGCTTCCTGCCGCCTGGCAAGAAACTGGGCCGGTGTATTGCGGTCGGCATAGAAGTGGGGCGTGGCCACCATTGTCTGCGTACCCTGTTCTGCCGCCAACTTCAGCATGGCTGCAGACATTTCCACAGAAGAACTGCCATCATCGATCCCGGGCAGGACATGACTGTGAAAATCAACCATTCTTCACGCCTTCTTCTGCAGATTTTGCTTCCGCTTCTACATTGTGGCGGGTCCCGGCATAAGAGTATTTGCCCACATACTTGCCGTAATATCTGCGGTAATAGCGCTTGTAGTACTTCTTGCCGTAGCCTGCGATCTGGTCTACGGTGCAGTTATAAACAACGCCCAGGATCTTAGCGTTGACAAACTCAAATTCACGGACGGCGCCGCTGAGAGCCACATGGTTGCAGTAGTCCTGACGGACCACCAGCAGCATGCCGTCGGTTTCCTTGGCCACTGCCATGGCGTCACTGACCTCCGTGACGGGGGGCAGGTCCAGAATGATGTAATCAAAAACTTCCCGCATCTGTGCCAGCACCTTTGCCATCTTGGCGGAGCTGAGCAGTTCCACAGGGTTGGGCGGGTTGCGGCCGGCGGCGATAACCGCGAAGGATTCTTCCTCTCCTTCAATGCCGCAGGGCTGCAGCAGATCCCGCCAGTCCGCCTGACCGGACAGGACTCCGGACAGACCGGGGATTTTCTTGATGGGCAGCTTTGCGTTCAGAGAGGGCTTTCTCATATCGCAGTCCACCAGCAGCACGCGCTTGTCCAGCTGGGACAGGGTGTAAGCCAGGTTGACGGAGGTCAGGGACTTGCCCTCACCTGCCAGCGCACTGGAAATACCGATCACGCGGCAGTTGCGGTCATCGGTGAAGGAGAACTGCAGCTTGGTACGCAGCAGTTTGTAGGCTTCGGAAGCGATGAAGCTGATCTTTTTGCCAACAAAGACCGTATCGTCCTTGGCGTTGGAACGGATCTTGGGCGTACTGCGGCTCTGTTTGCCGCCGTAGGCGCTGTAATAGTAGCCGCCTTTGCTTTCCGTGGTCATATTGGGCACAGCTGCCAGAATGGGGTAGCTGCAACCCCGGGAAATATCAGCCTCTTCCCGGATGGTGATATCAAACACATCCCGCAGGACAATGACAGCAATGGTCAGCAGAATGCCCAGCAGACAGCCGATGGCAATGTTCTTGGGATAGCTGGGAGAACTGGGGACACTGGAAACAACGGCAGAATCCACGATCTTGGCGGAAGTTCCTTCAATGATATCGGAAATTCGGTTGGGCAGGATATAGGCGATGGCATCGGCAATGTCATCCGTTTCCTCCGGGTTGGGTCCTGTGACCGTCACGCGGAAAATTTCCGTTTCCTGCACGGATTCTGCAGAAATCATATCCCGCAGATCCTTGTAGCTGTGCTGCACACCAGCATAGTCGATGACATCGTTGAGGGTTTCTCTGGTGTTGAGAATGACGATATAGCTTTCCACCAGACTCTTGGACGCGGTAATATCGCTGGAGGAGATACTGAAGGACGTATCGCCCACAGACAGAGAACTGTTATTCACATAGAACATGGCGGAGGACTGATACATGGGTGTCACAAACAGACGGGTAACACCAAAGGCAATGGCAGCACCCAGAATACCCACCACAATCACGACCCACAGCCGATCCCAGATGGTATTGAAAATCCGCTGTAAATTGATCTCGATTTCTTCGTCTTTGACCACTTTGTTTTCGTTCATATCGGTTCTCCTAACATGTCTATGCCGATCACTTCAGCATAATTCGTCTGATCTCCGCAATTTCTTCTTTGGTCACACCGGCAGACAGCAGGAAATTCTCGGTTTTCTCCTGCAGATTGTAGCCGGGATAGGTTTCCATCTGCGCAAAAAGCTGCTCCAAATTATCCTGAGGAACACTCCGGTGGTACAAGCCGGACAGGCGGTAGTCCCGCAGAATATCATCTTTTCCCACACCCAGCAGGGCTTCCAGCAAGGCACAGACCGTGCCGGTCCGATCCAGACCGTAAGTACAGTGGATGTAGACGGGATAGCTGCTCTCCTTAGCAAGCTCAGAACAGATCTTCTTCATTTGCGTCTTGCCCTGGTCGGAGAAAATCCCCGTGTACATGGGCATATCAAAATAAATATGTTCCACACCGGCGCCCAATGCGTCAATGCCGTAGGAATTATCAGAAGCGGGGCGCAGATCCAGATCCTTGCGGATGCCCAGAGTCTGCAGCATGGTTTCCATGCCCGCAGAAGTCAGCTTGTACTCCGGCTCTATGGCACCATCCAGCTCACTGCCGCGATAGATCATGCCCTGACGGATCGTTTCTCCGTTGCCATTTTTCCAGCCGCCCAGATCGCGGACATTGACCGCGCCTTCCACCGTCAGGATGCGGGGAGATTTGGCTGTCTGGAAGCTGCCCTGCACACCCATGGTCTTTTCATTGGACAGCCGGATATTGACCCGGTAAAAATACTGGGTGTCGGTCTTGAGGTTATAGATTTTCAGGCTGCGGGCATGGTGCTCCTGTTCAAACACCAGCGGTTTCCGGAAATCTTCGGTTTCCGAAACTTCCACCGTCGCACCGGTCACAGCGCAGCCGGAGGGCAGACCGTTGATATCGTAATCCAAAATCACCGGATAACTCACATCCAGCCGCCGCTCTCCATCCCGATAGGGCTTCAGCACCTCGCCCACGGGTTTCTGGGCTTCTGCTTCCATCAGTTCCGTTACAGGTTCTCCCACCAAAGAGACCGCCTTGTCAAAATAGGTAACGGAAATGTTCACAAAGCCTTCTGCCCACTGCTTTCCGGCAGACTGGCCGGTTTCGGCAGAAATGTGCGCCTTCTGCTGCCCATGGCTGGCCAGCAGAGCCACACCGGTCAGCAGAATGACCGCGCCCAAAACAATACCCATGTTGATCCAGAATTTTTTCTGCTTCATGAACTTGGGCAGCGAAATGGGATTCTTCTTTTTGGTCTTTTTTCTGCGATGGTGATGTTCACTATGACGGTGTTCGCCATGGTGATGTTCGCTATGATGATGCTCGTGATGAGATCGTTCTTCGGTATGATGCGCTCTTACGGCTTCTTCGTTGTTTCTCTTTTCAGCGGACAAGCCGCACCCCTCCTTTTCGGGCGGGAAAAGGATCTCAAATTCCCGAACTATATGCACCGCACATTCTCATTTTGCAGCACAATATGTTGTATTTGGGCAGAATCCGCCCATTAAACATATGGATTCATATTCGATTGTAGCACATAACCGTCCTTTTTTCCACCTTTTCTTATATAATTTTTATTTTTTGTTCAATTTTGATAAAGAAAAAAACAGATCATGTCTTACCAAAAGAAAAACGCACCCTAATGGGTGCGCGTTCCTTTTGGCGGAGTGGGAGGGATTCGAACCCTCGTGCGGTTGCCCGCAAACTGATTTCGAGTCAGCCCCGTTATGACCACTTCGATACCACTCCATATTTTTAACGAAGTGATTATACCAACTCAGCGGCGGAAAATCAACCCCGGGGGCGCAGTTCCCAGAAGGCCACGGCGCCGGCAGCAGCCACATTGAGAGAGTCCACCCCGTGGGACATGGGGATCTTCACCGTATAATCACAGGCGGCAATGGTGTGGTCGGACAGGCCGTCGCCCTCCGTGCCCAACAGCAGCGCCAGCTTTTCCTCTTTTTTCAGATTTTCATCCTCGATGGACACCGATTCGTCCGTCAATGCCAGAGCAGCGGTCTTAAAGCCCAAGGCCTGCAGGCGGTCCATGCCCGGATGGGGCCATTGGGTATGATCTTCCCCAATTCTCGTCCACGGAATCTGGAACACCGTACCCATACTGACTCTGGCGGCTCTGCGGCAGAGAGGGTCACAGCAGGTGGGGCTCAAAAGCACCGCATCCATATGCATGGCGGCTGCAGAACGGAAAATCGCACCCACATTGGTGGAGTCCACAATGCCTTCCAGCACCGCCACCCGTCTGGCAGAGGCGCAGATTTCCTCCAGAGAGGGCTGCACGGGCCGCTCCATGGCACACAAAATACCCCGGGTCAGTTCATAGCCCGTCAAAGCCGCCAGAACCTCCCGGTCCGCCGTATAAACCGGCACACCAGGGCATTTTTCCATCAGTTCCGCTCCCTGCCCTGTCAGGTGCCGCCGCTCCATGAGCATGGAAATGGGCTTGCAGCCTGCCGCCAATGCCCGCTTGATGACCTTGGGGCTTTCGGCAATGAACGCATTTTCGCAGCTGCGCAGCTGGGCCTCTGTCAGATTGGCATAGACCGCCAGTTCAGGCAGGGACAAATCCAAAAATTCAATGATCACGATCTCACATCCGCTTGGCAATTTCGTCCAGGAAGGTTTCGGAGTCCACGGCTCTGGCCTCAAAGCCCGGCTCGGTCAGACCCACCAGATCCTTGGTCATCACACCCTCGTTGAGGGTACGGAAGCAGGCACTCTCCAGCCGGTCGGCAAAGGCCTCCAGTTCGGCAAGTCCGTCCAGTTGGGCACGCTTACGCAAAGCACCGCTCCATGCAAAAATGGTCGCCATGGGGTTGGTGGATGTTTTTTCGCCTGCCTGCCACTTATAATAATGGCGGGTGACGGTGCCGTGGGCGGCCTCAAATTCCGTGGTGCCATCGGGGGCGACCAGCACAGAGGTCATCATGGCAAGAGAGCCAAAAGCGGTGGAAACCATATCGCTCATGACATCACCGTCATAGTTCTTGCAGGCCCAGATGAAGCCGCCCTTGGAGCGGATGACTCTTGCCACGGCATCATCGATGAGGGTGTAGAAATAGGTGATGCCCAGCTCCTCGAATTTTGCCTTGTAGGCTTCAAATTCTTCCTCAAAAATCGCCTTGAAGCGGCCGTCGTAGACCTTGGCAATGGTATCCTTGGTGGAAAACCACAGGTCCTGCTTCGTGTCCACAGCATACTGGAAACAGGACCTTGCAAAGGAACGGATGGAGCTGTCCTTATTATGGGCACCCTGCCAGACGGCGGGGCCATCGACCTTCTGGACGACAATTTCCTGCTTTTCGCCGTTTTCGCCCACGAAGGTCATGGTGCAGGCGCCTGCCTGCTCCGTGTACAGATCCACGGACTTATAGACATCGCCATAGGCATGACGGGCGATGGTGATGGGCTGTTCCCAGTTCTTCACCACAGGCTTGATGGCATCGATGCAGATGGGGGCGCGGAACACCGTACCGTC
>JAZNFJ010000088.1:0-24678 GCA_045589035.1 Candidatus Avilachnospira sp. | reverse complement strand
TCCTTTGCTGAAAGCCAATCACCGGGTGGGTAATGGTGATACCATCATTCTGGAAAGCTGCGAATACTGCAATTCTTTCCTTAATTTCTTCCCTACCACCGCCATTGTGCTGAACATCGAAGCAGACCATCTGGACTTTTTCAAGGATTTGGAAGATATCGAATGCTCTTTCCGTAAGTTTGTAGAACTGGTACCGGAGAACGGTAAGATTATTGCAAACGGTGACGACCAAAATGTCCTGGATGCACTGAACGGTCTAAACTATATCACTTTCGGTCTGCAGAATACCAATGATGTGCACGGTAAAAATTTCTCTGAAGACTGGCGGCAGTTTGATGTATACTGCCACGGACAGTTCTATGCCCATGTTTCTCTCTCTGTATTTGGAAGACACAATGCACTCAATGCATTGGCTGCCTGTGCCGCAGCTTTTGAAGCTGGTATCCCCGGCGATGTGGCCGCGGCAGCTCTGAACCATTTCCACGGTGCAGGACGGCGCATGGAGTTTAAGGGCAGCTACCATGGCGCAGATCTCTATGACGACTATGCCCATCATCCCGGAGAACTCCACGCCCTGCTCACTGCAGCAAAGTCCATGGGTTACAAGCGCATTGTCTGCGCCTTCCAGCCGCACACCTACACCCGTACAAACGCTTTGCTGGAGGATTTTATCCGTGAACTGAAACAAGCAGATATTGCTGTTCTGACAGATATTTACGCAGCACGAGAGCGCAATGACATCGGCATTTCTTCCAAGATGATCTCCGATGCCATCGAAGGCGCCGTTTACTGTCCCAGCCTGCAGGATGTCACCGCTTATCTGCGGCAGATTGCACAGTCCGGTGATCTGATTCTCACCGTCGGTGCAGGCGATATTTTCAAAGCCGGTGATGCGGTTTTGGTAAAAGATTGATACGCAAAAAGGAAGCAGGAAAACTGCTTCCTTTTTGTGTTGACATTTACAGATTACAAGAGTATAAGTAAGGCAGAAACACCATCTGTTTGAGGTGAAATACCATGAAGCGGTCTCATGAAATCGATATGACCTCCGGGCCTTTGCTGAAAAAAATCCTCTTATTTGTCCTGCCTCTCATGGCCAGCGGCGTTTTGCAGCTCCTTTTCAACGCCGCCGATGTCATTGTGGTGGGAAAATTTGCCGGCTCTCTGGCATTGGCAGCCGTCGGTTCTACCGGTTCTCTGGTCAATCTGATTGTCAATCTGTTCATTGGCACCGCCACTGCCTCCAATGTTCTGGTCTCCCGTTATTACGGCAGCCGTGATCAGGAGAGTCTTTCCCGCTGTGTCCATTGTTCCATGGGACTCAGTCTTATTCTCGGTACAGTTGTTTGTCTGCTGGGATTTTTTCTCTCCGGCACGATACTGCAATGGATGGACACCGATCCGCAGGTTCTGCCCCTTGCCGCTTTGTATCTGAAGATTTATTTTCTTGGCGCACCTGCCACGATGATTTACAACTTTGGCGCCGCCATTCTTCGGGCTGTCGGTGATACGGAGCGACCGCTGCGTTTCCTGATCATCTCCGGTGTGGTCAATGTGGTTCTGAACCTCATAACCGTGGTCGGTCTCCATATGGATGTGGCAGGCGTTGCCATCGCCACAGTGGTTTCCCAGTACGTTTCCGCTTTTCTCGTTGTACGGTGTCTCATTCACACCGATGGTATTTACCGCCTGGTCATCAAAAATATCCGCCTATATGGTGACATGGTCCTGCAGCTTTTGCAGATCGGAATCCCTGCCGGATTGAACAGTTCCATGTTCTCCATCGCCAATGTGCTGATTCAAAGTTCCATCAATTCTTTCGGCGCTGTGACCATGGCCGCCAACTCCGCCGCAGCTAACATTGACGGGTTTATTTACATCTGTACCAATTCCGTTGCCCAGGGTGCCCTCAGCTTTACCAGTCAGAATTACGGTGCAAAGAATTATGAACGCATCAAGCGGGTTTATTTCACCTGTGTGGCTGTTGTGATCGTCACCGGACTTTCCGTTTCTGCCCTGGTCTATTGCTTCGGTCCGCAGCTGCTGTCGCTGTATGTTCCTACTACCGACCCCAACAGAGATGCTATTCTTGCCACCGGTATGATTCGATTGAAGTTCGTAGGCCTGAGCTACTTCCTCTGCGGCATCATGGATCAGCTCATCTACTCCCTGCGAGGTCTTGGAAAATCCTGGCTGCCCTTGATCATTTCCGCTCTGGGGGCCTGTGCTTTCAGAATTATCTGGATTTATACCATTTTTGCAGTCTATCGGTCTTTGGATGTACTCTACCTCTCCTATCCGTTTTCCTGGATCATTACATCCATCGCCGCCGGTACTGCTTTTTATCTCAATTATAAAAAGATTCGCAGGCAAACCACATAAAGAAAATCGCCGCTGTTTCAGCGGCGATTTTCTTATCTGCCCCGGAATGCCAGATAGCCTTCCAAAATCAAGGATGCTGCAACAGCATCCACAGTGTTCTTTCTCTTCTTGCCACGGACATTGTTTTCTGATAAAATACGATGGGCGTCAACGGTGGTTCTCCGTTCATCCCACATGACCGGCTTCAGACCGGTTTCCCGTTCCAGAACCGCAGCAAATTCCTTATATAAGGATGCACGGGGTCCCTCAGAGCCATCCATGTTTCTGGGAAAGCCCATGACCAGCTCCGTAACCTGATGCTGAGCGATCAATTCCTTGATGGCTGCTGCCACTTTATCCTGCGTATAGGCATGGATGACGGTGGTAAAGCCCGCAAGCATCCCCAACGCATCGGAAATGGCAATTCCTGTTCTGGCATCACCGTAATCAATGGCCATAATCCGCATGTTTGTATCCTCCCTTTGCGCTTCTCTTCCCCATTGTACCATATATAGTTGAAAAAGGGGAAAATATTTTCAAAAACAAGAAAAATATAGTTGACCTTGGCAGCCTCCTGTGGTATGATACTCGTACCTGTGAAAAAGGGGCTATTTTTTTGCGCCCATTTTTCTACTGCGGTTATGGATACTCGTGTAGTTTCGGTATCCGCTAAATCTGATTATAGGCCGTGGGATTGCAGGGAGGCAATTATTAAGGAGGTGCCGATAATGCGCGTGAAAATCACACTGAGATGCTCTGAGTGCAAGCAGAGAAACTACAACAGCATGAAAAACAAGAAGAACGACCCCGACCGTCTCGAGATGAAGAAGTATTGCAGATTCTGCAAGAAGCACACTGTCCACAACGAGACGAAGTAATGCATTGTTAATGACAATGCGGAAAGGGTGAACAACATGGCAGAAGCCAACAAGAAGGAAAACTTTATCGTTCGTGGCGCTAAGCGTATTGCTCGCTGGTTCCGTGAAATGAGAAGTGAACTGAAGAAAGTCGTTTGGCCCAGCAAGAACCAGATGGTCAACAACACGCTGGTCGTTCTCGCCTGCGTCGTGGTTGTCGGCATCTTTATTTGGGCATTCGACGCCATTGCCGGTCTTGTTGTCAATGGCATCATTACTCTGTTTAAGGGTTAATAGTAGCCATGGCAGAAACAGCAAAATGGTATGTGGTCCACACATACTCCGGTTATGAGAACACCGTCAAGGCCACCATTGAAAAAACCGTTGAGACTCGCCATCTGGAAGACATCATCCATACGATCTCTATTCCTATGGAAACTGTCACCGAGCTGACGGACAATGGTCCCAAGACCTATGACCGCAAAGTCTTCCCCGGCTATGTGCTGGTGAAGATGATCATGACCGATGAAGCATGGTACGTCATCAAGAATGTTCGAGGCGTTACCGGTTTTGTCGGCTCCGGCACCAAGCCCACTCCCCTCACCGAAGACGAAGTCGCCCAGCTGGGTGTAGAGAAGCACGAGATCGTCATCAACTACGGCCTCGGCGACTCTGTGAAGATCAACGACGGTCCTCTGACTTCCTTTATCGGCGTTGTGGACGAGCTGGATGTCGAAAAGAACAAAGTTCGCGTTATCGTTTCCATGTTCGGACGCGAAACACCTGTTGAGCTGGAGCTCGATCAGGTGGAAGTTGTTGAAAACTAAGGCTGATTTAACAGTCAGAACGTGGGAGGGGTGAAGACCCCGCCAAAAATACGCTCTGCGTATCACCACATTTATTCAGGAGGTGCTTATCATGGCACAGAAAGTAACAGGTTATATCAAACTGCAGATTCCGGCAGCTAAGGCTACCGCTTCCCCCCCTGTCGGTCCCGCTCTCGGTCAGCACGGCGTGAACATCGCCGCCTTCATTAAGGAATTCAACGAGCGCACCAAGGATCAGGCCGGCTTCAAGATCCCCGTTGTTATCACGGTTTATGCCGACCGCAGCTTCACTTTCGTCACCAAGACTCCCCCTACCCCCACCCTCATTCTGAAGGCTCTGGGTATTGAGAGTGGTTCCGGTGTCCCCAACAAGACCAAGGTCGCTACCATCAGCCAGGCTCAGCTGCGTGAGATCGCAGAGAAGAAGATGCCTGACCTGACCGCTGCTACCATCGAAGCCGCTATGAGCCAGGTTGCCGGCACTTGCCGCAGCATGGGCGTTCTCGTTTCCGAAGACTAATTAAAAGCTTGACCGAGGATTTCCGGTATTAGACCGGTCCTCATAAATACGTGGGAGGATTATTCCGAATCACCACTAAGGAGGATATTACATTGTTTAGAGGTAAAAAGTATACTGACAGCACTAAGCTGGTCGACCGCAGCGTTCAGTACGATGTGGCCGATGCTATGGATCTGGTCGTGAAGACCGCCCCCGCAAAGTTCGACGAAACTGTCGAAATGCACATCAAGTTGGGTGTTGACTCCCGTCATGCTGACCAGCAGGTCCGCGGCGCTATCGTCCTGCCCAACGGCACCGGCAAGACCCGTAAGGTTCTGGTCTTCGCTAAGGATGCAAAGGTTGACGAAGCTCTGGCAGCCGGCGCTGATTACGCAGGCGGCATGGAACTGGTCGACAAGATCACCAAGGAAAACTGGTTTGACTTTGACGTCGTCGTTGCCACTCCTGACATGATGGGTGTGGTTGGCCGTCTGGGTAAGGTCCTGGGTCCCAAGGGTCTGATGCCCTCCCCCAAGGCCGGCACCGTGACTCCCAATGTCACCGCTGCTGTCAACGAAATCAAGGCCGGTAAGATCGAGTACCGTCTCGACAAGACCAACATCATCCACTGCCCCATCGGTAAGGTTTCCTTCGGCGCACAGAAGCTGCAGGAGAACTTCGAGGCTCTGCTGGGTGCCGTTATCAAGGCTAAGCCCGCTGCTGCCAAGGGTCAGTATATCAAGAGCTGTGTCATTGCTTCCACCATGGGCCCTGGCATCAAGGTCAGCACTGCTAAGTTCTAATTTTTACAAAAAAGTTCTTGACTTTTTTTGCAGAACTTGATATGATTATTTGGCTGCCAAAGACAGCAGGAGGCTTTATGCCATAAAAGGTCTTCCCTTTCCTGCCGAGGTTCTGCAAAATGACAAGCATTTTGTGTCCTCACGTCTATGGCGTGAGGACATTTTATTTTACTCGGAGGTGACACAATATGCCCAACGCAAAGGTACTGGAAAGCAAGAAGGCAACTGTGGACGCCCTTGCCGAAAAGCTGCAGAGCGCTACTGCCGCTGTGTTTGTTGATTACAAGGGTATCAACGTCGCTCAGGATACTGAGCTGCGTAACCAGTTCCGTGCCGCCAATGTTGAGTATTCCGTTGTGAAGAACACTCTGACCCGCTTCGCCGCCAATAAGGTCGGTTACAGCGAGTTCGACGAGCTGCTCAACGGCACTACTTCCTTGGCTTGTACCACCGGCGATCCCATCGCTCCTGCTCGTATCATCAGCGAATTCGCCAAGAAGAACAAAGACGTCGTCAAGATCAAGGGCGGCATGGTCGAAGGTAAGGTTCTGACTATCGACGAACTGAAGGCTTTCGGCGAACTGCCTTCCAAGGACGCTCTGGTCGCTCAGGTTCTCGGCACCCTGCTGGCTCCTATCACCAGCCTGGCCTTCGTGATCTCTCAGATCGCAGAAAAGGGCGGCGCTCCTGCTGAAGCCGCTGCTGAAGAAGCTGCACCCGCCGAAGAGGCACCTGCTGCAGAGGAAGCTCCCGCTGCAGAAGCTCCTGCTGCTGAAGAAGCTCCCGCAGAAGCTTAATTTAATCAAACCAACATTACTACATTATTTGGAGGTAACTTAAAATGGCATCCGAAAAGATTACTGCTCTCGTTGAAGAAGTGAAGTCCCTGTCCGTCCTGGAGCTGTCCGAGCTCGTCCACACTCTGGAAGACGTTTTCGGCGTTTCCGCCGCTGCTGCTGCTGTTGCTGCTCCCGCTGCCGCTGGCGCTGCTGCTGCTGAAGAGAAGACCGAGTTCGATCTGGTCCTGAAGTCCGCTGGCGCTAACAAGATCGGCGTCATCAAGGTTGTCCGCGCTCTGACCGGCCTGGGCCTGAAGGAAGCTAAGGAAATCGTTGACAACGCTCCCAAGACTCTGAAGGAAGCTATGTCCAAGGACGATGCTGAAAAGGCTGCTGCTGAGCTGAAGGAAGCTGGCGCAGAAGTCGAAGTGAAGTAATTTACTTCTCAAACGAACATAAAACCGCTGCAACATCTGTTGCAGCGGTTTTTCTATATGTCAAAACAAAACCGGGACGCATTATTTGCGTCCCAGTTTTGTTTTATTACCATGTTCGTCCACATAGTAGGTGTTGTCCAGATGGCCGATCAGAGAAGCTTTGACGCTGTCGATATACTCTCTGCGGAGAACTGCCTGTTCTGCCTTTTCTTCCTCGGTCAGCCCCTCTGTTTTGGACTTGCGTGCCAGTTCGTTGATGCGATCAATTCTGCTTTGTTCCATAATAATCTCCTATTGATATTGTTCGATGACAATGGATATTCTGTCTTTTTTCGTCTTACCGCCTACCTGGGCAAGAATCAGCTTGCCAAATCCCCGGCAGGACACTTTATCCCCTTCTGCAAGCAGTTTATCCGGCTTGATACAGGGCAGATCATTGAGAGATACTTTCCCCGTTTCAATGAGGGCAGAAGCCTTCCCCCGCGCCATATGAAAGCCGGAACCAACTATGGCATCCAATCGCAAAGAGGAAACCGTATCCCGATATTCCTTCACCGTTATCTGTGGCACCGCCAGTTCATCCAGGGAAATCTGTTCCACATGGAGTTTGGTGCGACCGGCACTGATGAGATTATCCAGCACATAGGGCAGGATTTCCTTCGTAACCAGGAAGTCACAAGTCCCCTTCCCCACGTAAATATCGCCGACGGTTTCCCGTTTGATGCCGCAGCCCATGAGGCTGCCAAGAAAATCCCGGTGGGTCAGCTGATCCTGCTGAAAGTAAGATGCCCGAACAGCCGCAACGGGACTGTCCGGCCCCAGAAGCCAACTTTCATCCAGATATTCCGGAAGCCAGCAAGCCATGTTTCGTTCCGCCTGGGGACTGCCACCAAAAAAGTGCAGTTCCATATGGGGCAGCATCCGCTTTGTCAGAACCTGTTCTCTGGGGGATAGAAAACAGGTAATTCCGGGGATATTCTTCTGCTCTGCACCGACCAGGCGGTCATAAATCCGTGCAAACAGCACCCGGTCTTCGTCATTTTCCGCAACCATTGCGATCTGTTTTTGCTTGTCCATAATCTCTCTCCCTGTCCGTCTATCTTATCATATTTTCTCCAAAAAGCAATGGTTCTTGTGAATTGCCTGGTTTTCTGCTATGATAGATAAAAGCAATCGGAGGTGTTTGGATGAAGGTTTTGGTCATTGGCGGCGGTGCCAGCGGTATGATGGCTGCGCTGACCGCTGCGGAAGATCCCAATAATAAAGTTACTTTGCTGGAACGGCAGAACCGGGTTGGCAGAAAGCTGCTGGCTACAGGCAACGGCCGGTGTAACCTTTCCAATATTCATGCAGATCCCTCCCACTATTATGGAGAAAACCCGGGCTTTGTACGCAAGGCTCTGGAGGTATTTTCTGTGGAAGATACACTTGCCTATTTCCGGAGTCTGGGTCTACTGACCGTCACCGAAGCCTCCGGCAAAGTCTATCCCTTTTCTGATCAGGCAAACAGTGTGGTGGATGTGCTTCGTTTTGCACTGGAACAGCGGGGTGTGGATGTACGCTGCGGCTGTGAAGTTCTCTCCATCGGCAAGAAAGCCAGAGGTTATCAGGCAAAAACAGCCGACGAGGCTTTCTTTGGCGATAAACTCATTCTCGCCTGCGGCGGCGCAGCCGGCAGTAAGCTGGGCGGTACAGACTGGGGCTACAAGCTGCTGTCCTCCATGGGGCATCATGTGACTGCCCTTAGACCCAGTCTGGTGCAAATTAAGACGGATACTACTGTTACCAAAAGCCTGAAGGGTGTACGCGCAGATGCCGGTATTACACTGAAACAAAACGGGCAAGTTATTGCCGTCAACAGCGGTGAAGCGCAGTTTACGGACTTTGGCATCAGCGGACCTGCGATTTTTGAAATTTCCAGATTGGTGGAAGATCACGGACTTCTGCTGTTGGATTTACTTCGACCTCTGGCAGAAGAAGAGCTCTGTGCCGATCTGATGCAGCGCAGAGAAACCGCGCCGGATCTGCCCGGTGAGGAACTGCTCACAGGCCTGCTGCATAACCGTCTAGGAAAAGTTGTGCTGAAGATCAGTGGCATTGAAATTCCTGCTTTTACAAGAGATTACACAGACAAAGATCTCGCCAGAATTGCAAGAACCATCAAATTCTTCCCCATGACCGTTACCGGCGTGATGGGTTTGGAACAGGCACAGGTCACCGTTGGCGGTGTTCTGACTTCGGAGTTCCGTCCGGATACTCTGGAAAGCCGTCTGAATCCCGGTCTGTTCGCCACAGGCGAAGTGTTGGACATCGATGGCGACTGCGGCGGTTACAACCTGCAGTGGGCATGGAGTTCCGGCAGATTGGCAGGCAAATTGGGCAACACAGGAGATTGATATGATTAGAATTCGTGACCTCTCTCTGACCCCGGATGAAGATCTGAACCGGCTGGTACAGTTGGCTTCCAAGCATCTTCGTATTCGGGAACATGAGATCGTTCATCTGCATATCCGTAAAAAATCAGTGGATGCCAGAAAAAAGCATGATGTGCGCATCATCTATACGGTGGATGTGGAGATCAAGGAGCGTGAAGACAAGCTTCTGAAGCGGCTTCGTGACCCCAAAGTATCCCTTGCCAAGGATGAAGTCTACACCCCTCCCCTTGCAAAAGCTACTCCGGAGCAGCGACCCGTAGTTGTAGGCTTTGGTCCTGCGGGTATGTTTGCCGCTTTGGTGCTGGCTGAAGCCGGACTTCGTCCCATCGTATTGGAACGAGGTCAGGACGCAGAGACCAGACACCGGAAAGTCCAGGAGTTCTGGCAGACCGGCAAACTGGACCCCAAATCCAATGTACAGTTTGGTGAAGGCGGTGCCGGTACCTTCTCGGACGGAAAGCTGAACACCGGTGTGAAAAACGTCCGCTGCCGATGGGTTCTGGAGCAGCTTGCCGATGCCGGCGCCCACGGAGAAATTCTCTTTGATTCCAAACCCCATGTGGGCACGGATGTGCTGCTGACCGTGGTGCAGAACATCCGTGAAAAGATCATTTCCCTTGGTGGAGAAGTGCACTTTGAAACCCAGATGCTGCGGACGGAACAGAAAAACGGCAAATTGACCGGTCTTTGGATTAAGCATGGCGATGAAGAACAGCTTCTCCCCTGCTCTCAGGTCATTCTCGCCATTGGTCACAGCGCCAGAGATACCTTCCGCAGTCTGTTGGCGCAGAACATTCCTATGGAACCCAAGCCCTTTTCCATGGGTGTGCGGATTGAGCACAAGCAGACCATGGTAGATGAAAGCCAGTACGGCAGTTTTGCCGGTTCACCCAACCTGCCTGCGGCTGACTACAAACTGAACGAAAAACTGCCAGACGGCACCTCTGCTTACACCTTCTGTATGTGTCCCGGCGGTCATGTAGTGGCTGCCGCCTCCGAAGAAGGGCGTGTGGTTACCAACGGCATGAGCTATGTGGCACGGGACGGAGAAAATGCCAATGCGGCCTTGCTGGTGACCCTCCATCCCAATGATTTCCCGGACAAGTCCGTACTGGGTGGTATGCTTTGGCAGCAGGAACTGGAAGAAAAAGCATTTATTGCAGGCGGCAGCAATTATCATGCACCCTGCCAGTTGGTTGGCGATTTCCTTTCCGGCAGAAAGAGCGAGAGACTGGGTTCTGTCCAGCCTACCTATCGTCCCGGAGTGACCTTGTGTGATCTCCACGAAGTATTGCCGCCTCGGATCACCGATGTTCTGGAACAAGCGCTGCCCCTTTTGGACAAGCGACTTCACGGCTTTGCCGATCCCGAAGCTGTGCTGACCGCCCCGGAAACCAGAAGTTCCTCCCCTGTCCGCATGATCCGCGACGAGAGCAAGCAATCTGCCCTTCGGGGTCTATATCCCTGCGGGGAAGGTGCAGGATACGCCGGCGGCATCATGTCCGCTGCCGTAGACGGCATCGTATGCGCCGAAGCCCTAATCGCAAATCTGTAAGAAAAGAAGCTGCAAATCGAAGTTTGCAGCTTCTTTTTTAGTTCAAATCTTCAACTTCAAAATACGGGAAGCGAACAATAAAGCGGGTACCGCCTTCTTCTCTCTGTTCTGCTTCAATCTGACCGTAGTTTCGCAGTACCAATTCATGGACAATACTCAAACCAAGACCGGAGCCGCCTGCCTGACGGGACCGTGCCTTATCCACCCGGTAGAACCGCTCAAAAATATGCTCCATGGCATCCTCGGGGATGCCGATACCGGAGTCCTCCACCACCACAAGCACATCATCCTCCTGCCGGAGCAGCTTCAGGTGCACTGAGCCGCCATGGCGATTATACTTAATGGCATTTTCTACCAGATTGAAGATGATCTGATACATATCATCTTCTTCTGTCATTACGGTACAACCGTTTTCCATCTGACTGGTCAGGCGAATTTCCTTCTGATCTGCCAAAGTAACAAGCATTTTAAACACTTTTCGTACCGTTTCCGACAGATCCACCACTTCATGTTCCTGATTTACCACTTCCGCCTTGGAAATCGCTAGCAGCTTCTGCGCCATTCTGGTGAGCCGATCTGCCTCGCTGCCGATATCATCCACAAACTCCCGCATGGTTTCCGGGTCCATTTCATTCTGGAGAATGGAATCGGAAAGCAGCTTGATGGATGCCAAAGGTGTCTTCAATTCATGGGATGCGTCAGAAACAAACTGCCGCTGGGCATTTTCAGAAACTTGCAGCCGGTCCGTTAGTCGGTTAAACTCCTTTGCCAAACGACCAAATTCATCGCCGCCATGCATCTGCACCTTATGGCTGTATTCACCTTCTCGGGCCATTTCCACAGAATGCAGAATCCGGCGCATTCGTTTGGAGGAAATCATGGCAAAAACCACGGAGAACAGGATCATGATTGCCTCCATAGCCAGAGAGATCCGGAGCACATTGGTTTCCAAGGACCGGATAATCGTACCCTGCGCCGTATCCACATCGGATACATAGACACATCCCACCGGCCTGCCATACTGCACAATTGGGACAGCGGCATATCCCCGTACCACACCATTTTCATAGCGGCAATAGACCACATCATTACCCAACAGCGCCTGGGTGGTTTCCGGCGGCTGCACATAATCTTTATTGGCGCCGGAATCATACAACGTCAGCGATGCTGCATCTGTAATCAGAATGCGATCCACATTCAATTCACCCAGGACAGAAATAACTTGGGTCGTATTCTCCGGATTCAGATTGTCCACACCGGAAAAAGACGCACTGACCAGCAGCGCCTTGTCCAAAAGCGCTGCTGCTTTTGACTTATAGATCAGATCCCGTGTGGTAGTTGCGGAATAGGTGTTCAGAAACACCAGCACCAGTGATGTGATCACCACATAGGCAACCGCATTGCGAAGATGGGAGCTGAACAAAAACGGAAATCGACGCTTCTCAGTCTTTGAAATAGTAGCCCACTCCCCACTGAGACATAATATGCGCAGGCCCCGCAGGAGCCCGCTCCAGTTTTGCCCGCAGACGGCGGATATGGACATCCACTGTACGGATATCGCTGCTGTATTCATAGCCCCAGATGGCATCCAGCAGACTCTCTCTGGAATAAACGCGATTGGGATTTCTAATCAGCAGTTCAATGAGATCAAACTCCTTGGCGGTCAGATCCATCAGAACACCGTCGTTATAGGCATTTCTGCTGTCTGTATCCAGACAGATATTATCCCTGGTGAGAAGAGATTCTTTCTCTGCTTTCTTTCCACCGCCGCTTCTGCGAAGAAGTGCCCGCACTCTGGCCTTCAGTTCCAGAATATTGAAGGGCTTGGTCAGATAGTCGTCCGCACCATGCTCAAAACCCATCAGCTTATCCATATCATCAGCCTTAGCCGTCAGCATAATTATGGGCACATCGGAAAACTCCCGAATCCGCTGGCATGCCTCCAGACCATCCATTCTGGGCATCATCACATCCAGAATGATCAGATCCACCTGCTGAGAAGATGCGATCTCCAGCGCCTCCTGACCGTCACTGCCGGTCAGAACTTCATAGCCGTCGTTCTCCAAATTGAATTTAATTCCTTTTACCAACAGATTTTCATCATCTACAACCAGAATCTTCATTGCGCTTCTCCAATCGTAATGAGTTTTTCCATTTCCTTGTAACGCTTTTCTCCGATCCCTTCCACATCCATGATCTGCTCTGTGGAAACAAACTTCCCATGCTCCCCGCGGTAATGGATGATCCGCTGTGCCAGTTCCGGTCCGATACCGGGCAGCTGCTGCAGTTCTGTTACCGTGGCTGTATTGAGGTTAATGGGTCGGTTCTCTGAGATTTCCTGCACCATCTCTGCTGCGGTTTCCTGATCTTCCTTCTGTACGATCACAGGCGCAGCAGAAGTTACCTGAATGTTGGTTTCTCCCCTGTCATATCCCAGCAGATACCCAAGAGAGAACGCCAGACACAGAAGCAATGCGGCATAAACTGCATAGGCAATCGTTTTCTTATTCACCGCATCACCCCCATTCATTGACATTGGAGCATAATTTGATATAATTATAGCACATATCCAAGGATTTCGGCAATGCCAAAGAAACAGGAGTTACTATGAAACTGAGAAAATATATATCCCTTTTGCTTTTACTCGCACTCTTATGCACCCTGACCATCCCCGTTCTGGCTACAGAACAGGAAGAGGAAGCCTATCTGGACGATGGCATCTTCAACTCTCCCGTTGGCTCGGCACTTTTGGTGGAAACTTCCACCGGAACTGTCCTGTATGAAAAAGACGCCGATGAGCAGCGGTATCCCGCTTCTCTGACCAAAATCATGACCTGCATGCTGTTGTTGGAGAACGGTGACCTCAACGACATTGTTACCGTTTCCGAAACCGCTCTGGCAGGCATGGAAATGGGTTCTTCCATTGGCGAAAACCACCTCCTGGTGGGTGAGCAGATGCGTCTGGAAGACATGATCTATCTGATGATGCTGGAAAGTGCCAACGAAGCCTGCATCGCTTTGGCGGAGTATGTATCCGGCGATGTGGACAGTTTCGTTGCCCTGATGAATCAGAGAGCGCAGGAACTGGGCTGCCTGAACACCCATTTCGTGAACCCCCACGGTCTGCATGACGAAGACCATTACACCACTGCCAACGACCTGCGGAAGATTGTCGAAAAGGCATTGGAAAACGAGGATTTCCGCACCATTACCAATACATCTTCCTATGAACTGCCCGCCACCAATCTGCAGGAAGGCCGCACCCTCTATTCTACCAACCAGCTGATCAACAAGGACATGGGCAGCAACTACTTCTACTATTCCAAAGCTTCCGGTGTGAAAACCGGCTTTACGACCCCCGCCGGACGGTGTCTGATCACCACCGCTACCAACGACAATCTGAACCTGCTTTCCATTATTCTGAAAGCCGAAACCATGCCCGACGAAAACGGCAACTGGGTATACCGCAGCTTCCCCGAAACCATCAACCTCTGCGAATGGGGTTTTGATAACTACCGTATCACCACCATCATGAGTACCCTCTACCCTGTTGCGGAAATTCCCGTCAACATGGCTGCCGGTGCAGAAGCTGTGGCACTTGCCCCAGTGCAGGAAGTGCGAACCTTGATTGAAGCCGACTATGACAAGGACAAGATCATCCTCGATGTGAAGCTCTACTCTGAAAGCGTGGATGCACCTGTAGAGGCCGGTCAGGTTCTGGGTGAAGTCACCGTTTCCTATGAAGGTGAAATTCTGGGTTCCAGCGAACTGGCCGCCATCACTTCCGTTGCCCGTTCCGAAATTTCCCGCAAGGCAAACGATTCTGCCAAATATGTGGCTGCAAACTGGTGGAAATGGCTGGTCGGCATCCTGCTGGCGATTGCTGTGATCATCATCATTTGTCTGATTATGCTGCAGTATTATCGCAGGCAGCAGCGCAAGCGCAAGGTTGCCGCCAGACGCCGTGCATTGGAACTGCAGCGCAGACGGAGAGAATGGAATCTGCCGGAGGATTAACACAAGGAGGTACTCCATGGACTGGGAAGCATTACAGCAAGCCTGTACAGACTGCCAAAACTGCAGTCTTGGTGCACATCGAACGAATATGGTCTTTGGAGTTGGTCCCCACGATGCAGAGGTGCTGTTTGTGGGCGAAGGCCCCGGGCAGCAGGAAGACCTGCAGGGTGAACCCTTTGTGGGTGCAGCCGGTCACTTTCTGGATGACATGCTTTCCATCATCGGCCTTGGACGGCACAACTGCTACATTGCCAATATTGTGAAATGCCGTCCGCCTCAGAACCGGGATCCCCTACCGGAGGAGCAGAACGCCTGTATTCCCTGGCTGCGGATGCAGACCAAGCTGATCAAACCCAAGATCATTGTGTGCCTCGGACGCATCGCTGCTATGAAGCTGATCCGGGAGGATTTCCGGATCACCAGAGAGCACGGTCAATGGACGCAAAAAGGCGGTATCTGGTTTACGGCTTTGTACCACCCTTCGGCTCTGCTCCGTGATGAGAGCAAGCGGCCGGAAACCTTCCGGGATCTGAAAATTCTGCGGGAGAAAGTGCTCTCCTGCACCGAAGATCCCAGTCGCTATACCCTTGAATAACAGAGGTCTTTCCATGAACGAACCATCTTCCCGCCCGGCACTGGGCACAGAGAATATTAAAAAATTAATGCTGCGGCTGGCTGTCCCGGCCGTGTTGGCGCAGGTCGTCAACCTGCTGTATAATGTTGTCGACCGCATTTATATCGGCCACATTCCGGTCATTGGCGCAGATGCCCTGACCGGTGTTGGTCTGTTTAATGCCATTTTGATGCTCATCACCGCTTTTGCCGTGCTGTTTGGCTCCGGCGGTGCACCTCTGGCTGCCATCGCCATGGGTCGCAAGGACAACGAAAAAGCAGCACAGATCATGGGTAACTGTTTTACCATGCTGCTGCTCACCGCCGTGACTTTGACCGCTGTGCTGCTTTATTTCTGCAAAGATTTGCTTTGTCTGTTTGGTGCAAGCGAGGTTACGCTTCCCTATGCACTGGAATACGGCCGCATCTACATCTCTGGCAGCATCTTTGTACTGACCGTCATGGGTATGAACCCCTTTATTACCACCCAGGGGTTCGCCAAATTCAGTATGCTCACCACCCTGATTGGTGCTGTTTGCAACATCATCCTTGACCCTATTTTTATTTTTGTGCTGGATATGGGTGTGGCAGGTGCAGCATGGGCAACCGTCATCAGCCAAGCCATTAGCGCTGTGTGGATTTTGATCTTCCTTACAGGAAAGAAAACCACTCTCAGGCTGCAGCCCGCCTGCATGCGGCTGAAAAGGAACATCATTCTTCCCTGTATGGGGCTTGGTGTGTCTACCTTTGTGATGATGTCCACGGAAAGCCTGCTTTCTGTCAGCTTCACTTCCAGTCTGGCGCGTTATGGCGGTGATCTGGCTGTGGGTGCTATGACCATTCTGGTCAGCCTGAACCAACTGCTGTATATGCCCCTTGCAGGTATCTGCCAGGGTGGACAGCCGATCATCAGCTACAACTTTGGTGCAGGTCAAAATCAGCGGGTCAGAGAGGCATTTTTCACCCAGTTGGTTGCCGGAGTTGGATATACGACCCTGCTCTGGCTGGCCATTATGATTGCACCCACCTTCTTCACGGGGATTTTTACCGCCAACCGGGAACTGGCACAGTACAGTGCCTGGGCAGTCCGCATTTTCCTCGCCTGCGGCTTCTCCATGGGTCTGCAGAACTGCTGCCAGCAGAGTTTTATGGCTCTGGGTCAGGCAAAGGTCAGTTTGCTTATGGCCTGCCTGCGGAAACTGATTTTGCTGATCCCGCTGATCTTCATCCTCCCTAATTTTGTAGAAAACAAAGTGTTTGCCGTATTCTTGGCAGAGCCCATCAGTGATCTGACCGCAGCAATCATTACCACCACTGTCTTTCTCACCAGCTTCGGTAAAATCCTCAAAAACGGACCGCAAAAAAACAAGAGCTGAGTTTCCTCAGCTCTTGTTTTTTATTTCCTTGTCAGACGCTGCTCCATGTAATCATGAGCGCTCTGTTCCATGGTGTCATCCAGCGGGGCAAGTTCCACTTCTCCATATTTTCGCTGCAACGCAACGGAGAGAATGTGGTCGCACAAAACCGGATTTTTCGGCAGCAGACTGCCATGGGCATAGGAGGCAAAGACATTTTTGTATCTTGCACCTTCTGTACCGTCACGGCCATTATTTCCGCCGCCGGAGAGGACCTTGCCCAGAGGCTTTACCCCATCGCCAAGGGTGATCTGACCGGCATGGTTTTCAAAGCCGACCACCGTCACACCCAGTTCCTCGCAGGTAAAAGCGCAGTTTCCCACCAGACGCTGTTTTGCGTATTTGGTCTGGACATCCAGAATGCCAAGGCCTTCCAGATACTGTCCGTCGGCAGTCACATAGGATTTACCCAGCAGTTCATAGCCGCCATCAATGGCAAGAACCGGCACACCGGCTTCCACAGCTTCTGAAAGTGCCTCCGCCTTATTTGCCCGCAGATCTTCCAGCAGCAAAGGCTGGGCAAAAGGTTGTCCGTTACCGATAAAAATCAGATCATAGGCATCAGCTTCCAGTTTATCGCCCATATTCACAGGGACGATCTCCACACCGATATTCCGCCATTGCAGGCGCTTTTCCATACAGATCAGATTGCCCCGGTCACAGGATAGGTTCATCACATCGGGATAGAGGTGACAGATTTTCAGTTCCATACTTCCTCCTTATTCCCAGAAAGCCTTAAATCCAAAATTCTTACTGATGGTGCTGCGCAGGCTCAGCATGGCCGTATAGGTAGGCATGATATAGCAGGGTTTCTGCAGCGCAACGCATTCCTTGGTCAGATCCAGATAGTCGGGAATCACCTGGATTTTATCCGCAGGCATACCGGCGTACTTGAAGCGCAGAGCCATATCAGCTGCCCGGTTGCCGGAGATCAGCACGCGGGACAAAGTGTCACCCATAGCAGTCAGTCGTTCAAAGTCCACATCCCAGATCCAGCTGATATCCCGTCCGTCCTGTGTCCGGTCACTCAGACAGACCGCAAAGACGAACGGTTCCGTCATTTCTGTCAGGAAATTCAGCACCTGATTGCAGCCGGCGGGATTCTTGATCAGAATCATCCGCAGGGGCACACCTTCAATTTCAAATTTTTCCATACGGCCAAAACCGCAGGAGAACGCAGAAAGTGCCTTTGCCGTTACAGCAGTATCCAGACCCAGAGCCTTACCGCAGGCCATGGCAGAACAGGCATTATAGATGTTATAACCGCCGGGCTGACCGATCACAGCCGGGCAGGTCGCTTCCCCATCCCGGAATACCACTTCAGAATGCTCTGCATCGGAAACCACAACCTCCGACACAGAGATCTGGGGTTGGGGTCTGCTGCAGCCGCAGACAGGGCATCGGTAGCCGCCCAGATGACCGTAGGTCACATAGTCATAAGTGTACTCATGGCTGCACTTGCGGCAGAAAGGCGCATCGGAAACCTCTGCCACACGGCTCTTGTAAATGGGGGTATCCACACCATAGAAAATCACGGGATTCTCTACGCCTTCCGCAAGAGAGCCGGAGATGGAGTCATCGGCATTGAGGCAAAGCGTGGCATTCTTGCTGTGAGAAATGCCAATACGGATATTCTCCAGGGTCTGACCGATGTCGCCATAGCGGTCCAGCTGATCACTGAACACATTGGTGACCACCACGACCTTGGGATCTACCAGTTTTCCGATGGTTTTGAATGCAGCTTCATCGGATTCGATGACCGCATAGTCATATTTGCATTTGCCTGTCATTGACGAATGCATGGCAAATTCAGCGGTGACACCGCTGAGCAGGTTCGCACCGGACTTATTGGCAAAGTAAGAAATTCCAGAATCGGCAAGAGCCTGTTCGATCATACGAGCAGTGGTTGTCTTACCGTTGGTGCCCGTGACAATAATGGTCGTCACGTTCTTTGCCAGATATTCCAGTGCGCCGGGGCACAGTTTCAGAGCCACACGACCCGGGAAATCTGTACCGCCTCTGCCCAGCAAGCGCAATGCAAACCGGGTGAATTTGCAGCCGAGAACGGCGATAGAAACTCGAATATTCATGGCTATGTTATATCACAATTCCGCAGAAATTACAACTGCCGGACAGATTTGCCATTCCAAAAATTTACAATTTGTAAATTTTCTCATGCAGGGGTTGTCTATGCCGTCGAATTTTGGTATACTAGTACAACAAAGTGAGGGAATACTATGAAATTTGTATCTTGGAATGTAAACGGGCTCCGCGCCTGTCTGCAGAAAGGTTTTGAAGATTTCTTCCATGCTGTGGATGCAGACTTTTTCTGTCTGCAGGAAACAAAACTGCAGGCAGGTCAGATAGATCTGGATCTGCCCGGCTACCATCAGTATTGGAACTACGCAGAAAAGAAGGGTTATTCCGGTACGGCGATTTTTGCCAAGGAAGAGCCTGTTTCCGTAACTTACGGATTGGGTGTGCCGGAACTGGACACGGAAGGCCGCTGCATCACTCTGGAATATCCGGACTTCTATGTGGTCAACTGTTATACCCCCAATGCACAGGATGGACTCAAACGACTGTATCACCGTATGGCATGGGACAATGCCTACCGGGAGCATCTGGTCAAACTCAGCCAAAGCAAACCTGTCATTGCCTGTGCCGATTACAATGTGGCGCACCAGGAAATTGATTTGAAAAATCCCGGACCCAACCGTGGAAACGCCGGTTTCTCCGATGAAGAGCGTGCCTCCTTTACCAAGCTGCTGGAAGCAGGCTTTACGGATACCTTCCGTTTCCGCAACCCCGATGCCGTCGGCGCATATTCCTGGTGGAGCTACCGCTTCAATGCCAGAAAGAACAATGCCGGATGGCGCATTGACTATTTCCTTGTTTCCGACCACGTGAAAGACCGCATTACGGAAACACCCATCTATGCCGATGTGTTCGGCTCGGACCACTGCCCTGTGGGACTTACGATTGAGGTGTAATATGAAACTTACAACAAGACTTCTGGCGCTCCTCTTATGCGCCGTACTGATGATGGGATCTGTACCCATGGCCGCCGCTGACGGCAGCTTTACCGGTGTTGCCAACTGGTTTGAACCCAGCCTGCGGGAAATGGAGCAGCTGGAGCTGCTGCCGGAAGCATTCTCCGGTATGGACCTTTCCCAAAATATCACCCGTGGTGAAATGTGCCGTCTGGCCGTCCATGCTCTGGAGATTATCGTTGGATACTCCATCGTACCGGAGCGCAGTGACTACTTCACAGACGCCTCTGCCGACTACATTATCAAGGCATACGAACTGGGTATCGTCAGCGGTTATCCCGATGGTACATTCAAGCCCAACAATTATCTGACCAGACAGGAATTCTTCAAGATCGTGGAAAACTTCTGCAATGCGGCAGCATTTCTGCCCACGGCTGACGGCAGCTACCTGGCATCTTTCTCCGATGCTGCATCTGTTGCCTCCTGGGCCGCAGAAGCCGCCCAGATCTGTGTAAAATACGGCTATGTCAACGGTCGCGGTTACGGCGATAAGGCTTATCTGGAGCCTGCCGGCCATGCCACCCGACAGGAAGCTATGGCAATGTTCCTGCGGGCATTCAAGAGTCTGAATGAGTACTACTACTTCATTAAGAATGCACAGGTCGTGGTGGATCAGAACACCGGCAGTTCCGGCGGTATCACCGGTGAAAACACTGTTGTGGACAATGTGAATGTGGTTGGCGTAGACAAGCATATGATGGTCACCGGTAACGGTCTGAACATCCGTTCCAGCTGGTCCACCGATGCATCCATTCTGGGCACCGTCAGCTTCGGCACC
This sequence comes from Candidatus Avilachnospira sp., assembly GCA_045589035.1. Lineage (GTDB taxonomy): Bacteria > Bacillota > Clostridia > Oscillospirales > Oscillospiraceae > Avoscillospira. The sequence continues at coordinate 4,250 of JAZNFJ010000088.1, read as the reverse complement.
GATCTGACCGTCACCGGTCTGTGTGAAAACGGCTGGGTGCAGATCCTCTACAAGGGTCAGACCGCCTATGTCAGTGGAGAGCATGTCAGCGATTATCAGCAGGTCAGTACCGAAGGCAGCCAGAGTGCGTTGGAAATCGCCAACTTCGCCATGACGTTTGTTGGGTATCCCTATGTATATGGCGCAGAACATCCCGACTATGGCTTTGACTGCTCCGGCCTGGTGTACTACTGCTTCGGTCAGTTCGGCCACAGCCTCAAGCGCACCGCTGATGATCAGATGGACAACAACGGTGTTGCCGTTTCCCGTGACAATCTGCAGGTCGGCGATCTGGTGTTCTTCGGCAACGGCGCTTACGCAAACCACGTTGGCATCTACATCGGCAATGAGAACTTCGTCCATGCTGCCAACCCCTCCTCCGGTGTCCGCGTTTCTTCCATGAACGAAACTTACTATGCAACCCGGTACTTAGGCGCAAGACGCGTCATCTGATGACAGCCACTGTCCTTCCATGGGCAAACGCCAAAATCCTTCCTTGACCGAAAAGAAGCAGATCAGTTCCTCAACAGGACAGGGCTGATCTGCTGCATAGGGAAACAGCAAAGTATCCCCATCGCGCAGGCATTGCACCGGCTGATTCAACAGTCTTCCCTCCCAGATCTCGTAGGGAGAAAGAGAAAACAGCCCCATACCCGGAAACTCCGGCAAGGAAGTTTTAGAAATCCGTTTGCGGCAAGTGACGATCCGACCGTTCTGTTCCAGAACACCGATGCGATTGCCGCCGCAATAGAGCCGCTCTACTCCATCACTCAGGATTTCACAGCAGCATTCTATGAGCCAGTACAGACCGTCATCGGTGACGGTACAGCTGCCAATGGTCTGCCCCAGATGGACTACCGGAAATTCCATTTCCGCACCTCCAATCTATAATCAAGCCTCTCTCATAAGACTATGAGAGAGGCTCTTTGTTTATTATGGCGTTTGCAGACCAAAACTGACAGCAATGGCACTGTCGATCTGATTCATCACACGATCATCCACATGGCCCATATGTTCCCGAAGCCGACGTTTATCGATGGTGCGTATCTGCTCCAGAAGTACGATGGAATCCTTGGTCAATCCCACATCCCGTCCGGTCAGAGATATATGGGTAGGCAGCTTCGCCTTGCCAGTCTGACTGGTAATGGCGGCTGCGATGACAGTCGGTGAATGGCGGTTGCCCGTATCGTTCTGCACAATGAGAACGGGTCGTGTCCCTCCCTGCTCACTGCCAACCACAGGGCTCAGGTCCGCATAAAAGATATCGCCTCGTTTTACGTTGGTATCCATTGGCTTCACACTCCGAGAGTATAGTGACACCTGTACCGCCCATGGCAGCCGGTGCTACTCATATTCTCCCACGCGCCAGCGGTTTTATACCACAAAAAGGCTCCCCAAACATTCTATGCTTGAGGAGCCTTTCTCTATCCTGTTTATCAGACAATATACTGCAAAATTTCCGATGCTTTTCCGTTTTGCAGATAGATCCGGGGAATCCGTTTATTGATCCCGCAGAGCACCTCGTAAGAAATGGTATCCAGCTGCTCCGCCAGATATTCCCAGGGCATGACCATGGCTTCGTCACCTACGCAGACATTGGGAATATCCGTCACATCCACCATACACATATCCATACAGATACGGCCCACAATGGGTGCCTGCTTACCATGGATCAGAAATGCCGCCTGGCCGGAGAGTTTTCTGGACAGTCCGTCGGCATAGCCCATAGACAAAACTGCCAGCGTTCTGGGTCGGTCAGAAACATAAGTTCTGCCATAGCTGACTGCCGTTCCTGCAGGAATCTCCTGCAGCTGACTGACTGTCGTATACAAACCCATGACCAACTTCAGATCCAGAATATCCGCTGTATCGGCAGACGGTGCAATTCCATAAACCGAAATGCCGGGGCGAACCATATCCATGGCAAATTCCGGATACAGCAATGTACCGCCGGAATTGCAGCAATGACGGATCTCCGGATCGATGCCGCCTGCCTTCAGAGCCTGCAAAGCTTCCTCAAAGCGGCGATACTGCTCTCTGGTGTAGGTAATATCCGCTTCCTGCTTGCTGTCGGAAACGCTAAAATGGGTGAACACACCCTCCACATGCAGATGTGGCAATTTTGCCGCGGTCAAAAGCTGTTCTGCATCGTCTTCCTCCACGCGGAAGCCCAGACGGGTCATGCCTGTATCAATTTTCAGATGGACATTGAGAATAAAGTTCGTTCCATTCAGGGTGTCGTTGAGGGCTTTGGCATATTCCAAGGAATGTACTTCCTGGGTCAGATCCAGATAGATCATATTTTCCGCATACATAGGCGGCGTGTAGCCAAGGATCAGTATCGGCACCCGAATACCGCCCCGTCGGATCTGCACAGCTTCTTCCAAATTGGATACTGCCAGATATTCCGTGCCCAGATCTGCCAACGCATGGCTCATTGGTACTGCACCATGGCCATAGGCATCGGCCTTCATCACACCCATAAACCGGCAGTCAGACGGAATATGAGAACGAATGGCATGATAGTTATGTGCCAGAGCATCCAGATCCACATTTGCCCATGTTCGCTTCAGTAACTTCATAAGGTATCCCCTTTTATGTGTTCAGTTGAAACTGAGAAATATTCAAAGTCAGACAGCGCATACCGTCATAGGCAATTTCTCCTCTGACAGGTTCGCCTGCTTCGTTGAGCCATGTATCCACGGTCAACTGACCGTCATCATAGCCTTCCAGGTAGGTCACACGGAGCAAATCTCCATCTTTGCCCGCTGCGGAAATATAGGCACTGTCCCAGCATTTTGCCAGAAGCCACGGTGCCTCCATTGCAGAAACATTACCATTTGCCAATTTACCAAAATCCAGCGCAATGTCATCAAACACGACTGCCGCACCGCTGCCGGAAACCTTTGCCGTGATCCCGGCAATCTCCTCCGGCTGCAGGACTGTGATCTTCGCATGCTCTCCGGACAGATATTCGCAGGACACAGAAAAATCATAGGCTCTGTCCGGAAAATCCACCGTCATATCCGCAGTGAAACTGCATCCGCCTTTTTCCAGCAAGTCTGTCCGCAGATCCAGTGCCTGCTGGGCCGGTTGATTGCCTCTTCCACACCCTGTCAGACACAAGAACATCATAACACAACATAGGACTTTCTTCCAGACCATTCCGCCACTTCCCTACGGCAAAAGTCGCGGAAGTTCCTCCAACAGATCACAAGGTCCCATGGCATACTGCCCCAGACGGGCTGCAGCAAGATCACCGGCTGTACCGTGGAGCCAAGCAGCTGTTGCTGCCGCTTCCAAGGGAGCAACCCCCTGCCCCAGTAAAGCCGTCAAAATGCCTGCCAGCACATCACCGCTGCCGCCCGTTGCCATACCTGCATTGCCCGTTCGGTTTACATAAGTCTTTTTTCCATCTGTGACAACCGTTTCATGCCCTTTTCGCAGGAGGACTGCATTCAGTTCTCTTGCCAACTGTTCCGCTCCGGCAATCCGGTCATCTTCCGCTGCCTGTGTCAGACGGCGAAACTCCCCTTCATGGGGCGTCAAGACCATGGGACAAGTTCTTCCGCGCAGTACATCCTTATGCTGCACCATGGCATTTATGCCATCGGCATCCAGAACCAAGGGGCATTTGCAATTCTTGATCATTTCAGGAATCAGGAGATCCAGTTCCTCGCTTCTGCCAAGACCGGGACCGATCAGGCAGGCATCCGCCTGCTCCAACCGCTGCAAAATTGCGGGTAAGGCATCCATGGACAGTTTTCCATCCCGATCCGACAAAGGAAATACCATAGGGGCATCCAGTTTGGACGCAACTATGGGGTAGATGCTCTGAGGTACACCCACAAAGATCAAACCGGCACCGGATCGAAGTGCTGCTTTTGCCGCAAGAGAAGGTGCACCGGTATACCCTTCTGCACCACACAGAAGCAAAATTCTGCCGTAATCACCCTTGTGGGTATTCTGCCGCCGCGGAGGGCAGTTCCGCATCACAAGTGCCCGTGATGTCTGTGTAACCACTCTGACTCGATGCATAATCGCCCTCCTTTTTTCGTCTATTATACACATTTCATGAATTTAAGTCAAATTGTCCGTCCGTCACATGGGCGAAAGATAAAATACCCTCTTGTACTTTTCTTCCAAATCGGTTACAATATAGAAACAAAACTATGCCTATTTGTTTATAAGGAGGTCCCTTATGATTCGTC
>JAZNFJ010000087.1:0-21608 GCA_045589035.1 Candidatus Avilachnospira sp. | reverse complement strand
ACCGGTTCAGCTTGCGCTCGCGGACTTTACCGCCGGTCGGGAATTGCACCCTGCCCTGAAGACATCGTTTTTCAGTTCGATTCCTTTATACTATATCCCGAAATATTTTGCAACTGCTTTTTTTCGACAGGGAACTGTGCTATACTGAAAACCTGAAAAGAATTGTATTTCAGGAACAATTCGGCAGAAAAATCGTCTAAAGAAAGGGTGAGCTTCGTGGTCTGCGCCTTTACGGGACACCGTCCCCATAAACTGCCCTGGGGACATGATGAGCGGGATCCCCGGTGTCTTGCGGTGAAGCAGATGCTGGACAGGCGGCTGCGGGAAGCATACACCCTGGGCTGCCGGACATTTCTCTGCGGCATGGCCCAGGGCTGTGACACCTATTTTGCCGAGGCAGTGCTGGCCCTTCGGCAGGAAAAGCCGGAGATCAATCTGGTTGCCATGATCCCCTGGCAGGGGCAGGCTGACCGGTGGAAACCGGATGCCCGCCGGCGATACGAACGGCTCTGCGCCGCCTGTGACAGCGTTGAGATTCTGGAGCCGGTCTATTCTGCCGGCAGTGCTTTGCGGCGCAACAGCGCAATGATCCGTCAAGCGCAGGTGCTGATCTCGGTTTATGACGGCAGCAATGGCGGTACGGGCAATACAGTCCGTCAAGGAGAAACCTTAGGGTTGACGATTCTGCCCGTTTGGCTGTGACTGGGTCTGGGGCATGGCGAAGCCGTGCATGGTGCCGCCATGGCCGGTACCGGTGACATCACCGCCGATGATCTCATTTTTGTGGATCAGTACGGTTGCGAAATAATCTGCCCCCTTGGGGTGGTTGTAAATGCGGTAGACATACCGCTTGGCAGATTTCCCTGCGTAGGGTGCAAGGTCGTAGCCCTGGGACTGCTGCAGCTGATTGTAGCGGTTGAAAACCTCGTTGAAGGTTTCGGGGATGCGGACTTCCTGGGTTTCCTCCGGGGTTTCCGAAACCTCCCAGCCGAAGGACTGCAGGAAAGCCAGTCTTTGCTGATTGGTGGCGGCCTCATTGGTTACGGTGGTGTCTTCCGGCGTTTCGGTAGCGCCGGCATCGGCTCTTCCGGTCAAAAAGACCAGAAGGAGAATGATCCCTACCGCTGCCAGCACACCGGTGAGGAGTTTGCGTTTGGATACCTTGGCAGATACGATCATCATGGGTTGTTCCCTCCCTGTTTTTGGGTGGTACAGCCTATGTGAAAGGATGGACAAATATGCAGCGTTTGGACAAACTGCTTTCCGAAGCCGGTGTGGCTTCCCGGAAAGAACTGAAACTGATCATCAAAGCCGGACGGGTCACGGTGGACGGCACTGTGGCAAAAGCGCCGGAAATGAAGGTGGACGAGCAGACCGCCAATGTCTGTGTGGATGGGCAGCCGGTAGGACGGCAGCGGACAGTTGTGCTGATGCTCCATAAGCCTGCAGGTTATGTGACTTCTACCGATGACCCCAGAGATCCCACGGTCATGGAACTGATTCCGGAAGAATACCGCTATCTGGACCCCAAGCCCGTAGGCCGTCTGGATAAGGAAACCGAGGGACTTCTTCTTTTTACCAATGACGGACAGCTGGCGCACCGGATCCTTTCTCCTAAAAGCCGTGTCTGGAAGCGGTACTATGCCGAGCATGAAGGTGCGGCAGGGGAGGAAGATGTGACTGCCTTTGCGGTCGGCATCACCTTAAAAGACGGAGATGTATGCCTGCCTGCAAGGCTGATCCCGCAGGGTGCGGGTAAAAGCCTGGTGGAGGTCTGCGAAGGAAAGTATCATCAGGTACGGCGGATGCTGGCATCCCGCGGGATGCCTGTGACTTATCTGAAGCGGATCGCCGAAGGCGGTCTGGAACTGGGTGATCTCCCGCTGGGAGAGGTCCGGGAAGTTAACTTGGAAGAATTGCGTGACTGTTGTGATATTGCACAACAGTCAAATGGCTGATAGAGAGCAGAAAAAACCCTCCAAATTGGCCAGTCTGACGAAAAATTATAAAAATAGCACAAAAAAATAAGGGTATTTTGAAAAGAAATGTCAAAACCCTCTTGAAAAATGGACAAAAGCAATGTATTATGTCAATAAGGCTTTGTACAAAAAGTATTGTCTATTTAGATAAGGGGAGGGCGTTTTATGTCCAGCCGTATGTTTCAAAGTGTCATTGTTCAGCTGAAGGAAGCCACCGATCGGGTCATCGGTGTCATCGATGCCGACGGCAATGTGGTGTCCTGCAGCGATACCGGCCTCATTGGAGAAAAGTGGCCGGAAGCTGTGATCCGTCTGAACAATGCTCCCGATTCCATTGTGGTGGCAGAGCACCGTACCATGAAGGCTCTGACCAGCTGGAGTGCGTTTTTTGATTATGCTGTGTTCGTCGATGGCGAGGACGAGGCAGCAAAGAGCGTTTGTATCATGGCCCATGTGGCTCTGGACGGTGCAAAATCCTATTACGAGGAAAAGCATGATAAGGGTACGTTCGTGAAGAACATCATCACGGACAACATTCTGCCCGGTGATATTTACATCCGTGCCAAGGAACTGCACTTTATCACGGATCTGCCCCGTGTGGTGCTGCTGGTCCGTCAGGTGGGCCGTGCCGATGTGGCAGCTGTGGATCTGCTGCAGGGTATGTTCTCTGACAAGCAGCAGGATTTCGTGCTGAACATCAACGAAACGGACATCGCCGTAATCAAGCAGATCACCGCCACCACCGAAATGTCCGAGATGGTCAAGCTGGCACAGCACATTGAAGACACGCTCAAGGCAGAACTGTTCATCAAGACTGTCATCGGCATCTCCACCGTGGCAGGTCACCTGCGTGAACTGGCAGACGCATTCAAGGAAGCACAGACTGCCATCGAAGTGGGCAAGGTGTTCGATACGGAAAAGAGCATCATGACCTACGAAAATCTGGGTATCGGCCGTCTGATCTATCAGCTGCCCACCACCCTGTGCGAAATTTTCCTCAGCGAAGTGTTCAAGAAGAACTCCATTGATTCCCTGGATCAGGAAACCCTGTTCACCATCAATAAGTTCTTTGAAAACAATCTGAATGTTTCCGAAACGTCCCGAAAGCTGTTTGTCCATAGAAATACGCTTGTCTACCGTCTGGAGAAGATCAAGAAGCTGACCGGACTGGATCTGCGTGAATTTGACCATGCCATCATTTTCAAGGTGGCGCTGATGGTCAAGAAGTATCTGGCTTCCCGGGATAATCGTCTGATCTGATAGTTCTCTGAGAGGACAGGAGTAATTCCATGATTGAATTTAGAAATGTATCCAAGGTTTATGAGCCCGGCACCCGGGCTCTGAACAATGTGTCCCTGAAGATCGAAGACGGCGAGTTCGTCTTTCTGGTGGGACCTTCCGGTTCCGGTAAGTCCACGATCATCAAGATCCTGACTGCCGAACTGCAGCCGACTTCCGGCAGCGTGTTTGTCAACGGTTTCACTCTGGAGAAGATCCGCCGCAGCGCCATTCCCTATATGCGCCGCACGCTGGGTATCATTTTCCAGGATTTCCGTCTGATCGAAAATAAGTCCGTCTATGACAATGTGGCATTTGCCATGCGTGTCATCGGCGCATCGGAAAATGAGATCAAGAAGAGAGTTCCCTATGTGCTGGAACTGGTTGGTCTGGAAAACAAGAGCCGCCGTCTGCCCCATGAAATGTCCGGCGGCGAACAGCAGCGTGTTGCCATTGCAAGAGCCCTGGTCAACAACCCCAACATGATCATTGCCGACGAGCCTACGGGCAACCTGGACCCGGCTCGTTCTCTGGAAATCATGATGCTGCTGGAGCAGATCAATGCTCTGGGCACCACCGTCATGGTGGTCACCCACGCAAAGGAACTGGTGGATCGCTTCACAAAGCGGGTCATCGCCATCGATCAGGGCGAGATCATCAGCGACGGAATGGATGGTTATTACGCTTATGAAGAAGAATAACATCGGCTATTTGCTGCGGGAGGGCATCCGCGGCCTGTTTTTGCACGGCTTTATGTCCTTTGCTGCCATCTGGGTCACCGTGGCAAGCCTTTTGATTATGGGCACCTTCGGCCTGCTTCTGTATAACCTCAATGAGATGATCATTGAGTTGGAGCAGGACAATGAGGTCATGGTCTACATCGACGAAGAACTGTCTGAGGCAGAGGCAAAAAGTGTTGGCTCTCAGATCAATATGATCACCAATGTCCAGAATGCCGAATTTATCTCCCGGGAGCAGGCACTGTCTGATTTTATCGCGGAGCAGCAGGATGAAGCCCTGTTCGCAGGTCTGGAGTCCAGCACCTTCCGGGATCGCTATGCCGTTTCCATGATGAACAACAAACTCATGCGGCAGACCTGCGAGGAAATGGAGCAGATTCAGGGTGTTGCCTATGTCATGGCACACTATGAGATATCCGAAGGCTTCCAGACCATTCAGCAGATGCTGAATATCGCCTCCATGATCGTCATTGCCGTTCTGTTTGCGGTTTCCATGCTGATTATTTCCAATACGGTCAAGCTGGCCATGTATGACCGCAAGGAAGAGATCGCCATTATGAAGATGGTCGGTGCCACCAACGGTTTTATCCGCTGGCCCTTCGTGGTGGAAGGCTTCCTGCTGGGTCTGATCGCTTCTGTGGTCGCATTCTTCCTCCAGTGGGGCTTGTACAACTTCCTGGCAGGGCAGATCGCCAATGTGGACTCTCTGGAGCTGATCACCATGGTTCCCTTTGTGGAAGTGATCGAGCTGGTTGCCATCTGCTATGCCGTGGTTGGCTTTGTTGTCGGTGTGTTCGGCAGCTTGCTGTCCATCCGCAAGTTCCTCAAGGTGTAAAATAGGAGTTATCGAATCATGAAAAACAGTAAATTATTTGTCCGCATTATGTGCATCATTCTCTGTGTGGTTATGGTGGGCGGACTGCTGACCTCTGCGCTGATTTCCATGCTCGGTGCGTAATTGCGCAGGGTACAACATAGGAGTTTTCCAATGAAAAACAGTAAATTCATCGTTCGCCTTCTGTGCATTGTTTTGTGCGTGGTCATGGTAGGCGGACTGCTGACTTCGGCATTGGTCACCATGGTAGGTGCAGCCTCTTCCAGTCAGCTGAAAAAGGAACTGGATGCGCTTAAAAATGAAGCGCAGGAGATCATCAATGCAGGCATCGCGCTGAAAAAGGAACTGGATGCCAATGCCTCCGAAACCCAGTCCACAATCGAACAGAAATCCGCCATCGATCAGCAAATCCGTATCACGGAGCAGGAGATCGATAATGCCAATGCCCAGATCTCTCAGTACAGCCTGCTGATTGCAGAAAAGCAGAGAGAACTGGAAGCAGCGGAAGCGGAACTGGAGGAACTGAACCAGAAAAACAAGGCGCGGCTTCGTGCCATGGAGGAGAATGGCAAGATCTCCTACTGGTCCATTCTCTTCAAGGCCAACAGCTTTTCCGATCTGCTGAGCCGTATCGACAGCATCCACGAAGTGGCCGAAGCGGACCAGCGGATGCTGGAGCAGATGCAGGAGGTGGCAGATGCCATTGCAGCAGATCGGCAGGAACTGGAAGCAGAATTGACTGCCCAGCAGGAAACCAAGGTGCTGCTGGCGGAGAAGGAAGAAACCCTCCAGACCCAGCGAGAAGAAGCCAATGAACTGCTTTTGAAGCTGAAAGCCGAAAGTGAACGACTGACGGCGGAATATGAAGCCAACGAAGCGGCGGAAGCGGAAGCCCGTGCCATTGCCATGCAGAAGCAGCTGGAGTATGAAAGACAGCTTTCTGCGGAGCAGAAGGCGGCACTGGCCTCTCAGAACAAAAATAATGTTGCCGGCGGCAGCTACAGCGGTGGCGGTTCCGGTTTCAGCAATCCTCTGCGGATCGGACTGACTGTTACCAGTGCCTACGGCTGGCGAATCCATCCCACCATGGGCGATAAGCGCTTCCATACCGGTGTGGACTTTGCCGCACCCCAGGGCACACCCATCTATGCCATTGCATCGGGTACAGTTACTTCTGCCTACTATAATACTGCCAACGGCTACATGGTCTCCATCGCCCACGGCAACGGCTATGGCAGTCTGTATGCCCATATGACGCACTTTATTGTTTCTTCCGGTCAGCAGGTTTCTCAGGGACAGGTCATCGGCTATGTCGGTTCCACCGGCTGGTCCACAGGCCCCCACCTGCACTTTGAGGTCCATGTGAACGGATCGTCTGTCAATCCCATGGAGTATGTGGGATAACAAAAGACATTCATCAGGAACGGAGCAGATGCTCCGTTCCTTTGGTATTGCAAGGAGTTGTTTTCTTGAAAAAGCCCGGAAAGACTTTGATTGTATGCTGTCTGATGTTGGCTGCGGCGCTGGTTGGCGGCATTGTAACGATGCGTTTTTTCGCCCTGCCCGGATCTCTGGTAAAAACTGCCCCGGTCAAAGCTAAAATGGATGAGATCGGCGCATATCTGGAAGCCTATTTTATTGATGAATATGACCCGGAAGTTTTGGCACAATCTGCGGCAGACGGTGCTGCGGCTGCCATGGTGGAGGCCACCGGTGATCAGTGGAGCTACTATATCAGCGCGGCGGATATGGATGCCTACAACGAGGATTTTACCAACGAGTATGTAGGTGTGGGCATTATGATCCAGCTGGTGGAGCAGGGCGTCAAGGTGGTATCGGTGACACCCGGCGGTTCCGCGGAAGCGGCAGGTCTGCAGGTGGATGATATCATTACGCATATTGATGGAGAAACCGCAACAGAGCTTGGTGTGGAAGGCTCCAAAAAACTGGTCCGCGGCGAGGTTGGCACGAAGGTGCATTTCACCATTCTCCGCGGGGAAGAAACTCTGGAGTTGGATGTTCTGCGGCAGCAGATCGTTTCTCCTGTTGCAGAGGCCTGGATGATGGAAGGCAACATCGGCTGGATCAAAATCCATGATTTTGAAATGCATTGTGCCGAGCAGACTCTCTCCTGTATGGAGCAGCTGCTGGAACAGGGTGCAAAGGCGCTGCTGTTTGATGTCCGGTTTAACGGCGGTGGACTGAAGACGGAAATGATTGAGATTCTCGATGCCATTTTACCGGAAGGGGAACTGTTCCGCAGCATGGACTATACAGGTGAGGAAGTTGTGGAATACTCGGATGAAGCCTGTCTGGATATCCCCATGGGTGTTCTGGTCAATGCCGATTCTTACTCTGCCGCGGAATTTTTTGCGGCGGCTCTGCAGGAATATGAAGCAGCTGTCATCATTGGCGAAAAGACCGTGGGCAAGGGCAACTTCCAGTACACCATTCCTCTGTCTGACGGCTCTGCTATCGCCATTTCCGTGGGCAAGTATTATACACCCAAGGGAAAAAGTCTGACGGATGTGGGTGTGACCCCGGATGTGCCGGTGGAACTGTCTGAAGAGGACTATATTTCCCTGTATTACGGCACGCTGAAAGCGGAAGAGGATGAACAGCTGCAGGCAGCACTTTCTGAACTCCTGCGTAAAATAGCTTGACAGAAACGAGAACTCATGTCTATAATATAGCACTGAAACCCGAACACAACTTTTGGAAGGAATGAATACTGTGGCGAAAGAGTTTAAAATTACCAGCGCCCGGCTGAAAGAACTGGAAGAGGAACTGAACTACCTCAAGACCACCCGCGAGAAGGAAGTGGCAGAGCAGATCAAAGAAGCTCGTTCTTTCGGTGACCTGTCGGAAAACAGCGAGTACGATGAAGCTAAAAACGAGCAGGCAAAGCTGTACGGCCGCATTGCGGAAGTAGAGAACATTCTTGCCAATGCCGTTATCATCGAAGAAAATGATGAGCCTTCCGACCGTGTCGGTCTGGGCTGCCGTGTCCGCGTTCTGGATCTGGAACTGGATATGGAAGATGAGTATACCATCGTGGGCTCTCAGGAAGCTGACCCCATGAACTTCCGTATTTCCGATGACTCTCCCTTTGGCCGTGCCATGAGCGGCAAGACCATTGGCGATACTGTGGAAGTGGAAGCTCCTGTGGGTATGCTGAAGTTCAAAATTCTTGCAATCGAAAAGTAAAAAGCAAAAAAGCGGTATAGGAATCCTATGCCGCTTTTTCCGCTAAATGAAAGAGGAACGATTATGACGAGGGAAACCATCACCAGCCGAAAAAATCCCCTTTTGCAGCATGTTCGCAAGCTGCTCAGCAGCCGAAGCTACCGGGAACAGTGCGGAGAATATGCGGCCGATGGGATCAAACTGCTGGAAGAGGCGGTCAAGTGGACACCGGATACGCTCCGCACCGTTCTGGTGACGGAAGATGTGGACTTGCCCAACCTGCCGGAACAGGTGCGGCTGGTGGAGATCCCCAAAGATATCATGGCGCAGATCTCGCCCATGGAAGCGCCCCAGGGGGCATTGTTCACCTGCGCTATGCCGGAGATGGGTGTGATCTCCGTGGAAAACCAGTGCTTGATTTTGGATGGTATTCAGGATCCCGGCAATCTGGGAACCATTCTGCGGACGGCAGATGCTATGGAAGTGCCTGTGGTGCTGACCCCCGGCTGTGCCGATGCTTATAACCATAAAACTGTCCGTGCCTCCATGGGTGCGGTATTTCGCAGTAAGCCCCAGTGGGCATCCCACGAAGCGGTTGCGGAATTTTGTAAAGAACAGGGTCTGCCTCTTTATGTCACGGCACTTTCCGACCGTGCTGTGGATGTGCGGCAGGCCAACCTGACCAGAGCGGCTCTGGTCATTGGCAGTGAAGGCAAGGGTGTGGGAGAATTTTTCCTCTCCAAAGCCGACAGGGAAGTGATCATCCCCATGAGCAGCCGATGCGAATCCCTCAATGCGGCTATTGCGGCGGCCATCGTGCTCTGGGAGATGAAGCGGTAAGAAAGGATGGTGCAGGCCATATGCTGAAATATTGGATCTGGCTTGCGACCAGAAAACATATCGGTGCAAGAGGTGCCGGTTTGCTTTTGGGGCACTTTGGCTCTCCGGAGGCAATCTATTTTGCTGATCCTTCTGCCTACAAGGCGGTTTCCGGTATCCGGAACAGCAAGGGACTGCTGGATAAGAATCTGGAAGAAGCAGAGAAAATTCTGCGTTCCTGCCATGAAAAGCATATTTTTATCCTCACCATGCAGGATGCCGCCTATCCCAGACGGCTGCGGATGATGGACGATCCGCCGCTGGTACTCTACGGTAAGGGTACTTTGCCGGATCTGGACGGGCCTGTCATCGGTGTGGTGGGAACGAGAAAGTACAGCCTTTACGGCATCAAACAGGCGCGGCGCATGGGCTATGGCTTGTCCCGCTGCGGTGCGGTCGTAGTTTCCGGTGGCGCCAGGGGCATTGACACGGAGGCCATGAAAGGCGCCCTTCTGGGCGGCAGTCCGGTTGTGGCTGTCCTTGGAAACGGTGTAGACATAGCCTATCCTGCGGAAAACAGAAAATTGTTTGCTGAGGTCACGGCAAACGGCTGCCTTCTCAGCGAATATCCGCCGGGAACCAAACCCATGCCGGAGCATTTTCCGGTGAGAAACCGGATCATCAGCGGCCTGAGTATGGGCGTACTGGTGGTGGAAGCACCGGATCCCAGCGGTGCGCTGATTACAGCCAACCGGGCTTTGGATCAGGGCAGAGATGTGTTCGCATTGCCTGCCAATGTGGGGCAGGAAAGCAGCAAAGGCAATCTGCAGCTGCTCCGGGACGGTGCCATTCTGGTGCGGGACCCGTGGGAGATTCTGGAAGAGTATCAGAGCCAGTATCCCAGTCTGCGAAGCCGTGACTGCCACGGCTGGGATGCGGAAATTGCAGAGGAAGAAATCCCGGCAGCACCGGCGGCAGTCGACGAAAAAAGCATTGACAAGCCGAAAACCAGCCATTATATTGATGCAAAGAAGATCATGGATACCCTATCTCCGGCAGAACGGCCTCTGGTGGAACTGTTGGAAGCGGGTCCTGTGCATATTGATGTCCTCTCAGAAAAGATGGGTCAGCCTGCCGGCAGTGTGCTGTCGCTTGTGACCATGCTGGAAGTGAGAGGATTGATCAAATGCCTGCCCGGCAGAATGTTCTGTCTGGCGGAAACGGAAAATTAGAGTTTGAAGGAGCATTGAAAAATGCCGAAGGCAAATACCAATCTGGTCATCGTTGAGTCGCCTTCCAAGGCCAAGACGATCGGCAAATATCTGGGCAGCAGCTATCAGGTGAAGGCCTGTATGGGTCACCTGCGGGATCTGCCCAAAAGCACCATGGGCGTGGATCTGGAGCATGATTTTGAGCCGGTCTACCTGCCTGTGAAGGGAAAAGAAGATATTATTTCCGACCTGAGAAAGAGTGCCAAGATCAGCGACAAGATCTTTCTGGCAACTGACCCGGACCGGGAAGGCGAAGCCATTGCATGGCATCTGCAGGCACTTCTGGATATTCCGGAAGAGAAGGTCAACCGGGTTACCTTTAACGAAATCACCAAGGGTGTGGTGTCCAAGGCCATCGAAGCGCCCAGAGCCATCGATCAGGATCTGGTGGATGCCCAGCAGGCAAGAAGAATTCTGGACCGCATTGTGGGTTATCAGCTTTCTCCTCTGCTGTGGAAAAAGGTCCGCAGAGGCCTGTCTGCCGGCCGTGTCCAGTCTGTGGCCACCCGTCTGGTGGTGGACCGGGAAAATGAGATCCGCGCCTTTGAACCCCAGGAGTACTGGAGCATTGATGTGCTGTTGAACCGGGTGGATAAGCCCGGCAGCTTTACTGCCCGTTTCTATGGAGACCCCAAAAAGCGGGAGCTGCACAGCGAAGCAGAGGTCCATGCCGTTCTGCAGAGCATTGACGGCAAGCCTTTCCATGTGGGCAGTGTGAAAAAGACGGAGAAAAAGCGCTCTCCCGCCCCTCCCTTTATCACCTCCACTCTGCAGCAGGAAGCCTCCCGGAAGCTGGGTATGACCCCCAAGCGGACCATGGCTCTGGCCCAGCAGCTTTATGAAGGTATCGAGATCTCCGGCATTGGCGCCGTAGGTCTGATCACCTATATGCGTACGGATTCCCAGAGAATCTCCGAAGAAGCACTGGCTGCCGCCGGTACCTATATCACCAACCGCTGGGGCAATGCCTATTATAACGGCCCCCATCGCTATAAGACCAAATCTGCGGCCCAGGATGCCCATGAAGCCATCCGACCCAGTGATATCCATCTGGATCCGGAGCGGGTCAAAGGTGATCTGAACAAGGATCAGCTGCGGCTTTACAAGCTGATCTGGGATCGGTTCACGGCATCTCAGATGGCATGTGCTCTGTATGACAATGTAGCCATTGAGGCACTTTGCGGTGAAAATGTGTTCCGCGCCAACCATCAGAGTCTGAAGTTTGCCGGTTTTACGGCACTTTATGAAGAAGGTAAGGATGACGATACCGAGGAGGTCCAGTCCCCCATGCCGGATCTGCAGGAAGGTGAGCCTCTGAAGCTGTCCGAAAAGAAACCGGAGCAGCATTTCACCCAGCCCCCTTCCCGCTATACGGAAGCAACCCTGGTCCGTGCCATGGAAGAAAAGGGTGTCGGCCGTCCCTCCACCTATGCAAGCATCATCTCCACCATTCAGGATCGTGACTATGTCATCAAGAAGGAAACGCGTCTGTGGCCCACCCCTCTGGGAGAAGTGGTCACCGGTCTGATGCTGGATCGGTTCCAGGATGTTATCAATGTGGAATTTACTGCCGGTATGGAAAGCCGGCTGGACGATGTGGAAGAGGGCAAACTGCCCTGGAAGAAGGTTCTGGCTGACTTCTACGGCAACTTCAGCCGGGAACTGACCGACGCGGAAGAAGCACTGAAGGATACCCGTCTGAAAGTGCCCGATGAAGAATCCGATGAGGTCTGCGAAGTCTGCGGACGGACTATGGTTATCAAGAGCGGTCGTTTTGGCCGTTTCCTGGCCTGCCCCGGCTTCCCCGAGTGCAAGAATACCAAGGCCATTGTGGAGCATATGCCCGGCCGCTGCCCCAAGTGCGGCTCCGGTATGCTCAAACGGAAGTCCAAAAAGGGCTTTGCCTACTATGGCTGCGAAAAGGGTCTGGAATGCGGCTTTATGTCCTGGGATGTGCCCACAGAACTGGACTGCCCCTCCTGCGGACAGACCATGTTCAAGAAATCCGGCCGCGGTGCCATGAAGCCTTTCTGCATCAACGAAGCCTGCGAGAACTTCCTGCCGGAAGATAAGCGCGGCTATCGGAAAAAGCCTGCAGCTTCTGTGGAAGCCGCTGAGGCAGAAGCAGAAAAGGAAGAGAAGAAGTCTGCAGCCAAGAAGCCTGCGGCAAAGAAAACCACCGCAAAGAAACCGGCAGCCAAGAAATCTGCCGCGAAAAAGAAGTGATTACCATGGAACAAGTGAAAGTCATCGGTGCCGGTCTGGCAGGATCGGAAGCTGCATGGCAGCTGGCGCAGCGGGGCATTCCCGTTACGCTCTATGAAATGAAACCGAAAAAAATGAGTCCTGCCCACCACTGCGCCGATTTTGCGGAACTGGTCTGTTCCAATTCCATGAGAGGTGACCGGCTGGAGAATGCCGTCGGCCTTCTGAAGGAGGAACTGCGGCGGCTGGACAGCTTGATTCTCCGCTGCGCCGAAGCCACCCGCGTGGAGGCCGGCGGTGCGTTAGCGGTGGATCGCTACGGTTTTTCTGCCATGGTCACCAAAGAAATCAAAAATCATCCTCTGATCACCGTGGTGGAAGAGGAAGTCACCGAAGTACCCGAAGGTCCGGTCATCATTGCCACCGGTCCTCTGACTTCCGATGCCATGTCCGAGGCCATTCATCGGTACTTTGGTGATGCCCAGTATCTCAATTTCTTCGATGCAGCCGCGCCTCTGGTGACGGTGGAGAGCATCGATATGGACCATGCCTGGTATGCCTCCCGCTATGACCGCGGCACGGCAGACTATATCAACTGTGCCATGGATAAAGAGCAGTACGAAGCCTTTGTCCGGGAACTGACCACGGCCCAGGAGGCGGAAGTCCATGGCTTTGAGGATAAGAAGGTCTTTGAAGGCTGTATGCCTGTGGAAGTGATGGCTCGCCGTGGTGTGGATACCCTCCGCTACGGCCCTCTGAAGCCTGTGGGTCTGAAAGATCCCAAGACCGGTCAGGAGCCCTACGCGGTGGTGCAGCTGCGCCGGGACAATGCCGAAGGCTCTATTTACAATCTGGTGGGCTTCCAGGCCCATCTGAAGTTTCCGGAGCAGAAGCGGGTGTTCTCCATGATCCCCGCCCTTGCCAATGCGGAATTTGTCCGTTACGGTGTCATGCACCGCAATACCTTCCTCAATTCCCCCAAACTGCTGGACAAGTTCTATGCAGACCGCCGTAATCCCATGGTGGCCTTTGCCGGACAGATGACCGGCGTGGAGGGCTATGTGGAGTCTACGGCTTCCGGCTTCCTGGCAGCCGTTGCCATGGCAGCCAAGCTGCAGGGGAAAGAACCGGTTGATTTTACCAGAGAAACCGCCATGGGTGCTCTGGGCTATTACATTTCCGATCCCAGCATTGTGAATTTCCAACCCATGAATGTCAATTACGGCATTGTCGCCCCTCTGGGCTACCGCGTCAAGGGCAAAGCCAATAAAAACCTGGCGCTTGCCAACCGCGGTCTGGAAAAGCTGGAAGAGATCAAGAAAGAACTGTAAGATCCGATAGATAGAAAGGATGTTGACCATGAGAATTCTCATTGATGCCATGGGCGGCGATCACGCACCGGATGCCATTGTGCAGGGTGCAGCCGATGCTGCCAAGGAATTTGGTGTTCAGATCGTTCTGGTCGGCAAGGGAGAAGAAATTCTGCAAAGTGTCGGCCGTCTGGGTCTGGAAACCCTGCCGGAAGGTGTGGAGATCGCCAATGCGGATGATGTGGTGGATATGCACGATGATCCGGCAACGGTGGTCCGTGCCCGGAAGGATTCTTCCATGGTGGTTGGCTTGCGGATGCTGGCAGATGGCAATGGTGATGCCTTTATTTCCGCCGGCTCTACGGGTGCACTGCTGACAGCGGCCACTTTGATTGTCAAGCGCGTCAAGGGCATCCGTCGTGCGGCATTTTGCCCCGAAATCCCCACAGACAACAAGACTTTGCTCATCGACTGCGGCGCCAATGCCGAGTGCACACCGGAATTTCTGCTGCAGTTTGCCTTCCTTGGCACCCTTTATGCCAAGCAGGTGCAGAAGAAGATTCAGCCCAAGGTCGGTCTTCTGAATATCGGCGCAGAGGACAGCAAGGGCACGGAAATGCACAAGCAGACCTATGTTTTGCTGCAGAATGCAAAGGAACAGGGCCTTCTGAACTTTGTGGGTAATGTGGAAGCCAGAGATGTGCCGATGGGTGTCGTGGATGTGGTGGTAGCCGACGGCTTCTCCGGCAATATTCTGCTGAAGACCATTGAAGGCACGGCTGCGTTCATGGGCAAGATGCTCAAGGGCATGTTTATGAAGAATCTGCTGACCAAGATTGCTGCTTTGATCTGCAAGGATGGCATTGCCTCCTTCAAAAAGCGTATGGACTATCGGGAAGTGGGCGGTACCATTTTGCTGGGTATCAGCAAGCCGGTCATCAAGGCCCACGGCTCTTCCGATGCCAGAGCCATTCGCAGTGCCGTGAAGCAGGCCATTGCTGCCGCCAACGGCAATATGACGGAACTGCTGCAGCAGGATATGCATCTGATCAAAGGCTCTGCCGCAGAGTAAAGAGGGGATAATCATGTACAGGGAACTGGAGCAGAGCCTTGGCTACTGCTTTCAAGATAAGGAACTTTTGGAAAATGCCCTGACCCACAGCTCCTATGCCAATGAAAGACGCAATGGCAGAAAGGACAATGAACGGCTGGAATTTCTGGGTGACAGCATTCTGGGCTTTGTGACGGCAGATTTCCTCTTCCATCGTTTTCCGGATCAGCCGGAGGGGGATCTGACCCGCCTGCGTGCGGATCTGGTCTGCGAGGGAAATCTGGCCCGCTGCGCCGAAAAGGTGCGTCTGGGAGAGTTCCTGCTTCTGGGTCACGGTGAGGAGCATGGCGGCGGCAGACACCGGGACAGCATCGTTTCCGATGCCATGGAGTCTGTTCTGGCTGCTGCGTACTTAGATGGCGGCTTTGATGCTGCCAAGGGAATCATCCACCGGCTGATTCTCTGCGAACTGCCCAAGGGCAGACCCGGTAATTTCGATTATAAGACCATGTTCCAGGAACTGGTCCAGCGGGAAAAGGATCAGGTCATTGCCTATGCGTTGACCGGAGAATCTGGCCCCGATCACGACAAGGTCTTTGCTGTGGATGTGCTGCTCAACGGCAAAGTTGTCGGCAGGGGACAAGGCAGAAGCAAGAAAAAAGCGGAGCAGGCTGCCGCCCACGAAGCGGTCAAAAACCTGTTCCCCAAGGAATACGAAACCGAATAAAAAAGAAGAACCGCATTTGCGGTTCTTCTTTTTTGCTGTCAGTCTTTATGCTGCTCGCGGATGGCGCCGGAGCGGTAGGCATCCAGCAGACTCTGCAGATCGTCCACCTGTTTTTGCAGCAGCTTGCCCTGATCGGTCTGGGCGACCTTTACCCGCCGCTCCATCACATCGATGACAGTGGCATCGTTGGCGATATCGTGATTGTTCCGAATGGCATCCTGACGCCCTGCAAAGGGCTGGTGGGATACGATTTTGATACAATGGGAGTTGGAAACGAGGGTGTAGCCGGCAATGCCGCTGGTGGGCTGATAGGCTTTGCAGAAGCCGCCGTCAATGACGATCAGTTTGCCGCCGCCTTTGATGGGACTTTCTCCCTTACCGGCCTTCACCGGCACATGGCCGTTGATAATATGGCTGTGTGGGCCTTCCAGACCAAATTCCTTCAGCAGCATTTCACAAACATCGGGATCATTGTAGAAGGTGTAATAGGCATTTTTGGTTTCCGTCCATGCGCTTTCGTCAGCAATGAGCCGCCGTTCAAAGGTGGTCATGCGATCCCGACCGAAGATGGGACTGTTTCTGCCTGCCCACAGCCACCAGAGGAAGTCCATATCCGCCGTGCCGCGTTTCTGGTACATGGCTTTCCGAGCAGAGGTTTCGGCATAGTCGAGGAACTCCTTGCCGGAACGCTCCTGACCGCCAATATTGAAGGTCAGCAGCTTGCCCTCGGCGGTCATGGGGATACAGCCATGGAACAAGAGGCTGCCGTTATGAATCTTGTAAAGACCGCCCTTGGCATAGAGGAAACGGGCGTGCTTCTGAAGTTTTTCGCTGTGGCGAAAGGATGCGGTCAGCTGTTCAATGACAGTCAGCTCTTCCTGTGTCAGTGCATAGGGGTCGGCAGGGTCGACGGTGGGGAAGTCACAGTCTTCCAGTTTGTAGACCGTGCCGCCGATGTTGACGGTCTTGTTTTCGTAGTCGATCTTGTCCAGCAGCAGCCGGTCATTCATTTCATATTCCGGATGGCGCAGAATCTTCTGACCTTCCAGCTTGAAGAGGATGACGGTGATGGCCTTGTGCATCCGGGCGGACAGCAGCTTGTCCTTTTCTGTATACTGTCCGGCATCGGAACCGGTCAGCTTGACGGTAAAGCGATGGGTGTCGCAGTCTTTGTAGACTTCGTTTGCGAAAATGGAAAGAGGACGCAGGGAAATGCCGTAGCCTGTTTCGATGACATCCAGATTGTTGTAGTGGATGGAGTTGGCGAGAACCGTTGCCACCATGGTTCTGGAACCGCAGGCAGCGCCCATCCAGAGAATGTCGTGGTTGCCCCACTGGACATCCACAGTGTGATAGTCCAGCAGAGAGTCCATGACCACATCGGCTCTGGGGCCCCGGTCAAAAATATCGCCCACAATGTGCAGCTGATCCACCGTCAGCCGCTTGATGGTCTGGCAGACGGATTTGATCACGCCGTTGGCCTGTCCGGTCTGGATGATGGACTTGATGATATTTTCGTAATAATCTTCCTTGTCCGGATCATCGGGACGAAGCTGAATCAATTCGTTTACGATCGCTTCATAAGCCTTGGGCAATGCTTTCTGCACCTTGTTGCGGGTGTATTTGGTGGCAACCCAGCGGCAGAGTGCCAGCAGCCGGTACAAAGTGATCTGATACCATTCGCTGAGATCCTGATCGGATTGCGCCATCATGGCCAGCTTTTCTTCCGGGTAATAGATCAGCGTAGCCAGTTCATTGCGGTCATGCTTGGAAATGGTGATGGAAAACAGCTCGTCCATCTTTTCCTTCACATGACCGGAACAGGAGTTGAGAATATGCAGAAAGGCCTCATATTCGCCATGAATATCGGAGATGAAATGTTCTGTTCCCTTGGGCAGACTCAGAATAGCCTGCAGGTTGATAATTTCCGTACTGGCGGCCTGCACAGTGGGATATTTGGTTGCCAGTAATTGCAGATAACGAAGTTCTTCATCGGTGAAGGTTTTTCTTGCGTTCATCGTGATCTCCTTCCCTTGTTTCTATGGTTACAGGATACAACTTTGACCCTTGAAAAGTCAAGTATTCCCCAATTTTTTGGTGATTATAACAGAGGGAATTACACTTGCCGGATTTGGAAAGAATTATGTTGCAATTGGCTTGGAAAATTGTTAAAATATGAGGATAATAAGGAAAATGGAGAAGTGTTAGCGTGTATCTGAAAGCTCTGGAGATTCAAGGCTTCAAGTCCTTTGCGGACAAGACGGTTCTGCGTTTTGGCGATGATATCACCGCCATTGTAGGACCCAACGGAAGCGGCAAATCGAATATTTCCGATGCCATCAGCTGGGTCATGGGCGAAATGAGTTCCAAGGCTCTGCGCGGCGCGAAGATGGAAGATGTGATTTTCGGCGGTACCCAGAAGCGAAGTGCCCTTGGTTTTGCCGAAGCATCGCTGATTCTGGATAACAGCGATGGTGCCCTGCCCATCGAAACCCCTGAAGTCACCGTTACCCGCCGGTATTACCGCTCCGGCGAAAGTGAATACTATATCAACCGCCAGTCTGCCAGACTCCGTGACATCAATGAGATGTTCATGGATACCGGTCTGGGCAAGGAGGGCTATTCCAATATCGGTCAGGGCCGTATAGATGAAATTCTGGCTCTGAAAAGCACGGATCGAAGAGAAGTCTTCGAAGAAGCAGCCGGTATTTCCAAGTACCGCCATCGCAAGGAAGAAACGGAGCGCCGTCTGGCCTCTACGGAAGATAACCTGCTGCGGATCGGCGACAAGATCTCCGAACTGGAAGATCAGGTGGAACCTCTGCGCCAGCAGGCAGAGAAGGCAAAGAAATATCTGGACCTTCGGGAAGAACTGAAGGGGCAGGAAATTGCTCTGTGGCTGGAGAACCTGCAGAAGCTGGCGGAATCTCTGAAGAAAGCCGAAGGCGACTATGCTTCTGCCGCCTTTATTCTGGAGCAGCAGCATGGCGAACTGAACCATCTCTATCAGCTGTCTGAGCAGCTGGCGCTGCAGCTGAATCACAAGGGTCTGGAACTGGATCGGCAGCGGGAAGTCATTGCTTCCATGGAGAGCGAAGCCGCTGCCCAGAGCGGTGAAACAGCCGTTTTGCAGGCCAGTGTGGAAAATACGCAGCAGAATATCCTCCGTGTGGAGCAGGAACTGCAGGAGCAGGATGGCCGCAGCGGCGGCATTGCCGAGCAGATCGCGGCCCATCGCAGCCGCATTGAAGAGATCGGCAAGACCCTGGAAAAGGTGCAGGCAGATCTGGAAGATGCGCTGGCACAGAGCCAGTCCGTCAGCCGGAATGTGGATGATACGGAGCGAAAGGTTCTGGAACTGCGTGCCAAGCAGGCACTTTTGCAGACGGAACTGGCCCGGAAGAATGCGGATATTGCATCCCTGAATGCCTCTATGGAGGAAATTCTGGAGCGCAAGAGTACCGTCCAGTCCGATCTGGATGCCGCAGCTGTCAGACGGGAAGATCTGTGCAAGCAGGCAAAAGCTTATGAAGAAGCTCTGGAGGAGGCACAGGATGCCGTTACCTCCGGTCAGAATTCCGCAGCCGGCTATGCCCTGCGGCAGAAGTCCCGGGTGGAAAAGCGGGATGCCCTGCAGAAAACGGTGGACAGTCTGAAGATCGATCTGCAGACGGCCCAGTCCAGAAGCCGGATGCTGCGGGAAATGATGCAGAACCATGAAGGTGCACCCAAGGCAGTCCGTCTGGTCATGCAGGAAAGCAAGCGCAACACCCTCGGTAAGGTCTACGGCCCTGTATCCTCTCTGATCCGTACCGATGATGACTATACCGTTGCCATTGAAACGGCTCTGGGTGGTGCTATGCAGAATGTGACGGTTGCTACTGATGAGGATGGCAAGCGGGTACTGGACTTTCTGAAGCGGTGCAACGGCGGCCGTGTGACCTGTGAGCCGCTGAATGCCAAGCAGGGTCGTACCTTGCAGGAAAAAGGTCTGGAACGCTGTGCCGGCTATGTAGGTCTGGCCTCGGAACTGGTGACCTATGATCCCAAATTCAAAAATCTGATGGAATATCTGCTGGGACGCACCGTTGTGGCGGATAATCTGAACCATGCCGTTGCCATGGCACGGCAGTATCAGAGCCGTTTTAAGATCGTCACTTTGGACGGTCAGGTGATGAACACAGGCGGCTCCATGACCGGCGGCTCCGTTTCCCAGAGCGCAGGTGTTCTGACACGTGCCAACGAACTGGAGCGACTGGAAGAGAAAGAGCAGAAACTGGCTGCCAAGCTGAAGGAAGAAGAAACACTTCTGGCGGAAGCTGTCCGTGCGGCTGCACAGGTGGAATTTGAACTGACTACCATTCAGGGTCAGCTGCGGCAGGCGGAGGATGATGTCCTTCGTGCCGAAGGTCAGGCCCGTCAGGCCAATGCGCTGGTGGAAGCCATTACGGAAAATATCCGTTCCTATGAGCGGGAACTGGAAGCCATTGCCGGCAGAAGCGGCGGCGATGAGAGCAAGCTGGAATTGCTGAAGCAGGAAGCAGACCGTGCCCAGATGCAGATCGCGGCTCTGGAAGAGGAACTGGAGGGGCTGACCAAGGGTCAGACTGCCCTTTCCCAGCAGGCTGCCCAATGGAATGATCGCATCACCGAACTGCGCATGGATGCTGCCGCACAGGATGCAGAACGCACCACGGCACAGGAAAGTGTCCGGCAGTTGGAAGCTTTGGCACAGGACATGGCTGGCGATCGCGGACAGAAGGAGCAGCTGATTGCCTCCTACGAAGCAGAAATCGCTTCCCTGCAGGAGCGTATAGCCCAGTCTGTGGAAAAGCGGCAGGAAATGGATGGAAAACTGGAGCAGGCCAAGGAGGCACTGCAAAGCCAGCTGCAGGAGCGGGCAGAGATTGAAGCCCGCCGTACCAAGACCGAAAAGCAGGCACAGGAAAAGAACAAAGATATTCTGGATATGGAGCGGGAAGCCGCCCGTCTGGAAAATAAGAAGGAAGCCGCACAGCTGGAAGAGAAGCAGATTCTTGATAAGCTGTGGGATAACTACGAGTTGACCCCCTCTACAGCAGCTCCCTTTGCAGCGGAGATCGAAAACATTACCGCCGCAGGCAAGAAGATTTCTGAACTCAAGCGGAAAATCTCCTCTCTGGGTACGCCCAATCTGGGTGCCATCGAGGAGTTCCAGCGGGTCAACGAGCGATACGAATATCTGTCCGGTCAGCGAGATGATGTGCTCCATGCCAAAAAGGAGCTGGAAAACATTGTCAAGACCATCACCGCCGAGATGACCGAGATCTTCGTCCGTGAATTTGCCAAGATCAACGAGTATTTCGGCAAAACCTTTGTGGAGATGTTCAATGGCGGTAAGGGTGAGTTGATTCTGGAAAATCCGGAAGAACCGCTGTCCTGCGGCATTGAGATCAAGGTCCAGCCTCCCGGCAAGCAGCTGAAGACCATTACACTGTTGTCTGGCGGTGAAAAGGCCTTTGTGGCAATCGCGCTGTATTTTGCCATTCTGAAAGTCCGTCCCACACCCTTCTGTCTGCTGGACGAGATCGATGCGGCACTGGACGACCGGAATGTGGAACGGTTTGCAACTTATCTGCGCACCCTGTGCCAGAAGACCCAGTTTATCGTCATTACCCACCGCCGCGGCACCATGGAAGAGTCCGATGTTCTCTACGGTGTCACCATGCAGGAGCAGGGTGTGTCGAAGATTCTCCATCTGGACATGAACCAGCTGGTGCAGGAACTGGGCATCGCCAATTAAGAAAGGAACGACTATGGGTTTTTTTGATAAAATCAAGCAGGGACTCAGCAGAACTGCCAATAATATCGGTCAGGTCTTTTCTTTCCACAAGGAGATCGATGAAGATTTCTATGAAGAGCTGGAAGAAAGCCTGATTTTGGCGGATCTGGGTATGGATACCACCATGGAAGCCATGGATGCCCTCCGCAGCAAGGTCAAGGCAGAAAAGCTGAAGACCACCGAGGAAGCCAAGGCTGCTCTCCGGGCGGTGCTGGTGGAAATGCTGGATGTGGGCAGCACCCAGCTGGATCTTTCCACCCAGCCTTCTGTGGTGCTGGTGATCGGTGTAAACGGTGTCGGCAAGACCACCACCATCGGCAAGATCGCCCATCAGCTGAAGCAGGAGGGCAAAAAGGTCCTTCTGTGTGCAGCGGACACCAAGTCGG
>JAZNFJ010000086.1:0-2179 GCA_045589035.1 Candidatus Avilachnospira sp. | reverse complement strand
GAGGGGAGGGCGCGACGGTTGCGACAGTTGCGACGGTTGTTTTAGGGTGCCGAATCAAGTGTCGCAACCGTCGCAAGTGTCGCGGAAGTGTTGCGTCAGCTTAAGTCGGAGGCCAAGCGGTCTTAGGAAGACAATGACTAGACCCAACTCCTTGGCTCACAGAACGACATGGCTACGTCCGACTTGAGGGGAGGGCGCGACGGTTGCGACAGTTGCGACGGTTGTTTTAGGGTGCCGAATCAAGTGTCGCAACCGTCGCAAGTGTCGCGGAAGTGTTGCGTCAGCTTTTCTACGGGATATATTCAAGGAAGATACGCCGACCTTCATGAAGGTTTTTGCGCTTATATTGGATAGAGAAATCCTTTTGTAAGCGGCCTGCGTTTACGTTCAAATGCTTTGTCAAGGAAATAGGGCTGATGTCCACATTCAAAAGCTCTGCCAAATCCGAAGGGCTGCCGCTCCATGTGGGTGCTTCTGCTGTTACTATCTGAGAAACAGCGATCAATACCGGATCGGGAGGGAGTTTAAAATCTTCAACCTCTACACGGTCCAGATCCCAGGTCAGATGCTCCAGGTCACGCATCAGATAGAATTTTTGATCCTGCACATCCCGTCCGGTAAGCTGCAAGGTGGCATCGTGGTCAGTACGTTTACGTTTGTGGAGAAGAAAACTGGCATCGGCAGCTCCGGTCAATCCGGTGGTGCCTGCGATCATATTGAACTGGTCATTTTCGTCTCCTAGCTTCCGGGTATGATGGACGATAATCAGACAGATATCATGGTCGTCTGCGAATTTCTTCAGCAGACCGATGTCATCATAATCACGGGCATAGCTGTAGGAATCTTCATTGCCTTCCCGGACTTTTCTTAGGGTATCGATGATGATCAGCTTGGTTCCGGGGTGATCCAGCAGGAAGCCTCTTAACTGTTCTTCCAGACCGTTGCGAATCTTCTTTGATTCGATGGAGAAGTATAAGTCCTTTGTACTTTCCACACCGAACATCCGGAACATCCGGGATTGGAGCCGCCTGTGATTGTCCTCCAAAGCCAGATACAGGACTGGACTTTGGTGGACAGGGTGCCCCCAAATAGGGCACCCTTTGCTGACGCAATAGGCCATCTGCATGACCAGGAATGATTTACCGTATTTGGGTGCGCCTGCCAGAATATAGGCTCCGGTATGGAGCAGCCCTTCGACGATCCACTGCTTTGCGGTGAAGACCATTCCGTAGATATCTTCCATAGAAACCACCGGCATGAAGCTAGGATCGTTCATTCGCCGCATAAGCAGCTCGATATTTGCGGAATTTTCTTCGTAAAATTCACTTTCCCCATTGAATTTATCGACTGAATCGGGTATAATTTCAGTGTTATCTTTTGTGAATGACTGCCCTGCATCTGCGCCAACAGATGCGTTCAGGGTAGTCATTTCTTTTTTATCTGCCATTGCCATCCTCCTTCATGCCATCCATGATCCGAGCGATCATGTGAATAGTATCCAGAAGATCGGGAGAAACGCTGTTCTCGGTATCGATTCGCTTCAGCTCTGAGAGAACGGCTTCAAGCTGTTCCTTCAATGCCTTATAAACTCTGGGATTACCCTGGATGACCACATCCTGACACAAGAGCCGCTGGGTGATATAGTCCTGCTTCGTGGTGCCAGCCAGCTTTGCGAAGGTGTTGATCTGCTGGTTTTCTTCTTCCGATACCCGGAAAGCAACAGTCCGGTTCCGCCAGCGGTAATGCTTGTCCATGTTTTTAGCTGACATTGGCGAACCCTCCCCGGATGGCACTTAACTGGTCTGCCATATTGCTTTGGGCAGAAGGGAACAGGTGTGCGTAATGGTAGGTGATATCCACGCTTTCGTGTCCAACACGATCCCCGATTGCTACTGCGGAGAAACCCATCTCAATCAGCAGGGAAATGTGGCTGTGTCTGAGGTCGTGGATTCTGATGCGCTTAACACCGGCAGCGGTAGCAGCTCTGGTCATTTCCCGGTGCAGACCATTCTTTGTACAGGTGAAGATCCTTTCATTCGGTTGTACCGCATACAGCATTTTCAGGTAATCCTGCATTTCTTCTACAAGAAAATCAGGCATCTTTATGGTACGATTGCTCTTGGGAGTCTTTGGATCGGTGATCACATCCCGGCCTTTCAGCCGCTGATAGGACTTGGTG
>JAZNFJ010000085.1:0-3330 GCA_045589035.1 Candidatus Avilachnospira sp. | reverse complement strand
GGCAGGCAGAGCATCGCTTCTGTCAAAGCCTGGACGGATACTCTGGGTATCTGATTTGCGGGACAGTCTATGAAGAGAAGCTATTTTCTAAAAACTGACCGTATCGCCTTTTCTAAATGGTGCGATGAGGATCTTCCTCTGGCAAAGCTCCTTTGGGGTGATCCTGCTGTCACCAGATATATCTGCGCCAACGGCAGCTTCAGCCAAAGTGACATCGAAAGCAGACTTCAGTGTGAGCTAGAAAATGACAAACGATTTGGTATTCAATACTGGCCTGTCTTTGCGCTAACCTCCGGAGAACTGATTGGCTGCTGTGGACTGCGTCCCCGGGGTGAAAAGCAGTATGAGCTTGGCTTTCATCTGCGACCTCAGTTTTGGGGACAGGGCATCGCTGTGGAAGCTGCAAACGCCGTTGTTGTATATGCTTTTGATGTGTTGCAGGCAGAGAGCCTCTTCGCCGGACACAATCCCTACAATGTCAACTCTGCAAAAGTGCTGAAAAAACTGGGCTTTACCTTTGTGGGAGAGGAATTTTATGCCCCTACCGGGATGAATCACCCCTCTTATGTTCTGAAAAAGCCCATGTCCTGCCGGTTTGCCATGGAATAGGAGAGAATACAATGGAACATAAAACAATTAAAGGGGTCGGTGGAGAAGTACATTATTGGATTTCAAAAACCAACCATAGATCGAACGAAGTAATTGTTTTTACCCACGGTTTGACTGCAGACCATACAATGTATGAAAAACAGATTGAATTCTTTCAAAAAGAATATACCGTAATTGTATGGGATGTTCCACTGCATGGGCTGTCTATTCCTTACAGGAATTTTTCCTATGAGAACACCGCAAAGGACTTAAACAGCATCTTACAACAGGAACATATTGAAACGGTTTCTTTGGTAGGAATGTCCATGGGAGGCTACCCTTCTCAAATGTTTGCCCATTTATATCCGGAAAAAGTGAAATGCTTTGTTGGTATCGATACGACACCATTCGGGACAGCTTATTATTCAAAATCCGATTTATGGTGGCTTTCCAAGGTAAAACCGATGGCAAAAATGTTTCCGGATAAAATACTTCGTCGGAGCATGGCAAAATCCATTTCTCTGACAGACTATTCCTACAACAAAATGATGAAAATTCTATCTTCCAAGTCAAAGGAACAAATCATTGAGCAAATGGATATCGCGTACGGGAAATTCGCACAGGAGAACAGAGATATCCATTTGCCCTGTCCCGTGCTGATCCTGCTGGGAGACAAAGACAGAACAGGGAAAGTACGCCGGTATTGCTATGACTGGTCAAAAGCAACCGGATATCCGTTGCACATCATTGAAAAGGCTTCCCATTTCTCCAACGGAGATAATCCGGAGCAAGTCAACGCAGAAATAGTACAATTTGTGAAAGGCATTGATCTGGACTGACAAATTCCAACGATATCAGGTTGTACTTCTGTACGTTGGGTGCGGCACTTAGCTCTCTGTAAACAAAAAAAGCGGAGCGTATCGATACCGATACGCTCCGTTAACCATTATGCAGTAACCCATCTAACGGTGGGAGTTCTGTTTTTCAATCAGCAGCCGATGTGGGCGTTCATTTCACCGATGGACTGCATGGACTTGGTCAGATTCTTCATGATCTTCATATTCAAAATACCTCCGAATTGAGTGTGTGTTGATTCTTACAGAGAACCGATGCAGGCGGACATCTCGCCGATATTCTGCATGGCCTTTACGATGTTCTTCTTCATAGACATAATCAATATCCTCCTAAAACCTAAGTGAGAAATGGTTTTCAATTAGCAGCCCACGCGGTTCAGCATCTCGCCGTAGTTCTCCATGGACTTAAACAGATTCTTAGCAAAAGTGTTCTTCATAATATAAATACCTCCAAAATTGAGAGTGAAAAGTTTGTAATTTGTGGCTTGGGAGCGGCGAACCGCTCAACCAAGTGTGGGGGTATTATAGCATCGCATTCGCCCTTTCGTAAGGCGTGAAATTGACTTGTGATAGGAAGATTTTGACTTCTGTGACCTGTTTTTGACATAAATTTGGACAAAATACGGATAAAATATGAACTTTTTGTGTTCTTCATCCGAGGCAGACTTCTCGTTGAAGGCTCGACCGGAACTTTGATATTTACATTTCACGATCCGAAAGTTAAAATGAAATCAGAACATTATAAGGAGGAAGCGCAATGGAAATGCCGGGCTTTCTGAAGAAGCCGAAGGTGCAGGAGCCTTTTACAGAAACTACCTTTGAATGTAAACGGGGCGACCTGACCATCCGTGGAACAGAATACCGTCCAGAGGGTGATAATTTACCCATAGCCATCGTAAGCCACGGTTTTATGGCATGGCAGGATACTGTACGCCAGTATACCAAGGAACTGGCACGGATGGGATACTGTGCTTATTGCTTCGACTTCTGCGGCGGCAGTGTTATGAAAAAGGGTAAGAGCGACGGCGCAACCACCGATATGTCCGTACTGACAGAAATGCGAGATCTGGAAGCAGTTATCGAATACACGCAGAGTCTGCCCTATACTGGCAATGAGTTGCTGCTCATGGGCTGCAGTCAGGGCGGTTTCGTGTCCGCATTGGTTGCCGCGAAGCATCCTGCATTGGTCAACAAGCTGGTACTGTTCTACCCGGCACTGTGTATCCCCGACGATGCCCGGGCGGGTAAGATGATGTTCGCCAAATTCGATCCGAAGAATATCCCGGAGCGTATCAACTGCGGCCCCATGAAGCTGGGACGGTGCTATGTGGCAGATGTGATCGATATGGATCCCATTGCGGAGATCAAGCCCTATCGCGGTCCGGTGCTGATCGTCCATGGAACGAAGGATAATATCGTGAAGCTGGATTATTCCCGGCAGGCACAGCGCTCGTACCCCAATGCCAAGCTCCACATCATTGAGGGCGGTGCCCACGGATTTGGCAAGAAGCATGACACCATTGCCATCGCACATCTGAGAAGGTTTCTTGACCGCTAATTTTGAAAAGGAGAATGCACATGAATTCTATTTTTACAAGAGTCAGCATACGGAAATACCAGGACCGGCCTGTGGAAAAGGAAAAGACTCTAGCCATTCTCCGGGCAGCTATGCAGGCACCTTCCGCAGCAAACCAGCAGCCATGGGAGTTCTTTGTGGTGACCAATAGGGAAAAGCTGCTGGCACTTTCCAAGGTCCATCCTTATTCCGGCATGGTGAAAAATGCCCCTGTTGCCATCGTAGCAGCTTATCAGAAAAACTGCCGCCTGCCGGACTATGCGCAGATCGACCTTTCCATTGCCATGGAAAACCTTTGGCTGGAAACGGATG
>JAZNFJ010000084.1:0-4261 GCA_045589035.1 Candidatus Avilachnospira sp. | reverse complement strand
TTTGTCTTCTCCGGCTCCGAAATCTACGGCGGCCTGGCCAACACCTGGGACTACGGCCCTCTGGGTGTGGAACTGAAGAACAATGTGAAAAAAGCATGGTGGAAGAAATTTGTGCAGGAAAGCCCCTACAATGTGGGTCTGGATGCTGCCATTCTGATGAACCCCCAGACCTGGGTCGCTTCCGGTCATGTGGGCGGTTTCTCCGATCCTCTGATGGACTGCAAGGAGTGCAAGGAGCGCTTCCGTGCCGATAAGGTCATTGAAGACTGGTGCGCCGAAAACGGCTTCACCCTGCCCAAGCCCGTGGATGCCATGAGCCAGGCAGAAATGAAGGAATTTGTGGAAGAGCACAACATCGCCTGCCCCACCTGCGGCAAGCACAACTGGACCGATATCCGTCAGTTCAACCTGATGTTCAAGACCTTCCAGGGTGTCACCGAAGATGCCAAGAACACCGTTTACCTGCGTCCCGAAACCGCACAGGGTATCTTCGTCAACTTCCAGAATATTCAGAGAACCACCCGCCGCAAGCTGCCTTTCGGCGTCTGCCAGGTGGGTAAGTCCTTCCGTAACGAGATCACTCCCGGCAACTTTACCTTCCGTACCCGTGAGTTCGAGCAGATGGAACTGGAGTTCTTCTGCCAGCCCGGTACCGAACTGGAATGGTTTGCCTACTGGAAGGATTTCTGCCACAAGTGGCTGCTGGGTCTGGGCATCAAGGAAGAGAACCTGCGCCTGCGTGACCACGATCCCGAAGAACTGAGCCACTATTCCAATGCCACCACTGACTTCGAGTTCGTCTTCCCCTTCGGCTGGGGCGAACTGTGGGGCGTTGCTTCCCGCACCAACTTTGACCTCAATGCCCATCAGACCACTTCCGGCAAGGATATGACCTACTTTGACCAGGAGCGCAATGAGCATTATATTCCCTATGTCGTGGAGCCTTCTCTGGGTGCTGACCGTGTGACCCTGGCCTTCCTGGTGGAAGCCTACGACGAAGAAGTGGTTGGTCAGGACAAGAACGGCAACGACGATGTCCGTGTGGTCATGCACTTCCACCCCGCTCTGGCTCCCTTCAAGGCCGCTGTCCTGCCTCTGAGCAAGAAACTGGCTCCCAAGGCACAGGAAATTTATCAGATGCTGCAGAAGGACTTCATGGTGGACTATGACGATGCCGGCTCTATCGGCAAGCGCTACCGCCGTGAGGACGAGATCGGCACGCCTTATTGCATCACCATCGACTTCGAGACCGTTGGCGATGAGAACACTCCTGCTGACAATGCCGTCACCATCCGTGACCGCGATACCATGGAGCAGGTCCGTGTGCCCATCAGCGAACTGAAGCAGTGGCTGGCTGATAAGATGAGCTATTAAGATTTTTTACAGGGACAGTCTGTGCAGACTGTCCCTGTTCTAAAAGAGGAGGAAACACTATGAAAGCAATTCTGACCGTTGTGGGTCTGGACCGTGTGGGCATCATTGCCGAGATCTGCACCATTCTGGCAGATATGAAGATCAACATTGTGGACATCAGCCAGACCGTTATGCATGACTATTTCACCATGATCATGCTGGTGGATACGGGCAAGTCCCCCAAGACCTTTGACGAGATCGGCGAGGCCCTGAAGGCCAAGGAAGCCGAAACCGGTCTGACCATCCGTATCCAGCGGGAAGATATTTTCCACGCCATGCACAGAATTTGATCCGGGAGGCCAATTATGCTGATTTCCCATCATGATATTATGCAGACGGTGGATATGATCTCCAACCAGCATCTGGATATCCGCACCATCACCATGGGTATCACTCTGCTGGACTGCGCAGATCCCAATCCCAAGGCTGCAACGGAAAAAATTTACGATAAGATCTGCCGCTGTGCTCAAAATTTGGTGCCCACCGGCGAGAGAATTGAAAAAGAACTGGGTATTCCCATCATCAACAAGCGCATTTCCATCACCCCCATGGCATTGGTGGCAGGTGCTTCCGAAACGGAAGACTTCGTACCCTTTGCACAGGCCATGGACCGGGCTGCCAAGAACTGCGGTGTCAACTTTATCGGCGGCTTTTCCGCGCTGGTGCAGAAGGGCATGACCTCCGGTGACCGCCGTCTGATCCAGTCCATCCCTGAGGCACTGGCTACCACCGATGTGGTCTGCTCCAGAGTCAATGTGGGCTCTACCAAGGCCGGTATCAACATGGATGCGGTGAAGCTCATGGGCGAGACCGTCAAACGCTGCGCTTCCCTCACTGCCGACAATGGCGGCATGGGCTGCGCCAAACTGGTCATCTTCTGCAATGCCGTGGAGGACAATCCCTTTATGGCCGGTGCGTTCCATGGTGTCGGTGAGCCGGAAACGGTCATCAATGTGGGCGTGTCCGGTCCCGGTGTGGTGTACCATGCCCTGCAGGAATGCAAGGGTCAGCCTCTGGATGTGGTGGCGGAAACCATCAAAAAGACTGCCTTCCGCATCACCCGTATGGGTCAGCTGGTGGCCCAGGAAGCGTCCCGTCGGCTCAACATGCCCTTTGGCGTGGTGGACCTGTCTCTGGCACCTACCCCTGCTGTGGGCGACAGCGTGGCCCGGATTCTGGAAGCCATGGGTCTGGAAACCTGCGGCTGCCACGGCACGACTGCTGCATTGGCACTGCTGAACGATGCGGTGAAGAAGGGCGGCGTTATGGCATCTTCCAGCGTTGGCGGCCTGTCCGGTGCCTTTATCCCTGTTTCCGAGGACGAGGGCATGATCGCTGCCGCCCACTCCGGTGTGCTGACTCTGGATAAGCTGGAAGCCATGACCTGTGTCTGCTCTGTGGGTCTGGATATGATCGCCGTCCCCGGTGATACCCCTGCTTCCACCATTTCCGCCATCATCGCCGATGAAGCTGCCATCGGTATGGTCAACTCCAAGACCACCGCTGTCCGCATTATCCCTGCTGTGGGCAAGCAGGTGGGCGATATGGTGGAATTCGGCGGCCTGCTGGGTGAAGCACCGATCATGCCCGTCCATCCCGAGAGCGCAGAGGAATTTGTGGCTCGCGGCGGCAGAATTCCTGCCCCCATGCAGAGTTTGAAAAACTAAAGATTTTTTGCAAAAAAGGCTGGAAATATTCACTTAAATCATGTATGATAGATAATGGATAGAAATGAAACCAACCAATCAAAAGCAAAGGAAGGAATCAATATTATGGATCAGTCCAAACGCAACATGATTGCACTGAATGCTGCCAAGGCTCGCCTGCTGGCAGTGCAGATGGTTCACGGCGCTGCTTCCGGTCATCCCGGCGGCTCCCTGTCCTGTCTGGATGTGCTGTCCACTCTGTATTTTGACGTTATGAACGTCGATGTCAACGATCCCCGCAAGGATGATCGTGACCGCTTTGTTATGTCCAAGGGTCACTGCTCTCCCGCTCTGTACCCTGTGCTGGCTCTGAAGGGCTTCTTCCCTGTGGAAGACCTGAAGATGTTCCGCCGTATCGACGGCCACATGTCCGGTCACGTGGAAATGCACCATGTCAAGGGTGTTGATATGTCCACCGGCTCTCTGGGTCAGGGTACCTCCACCGCTGTGGGTATGGCTCTGGCCGGCAAGGTCGCAGGCAAGAACTACCGCGTCTACTCCATCCTGGGCGACGGCGAGATCGCTGAAGGTCAGGTCTGGGAAGCTTTCATGTCTGCTGCCAAGTACAACCTGGACAACCTGTGCGCCTGCATCGACGTCAACGGTCTGCAGATCGACGGCCGCACCTGCGATGTTATGCCCTCCGAGCCTCTGGACAAGAAACTGGAAGCTTTCGGCTGGCATGTGATCAAGGTCGACGGTCACGATATCGACGCCATCTCCGCTGCTTACGCAGAAGCTGCTGCCACCAAGGGTAAGCCCACCATGATCCTCGCCAAGACCATCAAGGGCAAGGGCGTTTCCTTCATGGAAGACAATGCCGGCTGGCACGGCAAGGCCCCCAACGATGAGCAGATGGCTCAGGCTCAGGCTGAGCTGGAAGCCAAGATCAAGGAACTGGAGGGTTAAATCATGGGTGAAAATATTGCAACTCGTGCCGCTTACGGCAAAGCTCTGGTAGAACTGGCTGAAAAGTACCCCGATCTGGTCGTTTTCGATGCTGACCTGGCAGGTGCTACCATGACCAACGGCTTTATGAAGGCCTATCCCGAGCGCTTCTTCGATATGGGTATCGCTGAAGGCAACATGACCGGTGTCGCTGCCGGTATGGCTACCTGCGGCTTCAAGCCCTTCATCAACAC
>JAZNFJ010000083.1:0-75940 GCA_045589035.1 Candidatus Avilachnospira sp. | reverse complement strand
GGCTGCAGAGCGCGGTTATGATAAACTGCTGCCTAAATTGATGCCTGCTCCCAGAAAAGAAGGAGTCAAAGCTGCGGTTGTCGGCGGTGGTCCCACCGGTATGGCTGCAGCCCACTTCCTGGCAAGAGAAGGTGTAGAAGTGACACTCTTTGAGCAGTCCGATAAACTGGGCGGCATCGTCCGTCAGGTCATTCCGGAGTTCCGCATTTCCCACGCAGCTATCGACAAGGATGCCGCCATGCTGGAAAAGCTGGGTGTGGATATTCGATTGAATACAGTAGCACCTGCCGTTTCGGAACTGAAGGCACAGGGCTATACGCATATCCTCTTTGCTGTCGGTGCCTGGAAGGCAGGCAGACTGGATATTTCCGGCAACGTACTTCCGGTTATCGGCTGGCTGAAGGATATCAAGGGTAAAAAGAATCTGGATCTGGGTCATGTGGCTGTGATCGGCGGCGGCAATACTGCCATGGATGCAGCCAGAGCAGCACTGCGTGCCGGAGCAAAGTCTTCTACCTTGGTCTATCGACGCACCAAGAAGTATATGCCTGCTGACGCAGAGGAACTGGAATTGGCGATTGCAGATGGTGTGCAGTTCCTGGAACTGGTATCTCCCGTCAAACAGGAAAATGGAAAGCTTCTTTGTAAGAAAATGGTTTTGGGCGATCCCGATGCTTCCGGTCGCAGAAAACCTGTGGAAACAGGGGAGACGGTGAAAATTGATTGTGATCTGGTGATTTCCGCTGTTGGTGAAAAGGTGGATGAAGCCGTCTTTGCTGCCAACGGTGTGGAACTGGATACCAAGGGTCTGCCGGATCTGAAGACCAATGTAGAAGGTGTCTGGACAGCAGGTGACTGCTTCCGCGGTCCTGCTACCGTGGTGGAAGGCATTGCGGATGCGGCCGCATTTGCGGCTGCGGTTCTGGGCGAATATAAACAGGCTCGCATTCCCAAACAGGCAATTCCTTCCAGATGCGATGCCATTGCCAAGAAGGGTATTCTGGGGCTGTCTGCCAAGTGTGAAGGTGACCGCTGCCTGACCTGTAATGTGGTCTGCCAGTGCTGCGCCGATGTGTGTCCCAACCGTGCCAATGTTGTGATTGAACTGCCCGATGGCCGCCATCAGATTCTCCATGTGGATGCCATGTGTAATGAGTGCGGCAACTGTCTGGTGTTCTGCCCCTATGACTCTGCGCCGTATAAGGATAAGTTCACACTGTTCCACGACAGGGAAGGTTTTGAGGAGTCTGCTTCCAATACCGGTTTCCTGCCGCTGGGTGAGAAGAAAGTTCTTGTCCGCTATGGTGGAAAGGTGAGCGAATACGATCTGTCCAAGGACAACGATCTGCCTGCAGATATTGAGGTCTTTATTCTCACCATACTGCGGAATTACGGTTATCTGATCGGATAAAATCTTTCTCAAAAACCGCAGGCATTGCCTGCGGTTTTTGTATGTCAGAAAGCCGGTTTTGCTTGCCCTTGGTAGGTTTTGTGAATATGTAACAGATGAATCGGTTTGAAGCACTAATTTTTTACAGTATATATGTGAATTTTGTTTGGAATTGGGTTGACATTGGACGCTGCTTTGCGTACAATACAAAGAGAAACAAAAACAAACCAACACAAAAATACATAAACAAGCCCGAAAGCATATGCTTCGGGAGAATAAGAAAGGATGACAAACCACTATGAAGACGAAAGCTGTTCGTATCCATGGCAAAATGGACCTGCGCCTGGAAGAGATCACCCTGCCCGAAGTCGGTCCTGACGATGTTCAGGTGAAGATCATCTCCGACAGTATCTGCATGAGCTCCTACAAGGCTGCTGTGGAAGGCGAAGACCACAAGCGTGTTCCCAATGATGTTGCTGAGAACCCCACCATCGTTGGCCATGAGTTCTGCGGCGTGATCAATGCTGTTGGCGAAAACTGGAAGCACAAGTATAAGGTCGGCGACGGTTTCGTCGTCCAGCCTGCTCATTTCTATAAGGGCTCCCAGCTGGCTCCCGGCTATTCCTATCAGTATTGCGGCGGCGATGCTCAGTACGGTAATGTTCCCATTGAAACTCTGCTGACTGATAACCTGCTGACTTACAACTCCGATACATACTTCTACGGCTCTCTGGCTGAGCCCATGAGCTGTATCATCGGCACTTTCCATGCAATGTACCACACCAGACTCGGCTGCTACGAGCATGACATGGGCATTGTGGAAGGCGGCAAGATGGCTCTGCTGGCATCTGTTGGCCCCATGGGTCTGGGTGCTATCGACTACGCTCTGCATTGCGATCGCAGACCCAGCCTGTTGGTCGTCACCGATATCGATGACGAGCGTCTGGCCCGTGCAGCAAGCATCTACACCGTTGAGCATGCCAAGGAACTGGGCATTGAACTGCACTATGTCAACACCGCTAAGGTGGACAACCCCGTTAAGGTTCTGCGTGACCTGACCGGCGGCACCGGCTACAATGATGTGATCTGCTTTGCTCCTGTCCGTCCTGTTGTGGAGCAGGCTGATGCCATTCTGGGCTTCGACGGCTGTCTGAACTTCTTCGCAGGCCCCACCGATTCCAACTTCAAGGCTGAGTTCAACTTCTACAATGTCCACTATCTCTACACCCATCTGGTTGGCACCTCCGGCGGCAACACCGATGATATGAGAGAAGCTATCGAGATGATGACCTCCGGCAAGATCAATCCTGCCACTATGGTCACCCATGTCGGCGGTCTGGATTCTGTTGTTGACACCACTCTGAACCTGCCCAACATCCGCGGCGGTAAGAAGCTGGTCTACACCCAGATCGAAATGCCCATGACTGCTATTGCTGATTTTGCAAAGCTGGGCGAAACAGATCCTCTGTTCAAGGAACTGGATGCTATCTGCAAGCGCCACAACGGTCTGTGGAGCGCAGAGGCTGAAAAGTATCTGCTGTCCGTTAAGGGCTAATTTATAAATTCCGCCTGGGGGAATTGATTTCCCCCCAGGCTATTTCAGATAAAAAAGGAGTGTATCAACCATGGCACAAGGTGTTCTGATGCCCAAGGAAGGCATCACTGTTGAGTCCTGCATTATCGGCGAGTGGAAGGTCAATGTTGGCGATACCGTCAATGTCGGCGATGTTCTGTTCACCTATGAAACCGACAAGGCTGAATTCGAATGCGTTTCTACCGCTGCCGGTACTCTGCTGGAAAAGTTCTACGAAGACGGTGACGAAGTTCCCGTTCTGATCAATGTCTGCGCTGTGGGCAACCCCGGTGAAGATGTTTCTGCCCTGAAGGGCGTGGGCGGCTCCGAGGCCCCCGCTGCTCCTGCTGAAGCACCTGCCGCAGCCCCCGCTGCAGCTCCTGCTGCTGCAGCCCCTGCCAATGCTGCTCAGGGTGTTCTGATGCCCAAGGAAGGCATTACTGTCGAAAGCTGCATCATGGGCGAGTGGAAGGTCAATGTTGGCGATACCGTCAACGTCGGCGATGTTCTGTTCTCCTACGAAACCGACAAGGCTGAGTTCGAATGCATCTCCACTGCTGCCGGTACTCTGCTGGCTAAGTTCTATGAAGAAGGCGACGAAGTTCCCGTTCTGATCAATGTCTGCGCTGTCGGTAACCCCGGTCAGGACTTCGAGTGCCTGAAGGGCATTGGCGGCACTCCCGCTGCTGCCGAAGCTCCTACTGAAGCACCTGCCGCCGTTGCTCCCGCAGCTGCTGTTGCTGCTGCAGGTCCCATCGCTCAGCCCGTCATCATGCCCAAGGAAGGCATCACTGTGGAAAGCTGCATCATGGGCGAGTGGGTCAAGAACGTTGGCGATCAGGTTGCTGTTGGCGATGTTCTGTTCTCCTACGAAACCGACAAGGCTGAGTTCGAGTGCGTTTCTACCGCAGCCGGTACTCTGTTGGCTAAGTTCTACGAAGCCGGTGACGAAGTCGAATGCCTCATCAATGTCTGCGCTGTCGGTAAGGCAGGCGACGAGTTTGAGTGCCTGAAGGGCGTCAGCGGTATGCCCGATGTGGCAGTTGTCGCTGCTGCAGCTCCTGCAGCTGATGATGTGGACGACTCCTATGATGGTTCTCCCATCTCTCCCAGAGCCAAGGCTCTGGCCGAAAAGTCCAATGTGGATCTCAACGGCGCAAAGGGCACTGGCCCCAATGGCCGTATCATCGAGCGCGATGTTCGCAAGCTGATGGAGGAAGGCAAGCTGAAGAAGGCCCCTGTTGCCGAGGCTGCTCCCGCACCCGCCGCTGCTCCTGCACCTGCTGCAGCTCCCGCTGCCGCTGCTGCACCCGCAGCCGAGTACGAGGACGTGAAGTTCAACGCTGTGCGTAAGGCAACTGCCAAGTCCATGATGAAGTCCCTCAGCTCCATGGCTCAGCTGACTGTGCACTTCTCCTTCGATGCTACCCAGATCCAGAGCTATCGCAAGATGCTCAAGGGTATGGAAGGCCCCATGTCCAAGATTTCTCTCAACGACATGGTTATGTTCGCCATCACCCGCACCATTCTGAACCATCCCAACCTCAATGCCAATATGCTGGAGGAAAATGTGGTTCGTCAGTTCAAGACTGTCAACCTGGGCTTCGCTTGCGACACCGAAAAGGGCCTGCTGGTTCCCGTCATCAACGGTGCCGACAAGATGTCCCTGCTGGAGCTGTCCATGGCTGCAAAGGCACTGGCTGCCGATGCACGCGACGGCAAGCTGGGTCCCGACAAGATGGGCGGCGGTACATTCACCGTCTCCAACATCGGTTCCTTCGGCTGCGAGTGCTTCACTCCCGTTATTAATCCCCCTCAGACCGGTATCCTCGGTATCTGCAACATCGAAACCAAGATCAAGGGCGTCAACAACGGTCAGATCGAGACTTACCCTGCAATGGGCCTGTCCCTGACCTTCGACCACCGCGTGGTGGACGGCGCTCCTGCTTCCCGTTTCATGCAGGAACTGTGCAAGAATCTGGAGAACTTCCTGACTCTGCTGGCAAAGTAAGAGGTGAAACATGGCAAAATATGATGTTATCGTCCTTGGCGGCGGTCCCGGCGGCTATCTGTGCGCCGAGCGTGCCGCTCAGGGCGGCCTGAAAGCAGCTGTGATCGAGAAGCGCTGGATGGGCGGCACTTGCCTCAATGAAGGCTGCGTGCCCACCAAGAGCCTGCTGTACTGTGCAAAGCAGTATTCTGCTGCCAAGCATGGTGCCGATTACGGTGTGCTCACCAATGATGTCCGTTTCGACCACGCAAAAGTGGTCGAGCGGAAGGATAAGGTGGTCAAGACTCTGGTTTCCGGTGTCAGTGCAACCATGAAGTCCCACGGCATTCAGGTCTACATGGCCGAAGCCAAGGTCAAGGGCCGCAGTGCCGATGGCATTGAGGTCTATGCTGGCGATGAAGTGCTGACCTGCGACCGTCTGGTTATTGCTACCGGTTCTGTGGCAGCTGTGCCTCCTGTTCCCGGTCTGAAGGAAGGTCTGGAAGCCGGTTTTGTGGCCACCAACCGTGAAATTCTGGACCTGAAGGAACTGCCCAAGTCCATCGTCTGCATGGGCGGCGGTGTCATCGGTCTGGAAATGGCCTGTTATTTCGCAACTGTTGGTGTCAAGGTCACTGTTGTGGAAATGATGCCCAAGATCGCCGGTCCTACGGATCAGGAGATCTGCGACAGCCTGATGAAGACCTACCAGAAGGAAGGTATGGAGTTTAAACTCTCGGCCAAGGTTCTGGAAGTCGGCAAGGACTCTGTCACTTATGAAGATGCACAGGGTGTTCACACACTGGCTTGCGATAAGGTGCTCCTGTCTGCCGGCCGTCGTGCCAATGTGCAGGGTCTGAACCTGGAGGTTCTGGGTGTGCAGACCGAGCGTGGCGCAGTTGTGACTGACCGTCACATGTGCACCAACGTTCCCGGCGTCTATGCTGTGGGTGACTGCAACGGCAAGCTGATGCTGGCGCACACTGCCTACCGTGAAGCTGAAGTTGCTGTCAATCACATGCTGGGCATTAAAGACGAAATGCGCTATGAGGCGATTCCTTCTGTTATCTACACCACTCCCGAAGTGGCTGCAATAGGCGAGACCAAGGAATCTGCTGAAAAGAAGGGCATGAACGTCAAGGTCGTCAAGACTCCCATGATGGTTTCCGGTCGCTATGTGGCAGAAAACCTGCGTGGTGACGGTTTCTGCAAGCTGGTCTATGATCTGGACCGCAACTGTCTGGTTGGTGTTCAGATGATCGGCAGCTATGCTTCTGAAATCATCTATGGCGCTGCCCTCATGCTGGAGACCGAGCTGCCCCTGAGCCAGCTGAAGAAGCTGGTGTTCCCGCATCCCTCTGTTTGTGAGGTCATTCGTGAAGGCCTTTTTATGATCTAAAAAATTAAATCAACATAAAGAAAGGAAGTCAAACACTATGCCTAAGTCCCTGTATGTGGATCCCGTAGAAACCCGTGCTGCCGGCGCGATCCACTTTGAAGACATCCCCGTTTGTGCTTACAACAAGACCATCGAGGAAGAGCGCAAGAACTACTCTGATGAAGACCTGATCCGCATCTATCGCGACATCACCATCCTGCGTGAGTTCGAATACATGCTGAACCTGATCAAGACCCAGGCCAGCTACAATGGTATCGACACCACCTATCCCGGTCCTGCTCACCTGTCCCTGGGTCAGGAAGCTTCCTGCGTTGGCGAAGCTTATCTGATGGACAAGGATGATATCATCTTCGGTTCTCACCGTTCTCACTCCGAAATCCTGGCTAAGTCCCTGAGCTGCATCGAGAAGATGTCCGATGCTGAACTGATGGACGTCATGGAAAACTTCCTGGGCGGCAAGACTCTGCGCGCTGTTGAGAAGTTCGGCAAGACCGACAATGTGAAGGAACTGGCTATCCGTTTCGTTCTGTACGGCGCACTGGCTGAAATCTTTGCCCGTGAGAACGGCTTCCATCATGGTATGGGCGGCTCCATGCACGCATTCTTCCTGCCTTTCGGTGTTTACCCCAACAACGCTCTGGTTGGCGGTTCCGGCACTATCGCTGCAGGTGCAGCTCTGTATAAGAAGAACAATGATAAGAAGGGCATGGTCGTTTGTAACATCGGCGACGCATCCCTGGGCTGCGGTCCTGTCTGGGAAGCATTCAACTTCTCCGCTATGGATCAGATGCGCACCCTGTGGGAAGAAGGCCGCAAGGGTGGTCTGCCTGTCATCTTCAACGTGTTCAATAACTCCTATGGCATGGGCGGTCAGACCCGTGGCGAAACCATGGCTTATGACATGCTGGCTCGTATCGGCGCTGGTATTACTCCCAGCCAGATGCATGCTGAGCGTATCGACGGCTGGAATCCTCTGGCTGTTATCGATGCATACCGTCGCAAGAAGGAAATCCTGGAGAAGGGCGAAGGCCCCGTCCTGCTGGACGTCGTGACCTACCGTCTGCTGGGCCACTCCACTTCCGACCAGAACGCATACCGTACCAAGGAAGAAATCGAAGCATGGCGTGAGTACGATCCCATCATCACCTACCGCAAGGCTCTGGTGGATGCCGGTGTCGCCCCCGACAGCAAGTTCGAAGAAATTCTGAAGGAAACTTCCGAGCGTATGACCATGATCTGCCGCGCTGCTTCCGACGTGGAGATCAGCCCCTATGTTGATTTCGACGCACAGCCTGACTATGTCGAAAAGCTGATGTTCTCCAACGAGACCGTCCGCTCCATGGAGCCCGGTGTGGAAGCTCGTACCACCGGTCCTAAGGAAGACTGCAAGCGCTACACCGATCTGGCCAAGAAAGAGCGTTTCGCATTCGATGCCAGCGGCAAGCCCGTCTCCAAGATGAAGCTGTACAACATCCGCGATGCTATCTTCGAGCCTCTGTTCAACAAGTACTACGAAGATCCCACTCTGGTCTCTTACGGCGAAGATGTCCGTGACTGGGGCGGTGCATTCGCTGTCTACCGTGGTCTGACTGATGTCATTCCTTACAGCCGTCTGTTCAACTCTCCCATCTCCGAGGCAGCCATTGTTGGTACCGCTGTTGGTTACTGCATGTGCGGCGGCCGTGCTGTGGTTGAGCTGATGTACATGGACTTCCTGGGCCGTGCAGGCGACGAAGTCTTCAACCAGATGTCCAAGTGGCAGTCCATGTCCGCTGGCATCCTGAAGATGCCCATGATTCTGCGTATGTCTGTCGGTGCGAAGTATGGTGCACAGCACTCTCAGGACTGGGCAGCTCTGGTTGCTCATATTCCCGGCCTGAAGGTTTACTTCCCCGCAACTCCCTACGAAGCAAAGGGTATCATGCAGGCTGCTCTGAACGGCACCGATCCCTGCATCATTCTGGAATCCCAGAGAATCTACGACAAGGGCGAAGAGTTCCGCAAGGAAGGCGTGCCTGCCGAAGAGTACGAGTGGGCTCCCGGCGCTGTCAACAAGGTTCGCGACGGTAAGG
Organism: Candidatus Avilachnospira sp.; assembly: GCA_045589035.1. Taxonomy (GTDB): domain Bacteria; phylum Bacillota; class Clostridia; order Oscillospirales; family Oscillospiraceae; genus Avoscillospira. The sequence continues at coordinate 67,516 of JAZNFJ010000083.1, read as the reverse complement.
ATCTGACCATCCTGACCATCGGTGCTACTCTGTACCGTGCTGTTGATGCTGCTAAGGAACTGTCCGAGAAGTACGGCATGGAAGCTGATCTGATCAATCTGCCTTCTCTGGTTCCTCTGGATTACACCGAGATCATCGAGTCCGTCAAGAAGACCGGTCGTGTCCTGCTGGCATCCGATGCCTGCGCTCGCGGCAGCTTCCTGAACGATATCGCACAGAACATCACCACCCTGTGCTTCGACTATCTGGATGCTCCTCCCGTCGTGGTTGGCGCCAAGAACTGGATCACGCCTCCCTTCGAGTTCGACGAGTACTTCTTCCCCCAGGCTTCCTGGATCGTCGATGCCGTTTCCACCCGTATCGTTCCTCTGGAAGGCTATGTCACCAAGTATACTGCTTCCGAGGCTGAGATCATCCGTACCGCAAAGGCTGGTGTGTAATCTCTGATGGATTTCCAAAAGATCAAAGCCGTGATCTTTGATCTGGACGGCACTCTTTTGGATACCATAGCCGATATTGGCACAGGTGCGAATTTCGCCCTGTGCCAATTTGGCTATCCGGAGTATCCGATTGAGAAGTACCGTGCAAAAGTTGGTCACGGCGTAAAGAATCTGCTGCGTTCTGCCATGCCGGAAGGTGTGACGGACGAAGAAGTGGTTAAGGTCAACAGTGTGTATCAGGGTTATTATCCGGAAAATTGCTGCGTTCACACATCCTATTTCCCCGGTGTACAGCATTTTTTGGATAAGCTGACAGGGAAGGGCATGGCATTGGCTGTGATCTCTAATAAAACGGAGAAAACCAGCAATAAAATCATGTCCCACTATTTTTCTGGTTACGATTGGAAATTTATTTGGGGCAATAACGGTCAGCGTCCCTTGAAACCGGCATTGGAGGCTGGATATCTGGCCTGTGAAACGCTCGGTCTGAAGCCAGAAGAGATTCTCTTCGTCGGTGATGGAGATACAGATATGGAATTTGCATCCAAAATGGGCTTTGTGGCAGCCGGTGTCACATGGGGTTATCGCAGCCGGGAGCAGCTTCTTGCAGCCGGTGCTGATTTCCTCAGTGACAGTTTTGAAGAGCTGGAATCCCATTTGGGATTGTAACACAATTTAAATGCGGCATCCGTTTTCGCGGATGCCGCATTTTACATCTTGTATTTTTCAGAAAAGATGATATGATAATGTTGGATAACAAGATATTGTGTCGTACTATGGATTTTTTACTCCATTTGGGAGGTTGTTTCTTTGAAACGATCATTTTTTGTCCCGCTGTATTGGTTTGCGGTTCTTCTGATCTGGGAATTGAATTTGTATTGGACTGCTTGTTCCGACATCGTTCGATTTTTGCCCGGTTTGGGCTTCACGCTGGCGTATGCTGCGGTTCTGACCGTTTTGGTGCATTTGCCCGGGTGGGCCGGACGCATCTTTGGTTGGATTGTTCCGTCGGTTTTAGCATTGGTATATGCAGTGCAGCTGGTCTATTATGAAATCTTTGGTTCATTCTTATCGTTGGCTTTTGTGTCTGCCGGTGGAGATGCGGTTGCAACATTCTCAAATATTATGTTCGCCGCAATGTGGCGCAGGCTGCCTCAGCTGCTGCTGATTTTTGTTCCTTTGATTCTGTTTTACATCCTTCGGTATAAACGCATTTTGCCCCGAGGAGAGTATCATTGGAAGATACTTATTGCGTTGCTCGTTTCTGCTATGTACATTTTCTTTGGTGTGATGATGTGTTTGCCGGCCTACGGCAGTGCGCCTAATCAGCCAGCTGCTTTGCTGCGAAATCCTGCAACAACAATTGATCGATGGGCGGAGCATTTTGGCTTTATCACTTCTGAAGTTTTGGATTTGAAACGGCAGGGAGGAGGGGCTGTTGCTGTCCTTGGCAGTGGCGATGAACTGCACATTGACGATCCGGACTGGTGGAATATTCTTCCGGAAATGGATTTCGATGTGCTGAACAGCAAAACGGATGATCCTGCATTGGATAACCTGAACCGTTATTTTGCATCCCTGTCTCCGACCGCAAAGAATTCGTATACTGGGATGTTTGAGGGCTACAATCTGATCGTGGTCTGTGCAGAGGCATTTTCTAACTATCTGATTGATCCACAGCTGACACCAACCCTTTACCGGATGTCCAATGAGGGGATTGTTTTTAATAACTTCTACAACAGTTTTCCGAATTTGACCACAAACGGCGAATACAGCCTGTGCATGGGCTTGATGCCGGATCTGAGCCGTATGAGTTTCGCGGTCTCTACTGAGAACTACTTGCCCTATGCTCTGGGCAATATTTGTTCTGATAATGGCATGGTAGCTTTGGCTTATCACAACAACACGGGTACTTTCTACAACCGCGTTAACACTCACAGCAATATGGGTTATGATTTCCGTGCTGTGGATTTTGGCTTGGAGATGGAGCCGGGTACCCCCACTTCTGATCTGGAAATGATCGAAGAGACCATGGATGATTATCTGACAAATGAGCCATTTCATGCCTATTATATGACCTATTCCGGTCATTCAGATTATGACTTTGAAACCAATGATATGTCTGCAAAGAATAAGTCTTTGGTGGAGAAGCTGCCCTATTCCAAAACGGTTAAGGCTTACATAGCCTGCCAGTTTGAACTGGAACAGGCCATGGCACATCTGTTGGAGCGTCTTGAAAAAGAGGGACTTGCTGATCGTACGCTTGTTGTTCTGACAGGGGACCATCTGCCATACGGTCTTCCGGAGGCTGCTTACAAAGAACTGGCTGGAGATGAGGAGATTAAAAAGCCGTTCTGGCAGTATAAGAACAGCTTCCTTTGTTGGACAGGCAGTCTGGATGAGCCCATCATCGTTGATGATTACTGCTGCACCATGGATATCCTGCCGACGATTTTAAACCTGATGGGTTTTGCGTATGATTCCAGACTCTTGACCGGTCGGGATGTGCTGGCAGATACGACTCACATGGCTCTGCTGAAAGATGGAAGTTTCCTGACTGAGGAAGTGGTCTATGATGCCAATACTGACCGGTTTACATGGACAGGGGAGGAAGATCCCGCTCTGGCTGAAAAGCTGCTGCAGTATGCCTCGGATCAATTTGCAGTATCTGCCGCGATACTGGATACAGACTACTACGACTTCGCTTTCCAATCTCTTGCGTTGTCACATGGCCGTGAGGAACTGGAAACGGTTGCCAGCTATGCGGACATTCCGGGTACATGGTATGAGCAGGCTGTGGAGCTTCTGACGTCTTACGGTGCACTCAGTGGTGTTTCCTCCGGTCTGTTCAATGGTAAGCATCCTGCCACCCGTGCAGACTTTGTTGCGATGGTCACCAGAGCCAAGGGTTTGATAGGAAGCGGCGGCAGTCATATCTTCGAGGATGTAGATGAGGACATCTGGTATCATGACATTCTCAACGCAGCAATCGAGGCTGGCTTGATTGCAAAGAACACCAAGTTCCGTCCGATGGATCATATCACGGTGGAAGAAGCGAAGACCATTCTGACCCGCGCTTGTGAGGAAGAGTGGATCGAATCTGCTGTCAATGATGCTTTGAAGAAACAGAAAGAGGATGGATATACCGGTAAACGGAATACATTGTCCCGTGGTGCTGCCGCATGGTTGGTTGCCATGCTGATGGATCGGGATGCTCTGGATCCTCTGACCTTTGCACCTGAACCTCCAAAGCCTGTCTGGACACCCCAGCCGCAGCCGGAACCCGAACCTGCGCCTGAACCGGAAGTTGAGGTTGAAGAGGAAGTTCCTTGGATTCCACCACCGGACCCCCTTGGTTAATCTATCAAAACGCAGGAGATTTGATCTCCTGCGTTTTTTTGTAAAGGCTTGCAAATGCAATAGATAATTGGTATAATACTACATATTGGGTTATTATGTCCAAGTGTACCCATTGGAGGTATGAATTTGGTGAAAAGATTACTCTGGTTGATGGTTTCTGTCAGCCTGTTTGTGAGCCTGTTTGTCGGTTGCGCCAAGGTTGAGGAGAAGCCGGTAGAAGTTATTTCCCGTCCTACTGCGGTAGAAGCTTTACCGGAAGTTTCTTCTGATTATGGAATTTCTGTGGCGGTTATTTATGATAGCACAATCGACAGCATTCGCTGGCAGGATACAATGGATCTTTTGGAACAATCTATTTTGCTGGGTATCAGAGCCGAAGCGATTGATGTATCCGGGGAGTATGATCTTTCCGGTTTTGATGTGGTTATCCCTGATGCGGAATTGACACAGTCCGCTTATATGGATATGCTGTCTGCGGATCTGGTGGCATATACCGAGCAGGGTGGTTTTGTCTTGCTGGACAATTCGTTTGCTCAGATTATGCCCATGGACTATCTTGGTATCTCTGAGGTTAAAAAGCTGGCTGGCTGTCCTCTGGACATGACCTATCCGGAAGTTGGGGCAGATCTTGGTCAGATCCAGCAGGTTGTGGCAGATTTTGCAGCCCTTTATCCGGAATATTACGAAGCTGAAATCCTGTTAAAGCAGGATTATGGCTGCGGTTTTGTATCTGACACAGCCGTATCCATGGCGGATTGGAACGGATTGGCAATTTATACTTTCCATAAGTACGGAAATGGCGGAGTTATGTTAACAAATCCGCTTTTGCCTAATATTTTTTCTCTTGGCAATTATGCCATGACCCACCGTGAAGAAGGGGAAACGGCATTTGCATCCACAACCGCTTCCTGCAACCAACTTTTGCTCAGCCGTTTTGCAGCCTATGCGGCAAAGCAAAAATATGGCTATGCACTCAATCGTGTCTACGGTTACTATGGCAGTCCCTCCATGGCTTGGGAACTGCACTATGAGGAAATTACTGCTTACGCAAACAATGCCATGAAGGTCTTTGATGACATCTGCCGGGCGTATCAGCAGATCCCATCCTATACCATTATTCGCAATAGTTATTGGTGGTTTTTGCGTGCAGAAAGTATCAATTATCTGAAAAACCAATCTGCTGACGGTTTTGATTTCAGCATGGATTTTGAGGAAAGTGCTTATTCTTCCGGTACTCATATCGTCAGCGACGGACAGTGGCTGAGCCTTGGCAAAATCGAAGATGCCGGCAGTTACTTCCGGGAATATCCCGAATATAATTACCGCGCCTATCCCTGTTTTGCGGATGTGGACGGTGATGGGGAAGTGGAGCTGCTCAGCGGCTCTTATGACGGCTGCATCTATGTCTATGATGATTTGAATTATTCAGACCGCCTTCATGTTTCTGCTGCTCAGAAATTGGACGGTGTACAGGTTTCCGGCTTCTCTGCTCCGCAGATGATGGATCTGAACGGCGACGGAAGATTGGATTTGCTGACAGGTTCTGCAGACGGAAATATATATTGGTTCGTCAGTAGCGATAATGGTTATGTAAACCAAGGAGTTCTGCTATATACGGATATTCCCGGCCAAAGTCTGCCTGCAGTTGGTGATCTCAACGGTGATGGAATTACCGATCTGGCTGTTGGCAGCGATCAGGGGGTTCTGCTTGTGTATTACGGACAGCAGACCAATGCCGGTATTGCCTTTAACTGGAGATCCATGGAAAGTTATTCCAAACTTTGCACCAATGAGGGCTATGGAAAATTCCTGGCACCTGCTGTGGTTGACTGGAACAAGGATGGTCTTTTGGATCTGGCTGTCGGCACATTTGATGGCTACATTGCACTGCTTCTCAATAGTGTCAATGGTGAGATGATCCACCATGGCTATATTGAGTTAAATGAAATGAACTACAAGGGTAACGCCCGTGATAAATTTGGCAATTATTGTGTTCCAGCCTTCTTTGATGTAGATGGAGATGATGCGGAAGATCTGGTTTGCGGCTCTCTGGAATATGGTCTGGCTTATCCCATTGATTCGGAGTATTTCCCTTATCGGGGGGAACTGCAGGCGCAGTTTGACTATGCCCGGGAGAATTACCAGTATTTGGGTATTCATCATTATAGCAATGCCTATGCCTCTCGGGAGAGAGAAGATTACGAACTGCGGCGCCATAAGGAAGCCTTTGCTGACTTCGGTGTGAAGACAGAGGGTATCGGCGCCAATATGCATACATGGTATACCAGCACACTGGGTGATACTCTAACATTTGATGCAGAGTTTGACGCAGGACTTCTTTGGAACTCCGGATTCTCTTCTCCCGGTGATCCCGGTGCCGCACCCCAGTACGCTGCGGAGAATGTGATTGCACTTCCGTTCTTCCTTCAAAGAGAAGGGAAGGATACCCTTTTGGTGCAAAACAATTCCGTTTTCCTTTATGCGGATACTGTGTGGAGTGATATTTCTGCAAAATACGATATGCCCATCTGTCTGTATTACCATTGCGATTTCTGCTATGAGAATGATGCCGGTGCAAGGGATTTTGTCCAAAAAGCTTTTAATTTCCAGCATCAAAACGGGTATAACTTTTTGCGGGAAGACCAGATGATGAAGGCATCTGCTGCCTCTAGAAATTTGGATGTGTTTGTGGAGAACCAGAATGGCGTTCTGACATTAACACCTGCAACTCTCTCCCAGGACGGAGTTCTGTACAATGACGATGTGCAGAATGCTCTTGGCATCGAGATGGAATTTGCAGAGAATGTGGATACAAATTCCTATTCTGTCAATGCAAAGGTCTGGCACCGGGAGGACAACAGCCTGTTCTTTAGCCTGGATGACGGTGTGACCGTTTCTCAGATGGAGGCTGATGCCTCTCCTCTGCGGCAGGTCAATCTGCCGGCGGATATTACCGTGTCGGAAGGTGCGGCCGAAATTGCATTTCTGGACACAGGTATGCAGCAGGTGATGACCGAACCCGGTTACACTACGGACAGTGCTGACTGGATCATCACAGAACGAGAAACTTATACAGTATTTACCCATTATGGTGAAGCTGTCACATTGCAACTTAGAAAGATTGAGGAGTGAATCCTATGAATTCTGCTGTTTGTCTACTGGAACGGGCTGCAAAACTGTTTGTAAACCGTCCGGCAGTGGAAGATGAAGCAAAGCTGTTGAACTATGGCGCATATCGTGCAATTTCCAGAGCTGTTGCCTCGGAATTGCTGCGCTGCGGCTCCAACAGAAAGCCGATCATCTTTTATCTTCCCAAAAGTGTGGATATGCTTTGCGGCTTTATGGGCGCCATGTATGCCGGTTCTCCTTATGCGCCGGTAGACAGCCATATTCCCATGAACCGTCTGGAAAAGATCGTGGAGAGTCTGGAGCCTTCCTTGATTGTTACCAACGGAGAGTTGACTGCAAATCTGGAGAATTGTGTTATTGGGAATGCCCGTGTGGTACTGATAGAAGAACTTCTGACAGCAACGGCTGATGATCTTCTTGTGGATACCGCTCTGGCTAAAGTGGTAGACAGCGATCCTATTTATATCATGTACACCTCCGGTTCTACCGGTACGCCGAAGGGTGTGACCATCCCTCACAGAGGCATTATCGACTATGCCCATTGGGTGGTGGATACCTTCCGGTTTGACGAAGAAACGGTTATGGCCAATCAGGCGCCATTCTATTTTGATAACTCTACTTTTGATATTTACGGCAGCCTTTTGTGCGGTGGTAAGTTGATCTTGATCCCGGATGTGCTGATGATGTTCCCTGTGCGTTTGCCGGAATTTCTGGCAGAGAAAGAGGTTACATCCATCTTCTGGGTGCCGACTGTTATGATCAATGTTGCCAATTCCGGTATTCTGGAAACGGTACAGCTGCCGAAGCTGAAAAATGTGGCTTTCTGCGGTGAGGTCATGCCCAATAAGCAGCTGAATGTCTGGCGGAAGTATCTGCCCCATTGTACCTATGCCAACCTCTACGGCCCAACGGAAATTACAGATGTTTGCTGCTATTACATCGTGGATCGTCCCTATGCCGATGCAGATCCTCTGCCCATTGGAAAGGCATGCGAAAACATGCGTGTGGTTATCCTGACGGAAGACAACAAAGCCGCAAAGGTCGGCGAGCAGGGCGAACTGTGTGTCATTGGCAGCGGTGTGGCTCTGGGCTACTGGAACAATCCGGAAATTACTGCCAAGGTCTTTGTGCAGAATCCTCTTGCAGGTGCTTATAAAGAGCGTATGTACCGCACCGGTGATCTGGCCTATTGGGATCAGGATGGCCTGATCCAGTTCTGTGGCCGTAAAGACAATCAGATTAAACTGAAGGGTAACCGTATCGAACTGGGTGAGATCGAAACGGCAGCCATGACCGTGGAAGGCGTGGAAAATGCAGCCGCGATTTTTGATGAGGAAAATGAACTGATTGCGCTGTTTGTGGAAACCCAGGGGACATTGCCTCTGCGCCGTTTTAATCTGGAACTAAAAAAGCACATCCCTCAGTATATGCTGCCGGGCAAACTCTTCCCCATGGAAAAACTGCCCCACACGGCCAATGACAAGATCGACCGTGTACGGCTGAAAAAGCAGCTGAAAGGAGAACTCTGATGAATTCTGTAGCTTGTATGCTGGAAGCTGCTGCCAGAAAGTTTCCCGATCATATTGCCTTGGAAGACAATAACGGTGAATTGACCTATACACAGCTTCGTGCAGAGGCACGATCTGTGGCAACTGCTCTGCTTCGCATGGGTGTGAAGCGGGGACAGCCTGTGGCAGTTTATCTGCCCAAGAGCAATGCTTCCGTTGTGAGTTTTTATGCGGCTCTCTATTGTGGTGTTCCGTATTCTCCGCTGGATTTTACCGCGCCTGCTGAGCGCATTCGCCGTACACTGGACAATTTGCAGCCTCCCGTTCTGATTACCGATGAAGAGGGGAGAAGCAAACTGGCAGATCTTTCCTTGGAAAGCTGCGTAGTTGTTGATTATGTAAACTTAGCCGTAGAAGCAGAAGATGAAACCGCTGTCAATACCGCAATGATCGATACCATCGATACCGATCCTGCATATATTATGTATACCTCTGGCTCTACTGGTGTACCCAAGGGTGTCGTTATTCCTCACCGCGGCGTTCTGGACTATGCAGAATACATTGCCGACACCTATTCCATTACGAATGAAACGGTTATGGGTCTGCAGTCCGGTTTCCATTTTGATAATTCCGTCTTTGACCTGTATGCTTCTGTGTTGAAGGGTGCAAAGGTGCTGATTATTCCGGAGATTCTGTTTATGTACCCCATCAAGCTCATGGAGTTTGTGAAGGAGAAGCAGGTGACCTGCGTATTCTGGGTGCCGACAGTCATGAACAGTGTTGCCAACTGCGGTGTACTGGAAACCATGGAACTTCCGGATTTGAAAACGGTTGTTTTTGCCGGTGAGGTCATGCCCAACAGGCAGCTGAATATGTGGCGAAAGGCACTGCCGGATTGCTTGTACTCCAATCTCTACGGTCCTACGGAGATAACTGTGGATTGCACTTGTTATATGGTGGATCGGGAGTTTGCGGATAACGATCCGTTGCCCATCGGTTATGAGCGGCACAATATGCGTGTGCTGATCCTGCGGGATGACGGTACCGAAGCCAGCGTTGGTGAAACCGGCGAATTGTGCGTCATTGGAAGCCAGCTGGCGCTTGGTTATTGGAATGCACCGGAGGAAACGGCAAAGGCATTTACTGCCAATCCCCTTAACAAGGCATTTTATGAGGAACTGTATCATACAGGTGATCTGGCTTACAAGGAAGCAGACGGCTTGATCCAATATGTGGGCCGTAAGGACAGCCAGATCAAGCTGCGGGGCAACCGTATTGAAATGGGGGACATTGAAAATGCTGCCCGTACCATTGCCGGTCTGACCAACGCCTGCGCTGTGTTTGATGCGCCCAATGAGCAGATTGTTCTCTTTGTGGAAACGAAAGAGAAACTGAATAAGCGCATGGTAAACCTGGAACTGGGCAAGCAGATTCCCAAGTACATGCTGCCCGGTAAGGTGGTCTGCATGGAAGAATTCCCACTCAATGCCAACCGCAAGATTGACCGTGTGGCATTGAAGGCAACACTGTGAGGTGGCGGTTATGAATTTGTCCATCCGGCAGGGAAGGGCTGAGGATCTGGAAGCCCTGCTTTACCTTTATCGTGACTATCACCGGGGACTTCTGGACGTGGGCATGAACTATGATCTCAATGAAGATGTCTTGCCTCGTGTGATGGAAACCCGTATTCGCTCCAGACTCATTTTGACGGCTGTTGCGGAAGACGAAACCGGTGCGCTTCGCGGATTTGTGTTTTGTTCCATTTTGCGTCTTGCACCGGAGTATCTGTGTAAAGGCGAAAGTAGTGTTGGTTATCTAAACGATCTCTATGTTGCACCGGAAGCCCGTCATCAGGGTCTGGCGCAGAAGCTGACGACCTATGCAGAAGACTGGCTGAAAGAGCAGGGAATCAGCACCATGGAACTGCAGGTGCTGGGCAAGAATGCCAATGCTCAGGAATTTTGGAAAAAACAGGGCATGGAGCCTATTGGCACGCTGTGCTGTAAATATCTTTGAAAAGAGGAATAAACTATGGAAAACATTAAGGAAGTTCTGCGGAACTATATTCTGGAGCATTTTGAAATTGAAGCCGATGATCCGGATTTTTCCGACGATGTCCATCTGTTTGATTACGGTTTTGTGGACTCTCTGGGTGCGACAGAGATCGTTCTGTTCCTGGAGGACCACTTCAACATTCAGATCACTCAGAAGGATATTACCCTCTACTCCATGAACACCATTGAGGAGATTGCCGAAGTGGTGGAACGCAAGCTGGCATAAGCGATGTGGTATTTAAAAGCGGACACTCTGCTGCTGATGCTGGCAGCGGCGGTGGCCTTTGCTGTTGGAAATGCGTTGCTGCGGAGATTTGCGCCGGAAAAGCGGCTGACTCCTTGGCTCTTGGTGTTTGATCTTGGACTTCTGATCTATGTGGATTGGAAGTTGGCGGTTTTCTATGCCTTTTATGCGGTGTTCAGCTGGCTGATTGTTCAGCTGATGGGACAAATCAAAAAAGCGAGAAAATTCTGGTTTGTAGCATTGTGCCTGCTGCAGGTCGCACCATTCTTCTATGTGCGTGCTGCTGGATTCTTTGCGTGGCTGCCGTCGCTGTTTGTTCTCGTTGGTTTTTCTTATAACATGCTCAAGGCTGTGGATGCGGTCTTCTATGTCTACTACACGGAAGAATATATTCCGTTTCTGGCATACAGCAATTTCCTGCTGTTCTTTCCTGTGGTAACCGGCGGTCCTTTGTATCGTTATCGGGATTACATTAAGCTGTATCGCAGCCCTAAGCCTCTGACTGCACCTGTGGCGCAGGATTGCGTCAAGCGTTTTATCCGCGGCATGTTCAAAAAACTGGTATTGGCAGCCGTTGCACAGCAGCTGCTGAACCGTGTGCTGCAGATGTATCCACATTTCTATGTCAGCGGTGCTCTGGCGGTTTTGAGTTACCTGATTCTGTTTTTTGACATGGCGGGCTATGCGGATATGGCCATTGCAGTCAGCACACTGATGGGGATTCCCGCTCCGGAAAACTTCAAGGAACCCTGGACGGCTGCCAGCTTTACCCAGTTTTGGCGTAAATGGCATGTGACCCTCAGCGACTGGATCCGGGAACATATTTTTGTTGTGGTCGGCGGAAAGCGGCTGAACAAATATTTGTCTGCAGTCATTGGTCTTTGCACCATGCTGGTTATGAGCCTTTGGCATGAGTTTGATTTGATGGCACTGGCAACCGGTGTGTACATGGGTATCTTCCTGGCTGTGGAGAACATCTTTGGTTTGACCACGGTTGACAAACGGAAAACCAACAAGTACATTTATTGGCTGCGCTGTGTTGTTGTGAACGGACTGTTTGCTATTAATGCCATGTTCTTCACTATGAACGGAACGCAGATTCTGCAGGCGGTTAGGGGGTTCTTCAAGTTATGACTTTTTGGAAGAAGAACGGCTGGCTGATTGCCTTGGTTGCGGTATTTATTGCGCTGGACCTGCTCCTTTCTGCGGTTTTTACACCCTACATGATCCAATCCGGACGGTTTGTGCTCAACGATTTTGAACTGACCCGCAGAGATCATCCGGAAGAGGTCTGGGATAAAGTTTTCTTTGGTAATTCTGTGGTCATTTCCGCTTATCGGGAAGAAGTTAGCGAGAGTGGTTATGTTAACCTTGGGCTGGACTACGGTGTTGTGAGGGATCTGTGGCAGATGATCCAAAAGGGGAACATTAAGATTGGGTCTGAACTGGTGATTGGACTTAGCGATTTGACACTCTACGATAAGTTTGAGACCCATCCAACCTATCCTTGGCATCAGGACTGGTATGAACCCTATGCCTATTTTCAGCGGGACAAGCTTCGCCTGTGTTTGGAAAACTCTGTAAGAGAACTGGCAGGCAAGGAGCCGGAGGATCACTCTGACCGGCAGAAGATCCATTACACCGGATCCATGTCCTCGGAAGAACTTGCTGCCAAGATAGAAACGTCGCGTTATGTAAACTTGCCGATCGAAGATTTCCAAGAGAATATGTCCTGTCTGGAAAAGGTGGCAGATTACTGCGAAAAGAACGGAATTCGTCTGCGGTGTGTGTGGATGCCCGTCAATCCGGAGGTGGAGATATCTCCGGAAACCAGAGCAGTTTACAATCAGGCTGCAGAGATCTGTGCCGATAAAGGCATTGAACTGCTGAATCTGGAGCGAGCTTTGGACGTGCCCTGTTTCTATGATATTGGACATCTCAACTATGAGTATGGCGCTTACCGCTTTATGGAGGTGATCGATCCGTGGCTGGTTTCGTAAAAAAGTGGAAAGCTTTTCAGAAGACAACTCCGGGTCGTATCCTGGAGCTGCTGATTTATGCGGTCATGCTGATTCTGGCACTGATCTATTTCACCGGTAACGGTGTGTTTATCTATGAAGCATTTTAAGGAAAAGAAAAATCCTGTCTGCTTATGCAGACAGGATTTTTTTATAAGTTCGTTACATGGCGTGAATGGCATCGGTGAATGCCTTGTGGTCGGGAGCACCGAAGAAGGCAGAGCCTGCGACGAGAACATCAGCGCCGGCTTCCACACAAATCTTACCGGTTTCGATGTTGACACCGCCGTCAACTTCCAGTTCGCATTCAGGCTTGCGTTCGTTGATGATTTCGCGGAGCCTGGTGACCTTGGGCATCATATCAGCCATGAAGCTCTGACCGCCAAAACCGGGCTCTACGGTCATAACCAGAATTAAATCACAAAGATCAATAAAGGGGAGAACTGCCTCTGCGGGAGTTTTGGGCTTGACGACCACACCGGCTTTAACACCGCAGCCCTTGATAATCTTCAAAGCCTCCAGGGTGTTTTCTTCTGTATCGGCTTCCACATGGATGGTGACCAGATCGGCGCCGGCCTTACAGAAACGTTCCACATACCGGATGGGGCGGTCGATCATCAGATGTACGTCCAGCACCAGATTGGAAATCTTCCGAATAGCAGACAGGACGGGCAAACCAATGGAGATATTGGGAACAAAAATACCGTCCATCACATCGATGTGAACATAATCAGCACCGGCGGGTTCCAAAGCACGGATATCCCGTTCCAGATTGACAAAATCAGCGGCAAGAATAGAGGGAGAGAGTTTCACCATAACAGTAGACCTCCTGGTCGTAATTTGCGGTTTCCTGTATCAAAGACAGGCAATCGAACATAAAAAAGAATATACAGCGGTGTGGGGAAAAGGCTCCTCTGCCCACACGGATCCAAACCGCTGTTTTCGATAGAGGGTTGCATACAGCCGGTATGCGACCCTCACTGTGTATATTATAACAAAATCAAATTTCTGTCAATGTGTACTTGGTGTACTATCTTTTGGACATGGGTTGTGATAAAATATAAAAAAGAGCCATGGGAGGGATAGACATGCTGCATTTGTGGATGAGTGAGGACAGAATTGCCCTGTCGGATCGGCTGCTTGAACAGCTTTGTGCAGCAAAAGATCAAAGAGAGAACGGACGAATTCTGATTGTGCCGGAACAGTTCACTTATGAGGCGCAGCGTCGACTGTGTACCTTGGGCGGCGATACCATCAGCCGGTATGCGGAAGTACTGGCGCTTTCTCAAGTTGCAGATCGCGTAGCATCCATTCATGGCGGTGTTGCCGGAAACTATCTGGATCATGGCGGACGGCTTTTGGCTATGGCCTTGGCAGCGGAACAGATATCCTCCCGTATCAAATATTTTGCTGCAGTGATCCGAAAACCGGAATTTCTGTCAGAAATGGTGACTATGGTGGATGAATTCCGCAGTTACTGTCTTCAGCCGGCTGCGTTGATGGAAGCTGCATCCCAAACAGAAGGTCAGTTTGCGCAGAAATTGGAGGAACTGGGTCTTCTCTATGAAGCCTATCTTGCTGTTTGCGACAATGGCAAGGCAGATCCTACAGAGAAACTACTTTGGCTGCGTGAGGCACTTGCAGAAACCGACTGGGCGGAAAACCGCGACTTCTATATTGACGGATTTTCCGATTTTACCGGTGCAGAATTGGAAGTGCTGGAGATGCTGATCCGTCAAAGCAATCACGTTTGGATTGCGTTGATGGCAGACAACAAATATCCCGTTACAAGACCTGCACAGGATACAGCAAGAAGTCTGCAGAGATTGGCTGAAAAATGGGATATTCCTGTTGATTGTATCAATATTGCAGAAAAGACATACAGGGAACAGGGCGTATCAGATCTGCTCCACGAACTGTTTTCTTCCGGCTCGGTTTCTGAAAAGATATCGGGTCATGTAACATTGCGCGCCTTTTCGTCCGTGGAAGAAGAATGCCGCAGTGCTGTGCTGGAAGCAAAGAAGTTGTTGGCTGCCGGTGCTAGATGCCGCGATATTGCGCTGGCTTGTACGGATCTGCAGGGTTATGAAGCACCTCTTCGCTCTGCGCTTCGGGATGCAGGTATGTCCTATTACATAGCAGGCAGGGACGATATTTTAAGCAAACCCATTATGAATGCAGTAATGTCTGCACTTTTGGCGGCGGTTGGTCCAATGGATTATGAGGATGTAGCGCTGTATCTCAAGTCTGGACTTCCAATGCTGGAACAGGAAAAATGCGACCGATTGGACTGCTATGCTTATTTATGGAATCTCCGCGGTGGTCAGTGGGAGCGAATCTGGGAGTTGCATCCCAGAGGATTTGGCGAAATTTTGTCTGACGAAGATCGGATAACCCTCGAGCAACTGAACCGGGATAAGGGGATTGCGCTTACGCCGCTGTTTCGCTTGCGGAATAGTCTTCTGCAGGCAAAGGATACCGGTGAAATGGTCATGGCACTGTATGCGTTTTTAGAGGAAGTGCAGCTGCGCCAGCGGTTGGAAGCCCAGGCCAACGAAGTTGGTGGGCAAGTCGGTCAGGAGCTGTTCCAGCTTTATGATATTATCCGCCAGTCTTTGGAGCAGATGTGGCTGATGGTCGGATCAACTATCAGAACGCCTGAGGATTTTGCCCGTTTGTACCGATCTGTCCTGACCCAGTATCATGTTGGCACGATTCCGGCAGGAATTGATCAGATTTATGTGGGTTCCCTGCAGGATATGCGACAGAAACGTACGAAGCATTTGATTGTGTTAGGTACTGCGGACGGCTGTTTCCCTGCTTATAAGACTGGGGAAGGCTTGCTGACAGAAGGGGAGCGAAAGAAGTTGGTTTCTCAAGGGATTTCGCTTTCTCCACCGCGAGCAGATCAGATGGATCACGAGATGTGCCGGATTTATAGTGCGATTTCTGCAACAACAGATAGTATCTGGCTGTCTTATGCCGGTGATCAGCCTGCGTGGCTGTACCGTCGTGCTGCAGCCGTGTTCCCTCAATCCGTTATCACTGAAAATAAGGAAGTGTTTTTGGATGTTCCTTCTTTTGCAGCATGGCGTCTTCGACATGAAGACGACCGGCCCGTGTCTGTGCCGCAGCTGGAAGTCTGGGAGCGAAACCTGAGGATATTGAGAGCGTATGATTTCAAAGCCCTCTCAAAGGAAACGGTGCAGGGGTTGTATGGCAAGCAGCTGTATCTCTCAGCATCCCGTATTGATAAGTTCGCGGCTTGCAGGTTTGCGTTCTTTCTCGCTTACGGCTTGAAGGCTGAGCCCAGAAAGCAGGCAAAGCTGGATCCCTCGGCATTTGGTACCTTCGTTCATGCTGTCTTGGAGCAGACAGTTCTGCGTGTCAGGGAAGAAGGCGGTTTCCGGAATATCACGCAGGAGCGGTTAATGGAAATTGCACTGGAGGAGATTGAGCGCTATGCTTCGGAACACTTCCCGCAGCAGGCTCAGCGGGCTGCGTATCTGTTCAATCGCTCCAGAGAAGAAATTCTGGATATTGTGCTCGATCTCGGGAAGGAATTGAAAGACAGTCTGTTCCAGCCGGCTGACTGTGAACTGGAATTTTCTGCAGGCGGTCAGCTTCCTGCCTTTGAGGTACAGGGAGAGCATGTGGTTTGCCGGGTTTCGGGTTTTGTGGATCGTGTGGATTTGTACGAGGCGAACGGCAAGGCTTATGTTCGTGTTGTGGACTACAAGACCGGCCATAAGGATTTTGACTATACCGATATTCTCAACGGCGCCGGTCTGCAGATGCTGATTTACCTGTTTGCCTTGAAAGAGTTTGGCGGCGCACATTATGGTGTTGAGAACCTGATACCCGCCGGTGTGCTGTATCTGCCTGCCAGGAAGGAATATTCCCTGACCAGACCCCAGCCGGGAGATGGAGAAGTGGAAGATATTCATCAGGAAGAAAGGCGTCGAAGAGGTCTGATCCGTGAGGATGCGCATTTGCTGCAAGCCATGGAATCAGATCCGGAACATCCCCGGTATATGCCCTATAAGGTGGGAAAGAACGGACCAGAGGGTAATCTGGCAGACAGCAGACAAATGGAACTGCTGGAGCGACATGTGCTGCGGACACTTTCCGGTATGGCAGATGCCATTGCTTCCGGCGATGTAAGACCCAATCCGGTCATTCGCGGCAGCAACTCTTCCTGCCGGTACTGTGATTACAAGAATGTATGCCATATGGATCTTTGCCAGCATGAAGAGCGGATCATGGCTTCTACCAGTGCTGAAAAGTTCTGGGAAAAACTGGAGGAAGGAGATGCGGAACGTGGCTGAAATAAAATTGACACCTTCTCAGCAGGCTGTGGTGGATAATCGCGGTGGTGCACTGTTGGTATCGGCAGCCGCCGGTTCCGGCAAGACCAAGGTTCTGGTCGACCGCCTTCTTTCCAGAATTTGCGATCCGGACAACCCTTGTAATCTGGATGATTTTCTGGTTATAACCTACACCAAAGCCGCTGCATCGGAGCTTCGCGTAAAGATAGCACAGGCACTCAGTCAGCGGCTGGCAGAAAAGCCAGATGATCGTCATCTGCAGCGGCAGATGAGCCGGATCTATCTGGCGTCGATCTCTACTGTTCATGCGTTCTGTTCAGATCTGCTGCGTACATACGCACATATACTGGACATTCCTGCAGATTTTCGTGTTGCAGAGGAAGCGGAAAGCAGGATGCTGCAGGATAAGACACTTGAAGCCTTGCTGGAAGATGGCTATGCCCAGTCTGATGCAGATTTCTGCGCAATGGTGGAGACCTTTGGCTACGGCCGTGATGACCGCCGCCTTCCGGAAGCGGTTAAAATGGCCCATAAGGAAATGCGCTGCCGTGCAGATATGGACGGTTGGCTGCAGACGATGCTGGCTGCTCTGGATATGGATTGCTATGCAGATGCTTCTCATACTCCGTGGGGAAAGTATTTAATTGAAAACTTCCGGCTGTTTTTGGAGCAGCAGATCAGGAACCTGGAGAACGGACTTGCTGAGATGCAGTTCTATCCGAAGATCCAGAAAGGGCTTGAAAAATGCTTCCGGGAAAATTTGGAGCAACTGAAAGCATTGTATGCCTGCGATACATGGGATGAGATCGTTGCAAACCGAGTAACCAGCTTTGGTCGGGTTGGTGGCATACGGGAGCCGGAGGATCTGTTGGTAAAAGAACGGCTTGCAAATATCCGTCAGGTCGCATGGAGTGAACTGAAGAAGTGGCAGGAGTGTTTCTTTGCATCGTCTGAGAAGGTTCTGGAAGATCTGAAGGCAACTGCGCCGGGTATGCGGGCATTGCTGCGATTTGCCAAAACCTATGATGAAGCCTACAGTGAAGAAAAGAAACGTCGTAAACTGATGGACTTTTCTGATCTGGAGCATTTGGCGATCCGACTGCTGACAGATAAATACACCGGGAAACCGTCCAGGGTGGCAAGGGAAGTTTCTGATCGCTTTGTGGAGATCATGGTGGATGAATACCAGGATTCCAACGAAGTGCAGGATACGATTTTTGAAGCTGTATCCAAAGATGGAAAAAACCGCTTTATGGTAGGCGATGTCAAGCAGTCTATCTATCGATTCCGTCTGGCGGATCCATCCCTGTTTTTGCGGAAATATCTGGAATATGCCATGTGGACCGAAGCGGAACCGGGGAGGGGAAGAAAGATTCTGCTTTCAGAGAATTTCCGCTCCAGAGGAGAGATATTGGCTGCCTGTAACGATGTATTTCGCCTTGTTATGCGGCAAACCGTAGGCGATCTGGATTACACGGAAAATGAGGCTCTGAAACAGGGACGGGATTTTTCGCCTTTGGAAGAACCTGCTGTGGAACTTCATTGTCTGACCCATAGGGATCAGGGACAGGATAAATATGCTTTGGAGGCAGAATATGTTGCCGCAAGAATAAGGGAGATGCTGGATCAAAAGGTCTGCATTTCTGATGGCGACACCATGCGGCCCGTGCAGCCGGGAGATATTGCCATACTGATGCGATCTCTCTCGTCTACAGCGTCCCATTATCTGGAGGCGCTTGGAAGGTACGGAATTCCTGCGGTCTGTGATCGCGGAGGCAGTTTGCTGGAGACCACAGAAGTGCAGATTCTGGTCGCAATTTTGCAGATTGTGGATAATCCCCATCAGGACATTCCGCTTTTGACGGCGTTGGGAAGCCCGGTGTTTGGCTTCAACCCGGAGCAGCTGGCACTACCCAGAACGAAAAACCGGAAGGGAGACTACTATGAGGCCATTTGCGGTTGTGAAGTGTTCACCGAAGCCATAACCCTTCTCAATGAATTGCGGGAAGATGCCCAATGGATGAACCTTCACGAGTTGGTGGATGACATTTTCCGCCGTACGGGACTGCTGGCTGTCTTTGCATCTATGGAAGATGGTCTTCGAAGGGAACGTAATTTGATGGCCTTCCGCGGCTTTACCGTGTCCTTTGAGGCAACCGGCAGCCGTGCATTGCCGCAGCTCTTGTGGTATCTTTCGGATTTGCACGAAACAGGAGGTCAGATTCCGATTCCCAAATCTGCAGCGGAGGATGCTGTGACCATTATGACCATTCACAGCTCCAAGGGATTAGAGTTTCCCGTGGTATTTCTCAGCGATTTGTCCCACGCTATCAATCTGCAGGATATGAACGATCTAATTTTGGTGGATAATGATCTGGCGGTTGGCTGTAATCGCGTGGACCATCAGCGATTTGTGCGGTATCCGACCATTGCGAAGAAGGCGATCATCCATAAGAAGACCAGAGAAACGGTTTCAGAGGAACTGCGTATTCTCTATGTGGCTATGACTCGTGCAAAAGATCGTCTGATCATGACCTACTACAGCAAGCATCTTCGCACGGAGCTGAAGAATATCAATGGTATGCTGACATGGCCGCTGTCTGATGAACTGTGCGGATCTTCAAGAAGCCTTGGTAAGTGGATTTTGATGGCAGCACTTTGCCGTACAGAGGCCGGTGAACTGTTTGCAGAGGCTGGATATAATGGTGTGTCCAGGGTCTGGGATCGCACGTGGAAAATCTGTTTCCGAGATCTGTCAGAAACGGTGGGGGTTGAAACAGATACAATTACTTCTGCTCCTGCAGTGATGCATTCCGCTGATCCCGAAGGATTGGAACTTCTGCAATTCGTATATCCATACGAGGACTGCTGTAATATTCCCGGTAAGATTACCGCAACGCAGCTGAAAGGAAGAGTGCAGGACCGGGAGGTTTCTGAGGGAGCCGCAGATACGATCAGCAGAAAATCTGCATTCTCTTTCCGTCAGCCGGTTTTCCTTGATCCTTCTATGACAGCGGCGGAGAGAGGTACCGCGACCCACTTGTTCCTGCAGTTTGCGGACTATTCTGCCTGTGCCGATGAGATGACGCTGGACCGGGAATTGGAACGAATGGTGGATCAGAAATATCTGGCACCGGATCAAGCAAAATCTGTGGAGCGGCATCACATTCTCCATTTCTTCCGTTCTGATTTGGGTCAGTGGCTTCTCACAAAAGAGGTAAGGCGGGAATTCAAATTCTCTTTGTTGGTGAACGCAAAGGATTATGGCTTGGGTGTAACAGATGAACAGGTGATGCTGCAGGGTGTTGTGGACTGCTTTGCGGTGGAAGATGATGGTTTGACGATTCTTGATTTTAAGACAGACAGGACACCCAGACCAGAGTATTACGAACCGCAGCTGAATGCCTATGCAGACGCGCTGTCCCGGATTTACGAGATGCCCGTCAAGGCGAAAATTCTCTACTTCTTTGCGACAGATGAGGCAATCTGGCTTTAAGCAATTTAGGATTGACAATTTCACTTTGAAGTGTTATGATGTTGTGGCTGTTAAGCACGGCATCATGCGCGAGTGGTGGAATTGGCAGACTCGCTAGATTCAGGTTCTAGTGTCCACTCCGGACGTGCGGGTTCAAGTCCCGCCTCGCGCACCAAACAAAAACGACATCCGTTTGGATGTCGTTTTTTGTTTGCCCTTATTCTTCACCTTTTGCTTTTTCCAGGGCTCTTGCCAACTGGTCAGGGCAGGAAGTATCCTTCATACCGCAGCGGATGCCTTTCAGACGACGGATCACTTCGTCCACTTCCATGCCTTCCACCAGAGAAGAGATGCCCTGCAAATTGCCGTTGCAGCCGCCAATGACGGTCAGTTTCCGGATGATACCATTTTCAATGTCAATGTGCATCTCGTTGGAACATACACCTCTGGGTCTGAACCTGTAAACCATAATTAATTCCTTTCTATTCTGTCAGATCGCTGACGGTCATATTCACATAACCGATCAAATCCCGCGGGGAGAGTATGATTTGCTGACCACGGACACCGGCAGATACGGCAATCTCTTCAAAGAGTTCGGCCGTTTCGTCGATAAAGGTGGGATACGCTTTTTTCATGCCGATGGGGCTGCATCCACCGCGGATATAGCCGGTCAAAGACAGAAGATCCTTCATGGCGATCATTTCTACCTTTTTGTCGGCTGCGGCTTTTGCTGCCTTTTTTAGATCCAAAGAACAGCATACGGGAATACAGAAAACGAGAATGCCGTTTTTATCTCCGCGTGCGACCAATGTTTTGAAAACCTGCTCCGGAGGCATCCCAATGGCTTCAGCGGCATGCATGCCGTTGAGGTCGTTTTCATCGTAGGCATATTCAGAAGCGCGGAAAGGGATCTTGGCCTGTTCAATCAGGCGCATGGCATTTGTTTTTGTCATAGCAATTCCTCCGTGGAGATTATATATCAAGTTGTCAATCCTTGCAAGTACCAGTCGCTTGTGGTAGTATAAGGAAAAAGACGTGAAGGAGCATAGTATGTCTATTGAAAAGGTAAGAGCCTACTTTGAAACACTGGGCATTGCATCCAGAATACAGGAATTTGAAGTATCCAGTGCCACGGTGGAACTGGCTGCACTGGCAGTTGGGGTAGAGGGCAAGCGAATTGCCAAAACACTCTCTTTCCTGGTTGGAGAGAATTGTGTGTTGGTGGTTGCAGCGGGCGATGCGCGGATTGATAACAGTAAGTATAAAGTAACCTTTCACACCAAAGCAAAAATGCTTCCCCACGATTCTGTGCCGGAATATATCGGACATGCGGTTGGCGGAGTTTGCCCCTTTGCGGTAAAAGATGGCGTGGCTGTCTATCTGGATGAATCTCTGAAACGGTTTGATACTGTTTTTCCTGCCTGCGGCAGCAGCAACAGTGCCATTGAACTGACCATTCCGGAACTGGAACAGTATTCCGGATATACCGGATGGGTAGATGTCTGCAAGGACTGGGAATAAACTTTTGATTTGAAGATCGGCATGATGAAAGTCATGCCGATCTTTTGTTCTGTCAGAAGCATGTCCGTCATAAGGTATAGGGGAAGTGATGAAATGGAACAAAGGGACGTGATATGCGCCTTGCTGCCGGATGTTTACAGCCAGCAGATCAAGGGAATTGACTGGTATGGTCTGGAAGAGATTCGTATGGGAAGTGACAGACCCCTGCGGCTGCAGTATCACTGTGGCGAACGGGAAATATGGCCTGTATCTAAGGAAAGCGATATGGATACAGTGCTGCAGAGGGCTTGCGGACACTCTATCTACGCGCATGCGAAAAGCATTGGCAGGGGCTTTGTGACAGTTGAAGGGGGACATCGGATCGGAATATGCGGTTATGGCGTGCCTGCCGGTGATGGGATTCAAACATTGGTTGCGCCGTCGTCGCTGAATATACGTGTGGCGCATGAGGTTCCTGGATGTGCGCAGAAGCTGCATCCCTATCTGAAACAATCCACCTTGCTTTTAGGCCCCCCAGGCAGCGGTAAGACGACTTTATTGAGGGATGCCATCCGGTTGCTGTCGGATCGGGAAAAAGTAGTTGTAGGACTTGCTGACGAGCGTGGGGAACTATCTGCAGCTGTTCGTGGAACAAGCCAACTGAATGTTGGCAGCAGAACAGATGTCTTGGTCAATGTTCCTAAGGCACAGGCGGTTATGATGCTGCTTCGCACTATGAATCCAGCGTGGATTGCGCTGGATGAGATCACCGCAGAAGAGGACATGCTTGCCATTGAACAGGCAGCTTATTGCGGCGTGAAGCTATTAGCGACAGCCCATGGTGCAGACTTGTCGGATTTGGAGAGACGCCCGCTGTATCGAAAACTCATGGAAACTGCTGTTTTCCAGCAGGTAGTTGTTTTGAACAGGGACAAGTCCTACACAATCAAAGAGGTGTTGGTATGAAACTGGCAGGTCTGATATTTATTGTTCTCTCTGCCGGATCGGTAGGTATTCGTATTTCTGCATCTTTGCGGAAGCGCTGCCGATTGATCCGACAGCTTCTTTCTGCCGTGCAGGTAATGAATAGTGAAATCGGCTGCTGCTGTACACCACTGCCGCAGACATTCGCGCTTATGGCGGTTGCAGTCAATGGGTCTGCAGCGCGTGTTTTTTCCGTGACGGCAAGATTGATGGATAAAAACCGATGGATGCCGCCGATCAAAGCTATGGAACAGGCTTTGCAGAATGAAAGAGAATTGGGCGAAGATAAGGAACTTTCTGAGGTGTTGCTGGCATTGGCGGCAGGCCTTGGAAAATACGATAAGGAAAGTCAGCTGCAGATATTGGATCGAACAAAAGTGCGCTTGGAGGAGATTTTAGCTTCGGCTGAGAAGGAGTGCAGCATGCGCAGTAAGACCTATGAAGTGCTTGGGATTTGTACCGGAATATCTTTGGCGATTTTGTTGATATAGGTGCTGTATGGAAATAGATTTGGTATTTAAAATTGCGGCGGTGGGGATTATTGTGTCCATTCTCAATCAGGTGTTGGTTCGATCCGGCCGGGAAGAACAGGCCACTATGACAACTTTGGCGGCATTGGTCGTGGTTCTGATGTTGGTTGTACAGAAAATTGCGGATCTGTTTCAGCTGGTAGAGAACCTCTTTCAGTTCTGATGGATGTGATGTTGAAAATATCTGCACTGGCGGTATTGGCGGCTGTTCTTTGCGTACTGCTGCGGCAGAATGAAAAAGTTTCTGCCTTGGCGCTTTCCGTGCTGGCCTGTGTAAGTGTTTTGATTTTAGGTTTTCAATTTATGCAGCCGGTCTGGTCCATTGTCGAAAGACTTCGTGAATTATCCGGCTTAAGTAACGGTCTGACTGCACCACTTTTCAAAGTGGTGGGGATTGGTCTACTGACGCAAATAGCCGGCAGTGTCTGTACAGAGGCAGGAGAGGCCTCTCTGGCTAAGGCAGTGGAAATTTCCGGAACACTGCTGTCTGTCTATGCATCCTTGCCGCTTTTGGCAGCGGTACTTTCACTGGTTGAGAAACTGATCGGAGGTAAGGTTTGAGGAAAGTCTTTATTCTCCTTGTGTTTCTGATATTGTTTTCTGTTCAGGTGAGAGCAACGGATATTATGGAGCAGCAGGCGGAACAGTTTGGGTTTGATACAATTGTTGACAACGCGCCGGAAAGTGCAAAGTCCTATCTGGAAGATGAAATATCACCCAATCTGGACTTTTTGGGCGAAGCAACAAACATTATCTCCGGAACGATATCCCAAAGCGGCGGGTACTTGAAAGCATCTGTATCCTTGCTGCTGAGAATACTGCTGATATTGATACTGTGCAGACTGGTCGAAACGGACAAGCAGCCTGCAGTCGCCCATGCGGTATCTTTAGCCGGAGTTCTGGCGCTGACCTTGTGCTGCGCAGGTGATCTGAAAACCATGATCGGTCTGGGCAGGAAAACCATGGATGAACTGACGGGATTTTCCACACTCCTGCTTCCGGTAATGGCTTCTGCAGCAGCGGCTTCGGGATCGGTGACAAGTGCCGGGATCCTCTACGGGGTAGCCGCGATTTTTTCTAAAATTCTGATTGGTTTTAGCAGTAAGGTTTTGATGCCGCTGATCTATGCATTTCTTGCCCTTGGGGTCACAGATGCTTCTTTGGGTGATGCTAGATTGACGAAGCTGCGGGAGTTTCTCTCTTGGTTGATCAAATGGTCGTTGAAAACTGTCTTGTATGCGTTTACAGGCTTTTTGGCAGCCAGCGGTGTGCTGGCAGGCAGTGTGGATGCAGCGGCATTGAAGGCTGCAAAATTCACTTTGTCAGGAACAGTACCAATTGTAGGCGGCATTATTTCAGATGCTGCGGAAGCTGTACTTTTTGGCGCGGGTATACTGAAAAGTGCCGTTGGGACCTATGGTATGCTGGCTTTTCTGGCGGTGTTTGCATCTCCGTTCCTGCGGATGGGGCTGCATTATCTTGCGCTGAAACTGACGACCGCTTTGGGCGGCATACTGGGCAGTTATCTCTGCAATTATATGGAATGTATTGCGGCGGCAATGGGCTTTTTGCTGGCGATGCTGGGCAGCTGCGTATTGATGTGTTTGCTGTCCTGCTGTTGTTTTATGAGGTTGACAGGTCTATGACAAATGTAATTGGTAGATACTTACTGTCCGTTTCTGCAGTGGCAATGCTGTTGAGCGTGGTGCAGACGCTTCTGCCAAAGGGAGCAGTCAATCGAATTTGCACATTTGTGGGGGGCTTGCTGATTGTCATTGTTGTTTTATCCCCGGTAGTTGATATAGACTTCGATGGTTTGGCACGCTCCTTTATGCGGGTTGCCAACGAAACCTTGCAGACCGAAGTTCAGACTTTTCAGCCAGAAAACGATCTGTTGGCAGATATCATAAAGCAGAACTGCGAGGAATATATATGGGACAAAGCCAATGAACTGGGTGCTGATCTGGAGGTGGATATTACACTCAGTGAAGATGAAGATAATCCATGTCCGGTATCAGTTGTGCTGACAGGCAGGGCTTCTCTGCAGCAGCGAACGGCTCTGATGGACTGCATACGGGCAGATATGGGGATCCCATCCCAAAGACAGGAGTGGCGGCTTCGATGACAGGCAATGATCGTATAAGCGGGTTGCTGAAAAAACTGAACAAGTACAAATACACCGGATTGGTGCTGCTTTTGGGAGTCATTCTGATGCTGATTCCTCAGAAGAATGAAAAGAAGAGCGAACCTGCTGTTGTATCAGAACCGTCTGAAAGTGAGCAGCGGGAACTGCCGTTGGAGGAAAAAATAGCGTCTATCCTTGAAAAAATGGATGGCGTCGGTAAGGTGGATGTACTGCTATCGTTGGAAACAGGTCCATCCTATCAATATCAGACTGACAGCCGCTTCCGGCAGCAGGATAACAGCGAGGAAACAGAAACGGAAACTGTCTTGGTGACAGATGACACAAAAGGGGAGAAGCCGATTACGGTTTATACCCGGTATCCAACTTATCAGGGTGCTTTGATTATATGCCAGGGTGCAGACAGCGCATCGGTCAGACTGCAGATTACACAGGCAGTTGCGGATCTGACAGGCCTTGGCAGCGATAAAATTAGTGTGATCAAAATGAAAGATAATTAGGAGGAACGCAACATGAAAACTTGGAAACGAAATGCCATTGTGGCAACTGTACTGGTACTGATCTGTGCCGGTGTGTATCTCAACTGGAGCGCTGCGCAGAATCAGCCCGTGGATCTTCTGGACACGCTGGATGCCGAACAGGTGATGAATACAGCGGAAATCGCACTAATGGAGGAAGCAAACACGGTATCCAATATGCCCACAGACAATTTTGCACAGATCCGCCTAACTCGCCAGGAGTCCAGGGATAGTGCGGTGGAATTGCTCCAGCAGACCCTGACGTATGAAGATGACACCACTGCCACAGCGGCTGCTGCTACCTCTCTGGATGCCATCGTAGGAGATGCTCTGGCGGAATCTCAGGTGGAAAGCCTTGTGATTGCAAAGGGCTATGAGGATTGCGTGGTCTATATGAGTGAGGATAATATTCATATTGCGGTTTCTGCCCCGGCTGAGGGACTTGCAGAGGCAGATGTTGCTCTGATTTCTGATCTAGTAACGACGCAGACGGACTATTCTCTGGACGAAATTCGGATCATTGAGGTAAAATAGTTGCGTTTTTCTCAATTTGTGGTACAATGATGAAAAGTCATTGTATTCGGAGGAATTCGTTATGAGTGAAAATAAAGAATATATCTCTCAGCAGTTGGAGAATGGTTCCATTCAGATCTCTGAGGATGTCATTGTTTCCATTGCTTCCATGGCAGCTTTGGATGTGGAAGGTGTGTATGGATTGGGCAGTTCCGGTACCGAACTGACCAAGCTGGCAAAGAAGGCTGTGAACCGCGATGTTCGCGTGGAGATTACTGAGGACGACGAGATCTCCATTGACTGCTATATTATCGTCCTGTACGGTCATTCTGTCGTGGATGTGGCCAAGGCGGTGCAGGAAGCTGTAGTTTCTGCCGTTGAATCCACCACCGGTCGTCCTGTGAAGGATGTCAATGTCAGTGTCGGCGGTATCTCTGTGCCGAAAACCGGTAAAAAATAAGAAAAATAAACCCTTTGTAGAAACAAAGGGTTTATTTTTTTCGTTGCAGCCGTTATAATAAAGCCATAGTAAATTCCAAGGAGAACCAATATGACAAGAACCAATGCCAGAGAGATCGTGGCACATCTGATTTTTGAAATGAATTTTACCGAGGATTCCGCTGAACAGCTGGTGGAAGCAACCATGGAGCCGGTGTACTATGACAGCTTGGCCCAGGAAACGGATATCTATGCAGAACGGCCCAATGAAAAGCAGATGGAGTACATCCGTCAGGTCGTGCGGGGTATTCAGGAAAAGCAGGAAGAGCTGGATGGCTACATCTCCAAGTATGCCATCAACTGGAGTGTTTCCCGCATTTCCAAGGTTGCCCGCGCTATTCTTCATGTGGCAATGTATGAAGCTTTGTATGTAGAGGACGTTCCTGTCAGTTCTGCAATCAATGAGGCTGTAGAATTGACCCGTAAGTATGAGGATGAAGAGGTTGTTTCCTTTGTGAATGGCATTCTCGGCTCCTTTGCCCGCGAGATGGAACAGGCATGATTGTTCTTGGCTTTGATACCAGTAATTACACCACCTCCATCGCTTCTTTTGATGGTGTAACTGTAGAAAACAGATCCCGACTTCTGGATGTGAAGCAGGGTGAACTGGGGCTGCGTCAGAGTGATGCAGTGTTTGCCCATGTCAAAAGATTGCCGGAGTTGGCCCATCAGTTGTTCAATTCTCAAAATCGCTCCGAAATCCGCGCTATCGGTGTCAGTACCAGACCCCGTGCGGTGGAAGGATCGTATATGCCCTGCTTTTTGGCAGGTGTTTCCGCTGCTGAAACCATGGCAGCGGCTCTTGGTGTGCCCTGTTATGCGTTCTCGCATCAACAGGGCCATATTGCTGCTGCATTGTGGTCAGCCAATCGCATGGATCTGATGGAGCAGCCCCATCTGGCATGGCACTTGTCGGGCGGTACAACAGAACTGCTTTTGGTTGAGCCGGAGGGGAAGAATGTCAAGGCGACTGTAATCGGCGGCAGCAGCGATATTTCTGCCGGGCAGATCGTAGATCGAACCGGAAAACTGCTGGAATTGCAGTTTCCTGCAGGAAAGGCCCTGGATGCACTTTCTTCTCAGGTGGAGAAGCCGAAGTTCTTTAAAGTGAAGACAAGCGACTGTTACTTTTCTCTATCTGGCCTGGAAAACAAGGTGCGCGAGTTCTCTGGCGATCACAGTCCGGAGGAAACTGCTGCTTATTCAATGGCTTCCGTTTGCGATGTGATTATCCGCGCCACTGCCGATGCGGAACGAAAATATCCCGGCTTACCGGTGGTATTCTCCGGTGGTGTGGCATCGAACTCCATGTTGCGGAAACGGTGCGAAGGAATGAACTGCGTCTTTGCACAGCCAGCGCTGTCAACAGACAATGCTGCAGGAATCGCTGTACTTACCTGGCTGCAGGAGGCATCGATTTAATGGAAGCTGCTGTATATACGGTTTCTCAGATCAATCAATACATCAAGTCGCTGCTGGATCGGGATACACGGTTGACCAATGTTTGTGTCAGCGGTGAACTGAGTAATTATAAGGTCTATCCATCGGGGCATCACTACTTCACCTTGAAAGATGCGGAAGGTGCTATGCGATGCGTCATGTTCAAAGGGAGTGCTATGCGCCTGCGGTTTCGACCGGAGAACGGAATGAAAGTGCTGGTTGCCGGTCGCATAACAGTGTTCCCAAGAGATGGCGCCTATCAGCTTTACTGCGAATCTATGATGCCGGAAGGCGCAGGCGATCTGCATGTGGCATTTGAACAGCTGAAAGCAAAACTTCAGGCGGAAGGACTGTTTGATCCTGCGCATAAAAAACCGCTGCCTGTGTATCCCCAGAGAATTGCCATTATTACCTCCGCTGCCGGTGCGGCAATTCACGATATGCTGCGGATACTGGGAAAACGGTATCCTGTTTCCAAGATTATTCTGCTGCCTGTCCGGGTGCAGGGTATGGAAGCACCTGCGGAAATCAGTGGTGCTATTCGTTATGTAAACCGATTTGGCCTTGCGGATCTGATTATTACCGGTCGCGGCGGCGGATCGATGGAAGACTTATGGGCTTTTAACGATGAACGTGTAGCCTATGCCATTTATCAGTCTGAGATCCCTGTCATTTCTGCCGTTGGTCACGAACCGGATGTGACCATTTCTGACTATGTGGCTGACCTGCGTGCTGCAACGCCATCCAATGCAGCGGAACTTGCGGTGCCGGACCAAATGGAACTGCGGCAGAAGCTCCAGTCTATGGAGGTTCGCATGCAGCGAGCTTTGCATGGGAAATTTGAATTTGAGAAGGGCAAACTGCAGCGGCTGAAGAACAGCCGTGTGCTGCAGAGTCCACTGAATTATATTCAGGATTTAAGACTTCTTGCAGACCATCAGCAGAAGCAGCTTTTTGCTGCCGCACGGCAGCAACTGTCCTGTAAGAAGCAGGATTTGATCAGGCTTGCGGCTGCTATGGATGCAATGAGTCCTCTGAAAGTACTTTCCCGCGGCTATTCTGTGGTTAAAAATGAAGCTGGATGCGTGCTTGCCGATGCAGCTGAGGTGCATACCGGTGATCGGATTTCGGTGGTTCTTAGAAACGGTCAGCTGCAGGCTGTTGTGGACACTGTAGAAGGAGAGCGTTATGGCGAAGAGTGAAAGCTTTGAAAAGTCCATTGGACGGTTGGAAGAAATTGTCAGAAAAATGGAAGAGGGAAGTGCTTCTTTGGAAGAATCCATGAAGATGTTTGAAGAAGGTACTGCCCTGGCTGCTGCTTGTACCAGACTGTTGGATGAGGCGGAGCAGAAAGTCGTGCGTCTGATGAAGGGCGCGGATGGAGCGCCTGTCGAACTTCCATTTGATGCAGAAAACTGATTGAAAAGCACACACTTCAACCATTGAAGTGTGTGCTTTTTTGGACGAATATCTCTTGTATATTCATGAATATTGTGATACAATAATCTGTGATTTAATGGCGCGGTATTCTAGTCAGCGCTGCCGGCTCCCAGGAAGGGCCTAAAAATCCTTTAAAGGGCATAACTGTGAAACCCGTGGTGCCTGCTTCTTACGCCCAGTTTGGGGTGGGTGCTGTGGGGAGGCGTAGTTGCTACGCCTGCGGAAAAAGGGCGACCTCCAATGGCATGGAGATTTCGACCCTCTTTCTGCGGAGACCTGATCTTGTGCAAAAGCGCACTCCCTTGCGGTAAACGACTTTTGTACGACTCAGGATGTGAACCTGCATTGCGGTGGAATGGACATTCGGTTTTCCGCTGTGTGCAGAGTAGCCTGCCTTGCGTGGACAGTTCGGGATAGAGGAGCGAAGCACGCAGACCCCTGGCCAGGGGCGAAGCGTGATATTGCCTCTTGAAAGCCTGTTTGCAAAAGAGGATAAGAGTCGGAGGGCGCTGTGGTGGAAATCACCTAGACCGTCTTATTACGGAACAGATGAGGGACTGCAGTACGGACTAAGTGGCAATCGGGTTGCTTTTTCGGCAACGGAAAGACGGAGGCTTTAATGGGAAACCACTCAACCGGCGACGGGGAGCAGCTTCCGGGGAAAACCTACCCGACCTAAGCCGTAAGATTAATCTCATCTGTTGCCATTATTTCTTTGTAATTATTGGAGGAAACCCGTGAAAAAGACCAGAAAGAAAAAGTCTAAATCCATTCGGATCAAGCCGGACTGGAAATGGATCTCTACAATATTTGGCATTACCATTGGCATTTCTGCGGCCATGTCCTTTTTGTCAAATGAGGTTCTGACTGCCGGCGGTATGGCATTGTCTTTTGTGGTGCTATTGGCAATTGTTTTGCTGGGTATTGTCTTTGACATCATTGGTATGTCAGTTACCGCAGCTGAGGAGAAGCCTTTTCATTCCATGGCAGCGAAGAAGATGCCTGAGGCGGTAATCGCTATCCGTTTGGTTCGCCGTGCAGAACGTGTTTCTTCTTTTTGTAACGATGTCGTTGGCGATATTTGTGGCGTTGTATCCGGTTCTGCAGCGGCGGTCATTGCTGCCAGAGCTGTTATGGATATGAAGCCGACCTTGGCCAGCATGATACAACTGTTGATGTCTGCATTTGTAGCCGGCCTTACAGTTGGCGGCAAGGCATTCGGCAAATCCATTGCCATGAATAATGCTACGACGATCATATTGGCAGCTTCCAGACTGATTTATGGTCTGAAATCTGCTCCGAAGGCTTTTGCTCGGCTGTTTGGCCGGAAATAAGAGGAAGCTATGCTGGAAAACATTAGAGATAGAAAAGATCTTCTTGCGTTGGATTCTGCTCAGGATCGCGTTTTGTGCGAAGAAATCCGGGCGTTTCTTGTGCATCATATCGCGCAGACAGGAGGACATCTGGCATCCAATCTGGGCGTAGTTGAACTGACGGTTGCACTGCACAAGGTCTATGACACCAAGAAAGATCGACTGCTGTTTGATGTGGGACATCAGTCCTATGTTCATAAAATTCTGACCGGACGGCAAGGCGAGTTTTCGACCCTTCGCAAGCTGGACGGTCTTGCAGGATTTCCCAAGCCTGCTGAAAGTGAGCATGATGCGTTCGTTGCGGGTCATGCCTCTGATTCTGTTTCGGTTGCTTTGGGTATGGCCAGAGCCAGAACCCTGCAGAACGCAGATTACGATATCGTTGCTGTATTGGGTGATGGTGCGCTGACTGGCGGCCTTGCTTATGAAGGCCTCAACGACGCCGGTGAAAGCGGTGAGCCGCTGGTTGTTGTTCTTAACGACAATGGCATGTCCATCACTCCGAATGTTGGTGCCATTGCCCGTCATCTCTCCAAAGTTCGTCTGAAACCGGGGTATTTCGGCTTTAAAAGGGCATATCGCCGTTTTGCCCAGAGGGTTCCCGGTGGAAGAAGGCTGTATGCGATCATTCATCGCTGCAAGGCCTGGCTCCGCAAAAAACTCCTTGGTGTGACCATTTTTGAGGAGATGGGATTTGAGTACCTGGGACCTGTGGACGGTCATGATACAGAACAGTTGGTATTCCTGCTGCAACAAGCAAAAGAGATGGGCGTGCCTGTCCTTTTGCATGTCATTACCAAAAAGGGAAAGGGTTACGCACCTGCGGAAGGGCAGCCTTCTGATTTCCATGGTGTTGGCACTTTTGATCCCAATACCGGTATGGTATCAGCCAAGGGCGCTCAGAATTTCTCACAGGTTTTTGGCGAGGAACTTTCTGCCATGGCTGCTGAGGATATGCGAATTTGTGGCATTACCGCTGCAATGGAGCACGGGACTGGTTTGGATGGATTTGGAAAAAAATTTCCCAACCGTTTCTTTGATGTGGGCATTGCAGAAGGTCATGCAGCCGCAATGGCTGCAGGTGCCGCAAAACAAGGGCTGATCCCCGTGTTTGCGGTCTACTCCACATTCCTGCAGAGAGCTTATGATATGCTCATAGAGGATGTTGCTCTGCAGAATTTGCATGCGGTCTTTGCCGTCGACCGTGCAGGTCTTGTCGGCGAGGACGGAGAGACCCATCATGGTTTGTTTGATGTGGGCTTCTTGCGGCAGATTCCCGGTATGCAGGTGTTTTGTCCTTCCAGCCATGGCGAACTGAGAAGAATGCTTCGTGAGGCTGCTTTGAATTGCACAGGTCCGGTAGCGATTCGCTATCCCAGAGGCGCTGAAGGAAATTATACGGATGCGCATTGGGCGAATCGACTGTCTGACAACAGCGATCTTACGATCGTATCTTATGGAACGACCATTAACTCTGTTTTAGAGGCTGCGGAAAAATTGTCAGCAGATGTGATCAAGCTGGATCAGATCGCACCCTTAAAACTGGATGACGTTATGACATCTGTCCGAAAAACAGGCAGACTTTTGGTAGTGGAAGAAGCTGCCGAGGTTTGCGGAGTCGGTTTGGAAATTCTGGCTGCGCTCAGTCAGAATGGCATTTCCTGCCAAAGCCGTCTGTTAAATACGAAAAACGGCATTGTGGCCCATGGCGATACGGCTTCTCTGCGTAAGCTGCTGGGAATTGATGCCGACGGTATTTATCAAGCAGCAAGGGAGTTGTTGCAAAATGAAAAATAAAGAACGTCTTGATGTTCTTTTGGTAGAGCGAGGCTGTTTTGACAGCCGCGCAAAGGCACAGGCAGTCATTATGAGCGGTGATGTCTATGTAGACGGACAGAAGGCAGACAAGGCCGGTGCCAGCTATGATACCAAGGCTGCTATTGAAGTTCGCGGCAGTGTGTGCCCCTATGTCAGTCGTGGCGGATTGAAACTGGAAAAGGCACTTCGTGACTTTGGTGTTGATCCGACCGGTTATGTATGCAGCGATTCCGGTGCATCCACCGGTGGTTTCACAGATTGCCTACTGCAGCAAGGCGCAAAGAAGGTTTTCGCCATTGATGTCGGCTATGGCCAGCTTGCCTGGAAAATCCGCAGCGATGAGCGGGTAGTGGTCATGGAGCGGACAAACATTCGCCATGTGACGCCGGAACAGCTTGGAGAACCGCTGGATTTGTCAGTCGTGGATGTTTCCTTCATTTCCCTGAAACTGGTTCTGCCGGTCATTAAGAGCCTGCTGAAGCGGGAAACCGGTCAGGTTCTTTGCCTGATCAAGCCTCAGTTTGAAGCAGGGAAGGATAAGGTTGGTAAGAAAGGTGTCGTCCGCGATCCTGCGGTGCATCTGGAAGTGCTGGAAGCTTTTGTAGATCTGGCCAAATC
This sequence comes from Candidatus Avilachnospira sp., assembly GCA_045589035.1. GTDB lineage: Bacteria > Bacillota > Clostridia > Oscillospirales > Oscillospiraceae > Avoscillospira. The sequence continues at coordinate 33,585 of JAZNFJ010000083.1, read as the reverse complement.
TTTAGAGTTTACCATTCGGGATCTGACTTTTTCTCCTGTGAAAGGTCCGGAGGGCAATATTGAATTTTTGGGACATTTGTCCCTGGCTGCCGGAGAGGGGAATATTCCGGCATTGGACGAACTGGTGCGTAATGCCCATGAGTCCTTGAAAGGATGATTATGAGAGCAGTACTGACCCCCAATCCCTATCGGGATCGTAACTTCAAATTAGTGGAACAGGCAGTTTCCATTCTCAACCAGTCGGGAATTGAAACAAGAGTCTGCCTGCCCTTTGATGTGGATAAGAACTTTGAAATGCCGACAGACATGAAGTTCCAGGATCTGCATCGGGAGATCAAAAAGGCGGATGTTCTGATTTGTTTCGGCGGCGATGGAACCATCCTCCATTCCTCCAAAGTTGCAACCAAGCATCATGTACCGATCCTTGGTGTGAATATCGGCACCATGGGTTTCATGGCTGAACTGGAAGGATCGGAACTCCCGCTGTTGTCAAAACTGGCAAAAGGGGAGTACACCATTGAAAAGAGAATGATGCTCCATGTGACGGTGGAAAACGAAGGCCGTGTGCTGTTTGATGAGGTGGCGCTCAATGATGCTGCCATCACAAAGGGTGCCATTGCCCGCGTGATTCAAGTGGCAGTGGAGTGTGATGGTGTGGAAGCCAGCACATTCTCCGGTGATGGTGTGCTGATTTCCACGCCGACTGGTTCTACGGCCTACTCCATGTCTGCTGGCGGACCGATTGTAGAGCCTTCTGCACATAATATCATTATCACACCCATCTGCGCCCATGGTTTCCACGCAAGAGGCATTGTAACTGCTCCTTGGCGCACCATTTCCATCCGGTTGGGCAAGCTTGGCAGGAAGAGCGCTTTCTTGTCCGTAGATGGCGGCAGAGCATTCCGTCTGAATGTTGGAGATGTGGTGACTGTTCGGAAAGCAGAACAGGAAACCTGTCTGGTCCGTCTGAAGCAGACCAGTTTTTACGAGATTTTTAACAACAAATTTTACGCCCGATAAGGAGTCTTTTCTATGAAAATGAACCGTCAGGCAAAGATCCTTGAGTTGATTGAAAGTAAGGATATTGAAACACAGGAGCAGCTGCTTGCGGAACTGAATCAATTCGGTTTTACCACAACACAGGCAACCATTTCCCGTGATATTAAAGAACTTCGGATTATCAAAGAGCAGAGTCCCAGCGGTGCCTACCGTTACAGCACGACACCGAAACAGCTGGAGCCGACACTGACTTCCAAACTGAATAATATCTTCAAGCAGAGCATTGTTGCCTGCGACCACGCACAGAACATCGTTGTCATTAAGACCATGCCCGGTCTGGCTTCTGCTGCCTGTTCTGCCATAGATGCTATGAATCTGGATATGATTGTCGGTACATTGGCAGGCGATGACACAGCCTTCCTTCTGATGCGTGATACATCCGCTGCTGTTGCGCTTTGCGCAGATTTTAAGCGGCATCTCAACTGAATTTGAGAGGATCGATGGTATGCTGAATTTGCTGCATATCGAGAATATAGCTGTGATTGAACAGGCGGACATTCATTTTGATCGGGGCTTTAATGTGCTGACCGGTGAGACCGGTGCGGGTAAGTCTATCGTAATCGATGCGATTTCCGCCATTTTGGGTGAACGAGCCTACCGGGATGTCATTCGTACCGGAACGGACCGTGCGTATGTCAGTGCCGTGTTTTCGGATGTTCCGAAACTTGACTGGTTTTCTGAAAATGGTGTTGACTACGATGAAAGTGAACTGATCCTTCAGAGAGAAGTTTATGCCGACGGTAAGAATATCTGTCGTGTAAACGGAAGACCGGTAACGGTTGCACTTTTAAAAAAGTTGGGTGTGCAGCTGGTCAGCATTCATGGTCAGCACGATTCCCAGCAGCTTTTTGATGAAGCCAATCATCTGTTATATCTCGATCTTTATGCAAAAGATCAGGAACTTCTGATAGATTATACGGATAAGTACCGGACGGTTATGGATGTCCGTCAGGAAATCCAGCGGCTTTCCATGGACGAGAGCGAGAAACTCCGCAGAGTGGAAGCGCTCCGTTTCCAGATTGACGAAATCCAGCGTGCAGACCTGCACAGCGGCGAAGACGAAGAACTGGAAAGCCGCCGAAAAGTGCTTCAGAATGCGGAAAAGCTGACCGATGGTCTTGTTAGGGCGGTTTCTGCTTTGTACGGTGATGATGATCGGGATGGGGCCTCCGGGCTGATTTCTGAAGCAGCACAAGCCCTTGCCAAAATCAGTCGATATGATGATGGGCTGGCAGAGATCCAAAACCGTATTTCTGATTTGATGTATTCTGTTCAAGATGCAGCCGAGGAACTGCGTGATCGTTTGGATGCATTTGCATATTCCGGTGAAGAATTGGAGCAAATCGAAAGCCGCTTGGATGTCATTCATCGGCTGCGCCGTAAATATGGCAATACGGTAGATGATATTCTGGATTATCTTGAAATGGCACAGGCGGAATTGGACGAAATTGAATTTGCTGATGATCGGATAGAGAAGCTGAAGAAGAAGCTTTCTGTCCTGGAGATTGACGCGATGAAGTCCGGCCTGCTTCTGCGGGAAGCCAGAATGAAGGCAGCAAAAGAACTACAGAAGCGACTTGGGGAGGAACTGGCTGCTTTGGATATGCCAAAGGCACAGTTTGTCTGTCAATTCGAAGAACAGCAAATGTCGCCCAATGGGTTGGATCATATGCGTTTTCTCATGACTGCCAATGTCGGCGAGGCGCTGAAACCGATGAACAAAGTTGCCTCCGGCGGTGAGTTGGCACGAATTATGCTTGCTATCAAGAACGTTATGGCGGAACAGGATATGGTCAGCACTTTGATCTTTGACGAGGTCGATGCCGGAGTCAGCGGACGAGCTGCTCAGAAGGTGGCTGAAAAGCTGCATGCGGTTTCCGGATGCAAGCAAGTGCTTTGTGTTACCCATCTTCCGCAGATTGCGGCAGCTGCAGACGTGCACCTGCTGATTGAAAAAACAGAAAAAGACGGCCGAACATATACCCATGTGACGCCGCTTGATAAAGAAGGTCGTACCCATGAGATCGCCCGCATCATTGGCGGTGCGGAAATCACAGATACGACACTGAAAAGCGCAGAAGAAATGCTGCGGCAATGAAATAATATCCAAGAAAGGAATTTATACTTATGACACTCTACGAAGAACTGGTGGCCAGAGGCCTCATTGCACAGGTCACCGACGAAAAGGAAGTCAGCGAACTGATCAATGCCGGTAAGGCTACCTTCTATATTGGCTTTGACCCCACTGCTGATTCTCTCCATGTCGGCCACTTCATGGCGCTGTGCCTGATGAAGCGTCTGCAGATGGCTGGCAACCGTCCTATTGCGCTGATCGGCGGCGGTACTGCTATGATCGGTGACCCCTCCGGCCGTACAGACATGCGTTCCATGATGACCCCTGAAACCATCCAGCATAACTGCGACTGCTTTAAGAAGCAGATGGAGCGGTTTATTGACTTTGGTGAAGGCAAGGCTCTGATGGTCAACAATGCTGAATGGCTGCTGGATCTGAACTATGTGGATGTCCTCCGTGAAGTGGGTGCCTGTTTCTCCGTTAACAACATGCTTCGTGCTGAGTGCTACAAGCAGCGTATGGAAAAGGGTCTGAGCTTCCTGGAGTTTAACTACATGATCATGCAGTCCTACGACTTCTATCATCTGTATCAGTCCCTGGGCTGCAATCTGCAGTTTGGTGGTAATGACCAGTGGTCCAACATGCTGGGCGGCACGGAGCTGATTCGCCGCAAGCTGGGCAAGGATGCCCATGCTATGACCATCACGCTGTTGCTGAACTCCGAAGGCAAGAAGATGGGTAAAACTGCAAAGGGTGCTGTGTGGCTGGATCCCAACAAGACTGCTCCTTACGATTTCTATCAGTACTGGCGCAATGTGGATGATGCCGATGTTATGAAGTGCATCCGCATGCTGACCTTCCTGCCTCTGGAAGAAATTGAAGCTATGGATTCCTGGGAAGGCAGCCAGCTGAACCAGGCCAAGGATATTCTGGCCTACGAGCTGACGAAGCTGGTTCACGGCGAGGAAGAGGCTGAAAAGGCACGTGCAGCAGCTAAGGCTCTGTTCGCAGGCGGCAGCGACGATGCCAATATGCCCACCACCGAGATTACTGCCGATCAGCTGACCGATGGAAAGATCGCCATTCTGGATCTGATGATGGCTTGTAAGCTGATTCCCACCAAGTCCGAAGGTCGCCGCTTGGTGCAGCAGGGTGGCGTGACCGTCAACGAAGAAAAGGTCGCAGCTGTTGATGCTGCCTTTACCGCCGAGCAGCTCCAGGAAGGTCTGAAGATCCGCAAAGGCAAGAAGGTTTACCACAAGGCAATTCTCGGTTAATGTTTCAAAAAGACCGGATGGCTGAGCCATCCGGTCTTTTAACGTGTTTGATTAGATGTAACCCTCTGCACACAGCAGTTCGGCCAGCAGAACGGCACCGCCGGCAGCACCGCGAAGGGTGTTGTGGGACAGGCAGACGAACTTGTAGTCATACTGGCTGTCGGGACGCAGACGACCGATGCAGACGGCCATGCCGTTCTCAGTCATGCGGTCCAGATTGGTCTGAGGGCGGTTGTCCTCTTCGAAGTAATGCAGGAACTGCTTGGGAGCAGAGGGGAGTTCCAGTTCCTGTGCACGACCGGCATAAGCGGCCCAGTCGGCCTTGATCTGTTCGATTGTGGGCTTTTCGCCATCGAACTTCATGAACACAGCGGCCATATGACCGTTGCTGGCGGGAACACGGATGCACTGTGCGGTGATGGAGGGACCTTCGGCATTGACGATTTTGCCGTCCTCGATGTGACCCCACAGCTTCATGGGCTCGCGCTCAGACTTTTCTTCTTCGCCGCCAATGTAGGGAATGACATTGTCGATCATTTCAGGCCAGGTTTCAAAGGTCTTACCGGCGCCGGAGATGGCCTGATAGGTGCAGACCAGAGAATTGCCCAGACCGTACTTTTTCAGAGGATGCAGGGCGGGAATATAGCTCTGCAGGCTGCAGTTGGACTTGACTGCAATAAAACCGCGCTTGGTGCCAAGGCGCTTTCTCTGTGCCTCAATGACCTTGATGTGGTCTGCATTGATCTCGGGAACAACCATGGGAACATCTTCGGTCCAGCGATGAGCAGAGTTGTTGGAAACCACCGGGCACTCCAGCTTGGCATAACGCTCTTCCAGAGCCTTGATCTCGTCTTTCTTCATATCAACTGCGCAGAAGACGAAATCGACCATAGCCGCGATCTTTTCTGCATCAGCCTCAGCATCCATGACGACCATGGAAGCAGCGCTTTCGGGCATGGGATCTTCCATTGCCCAACGGGCACCGACGGCTTCTTTGTAGGTCTTGCCGGCGCTTCTGGAACTGGCGGCGAGGGCAGTCAGCTCAAACCAGGGGTGGTTGGAATTCAGCATCACAAAACGCTGACCGACCATACCGGTTGCACCCACAATACCAACTTTGTACTTTTTCATATAAATCGCTCCAATCTGCTCGCTTTCCGCAAGTTTTAGTTGCGGGAAATGCGGGAATGTACTATAATAGACAGCGATGGCCATGAAGTGAAAATGTATTTCTCTGGTGGTCATCTGTCCGCCAATGCGACAATGATATCACAGATGACATAGTATGTCAATCGATATGAATGTAAAATCCTGACTGTAAATTGAGGGCTTTATTGTTGAAAACACATGATTTCTATTATGATCTGCCGGAGGAGCTGATTGCTCAGACACCTTTGGCACAGCGGGATACATCCCGCCTTATGACTTTGGACAGAAATACCGGCGCTGTCGGACATAAGCATTTCTATGATATTGTGGATATGCTGCAGCCCGGTGATTGTCTGGTATTGAATAATTCCCGTGTTCTGCCTGCCCGTCTTTTGGGACACCGTGTGCCGACCATGGGCGCAGTAGAGGTTCTGCTCCTGAAGGATAAAGGAGATGGTGTTTGGGAATGTCTGACCAAACCCGGCCGGAAAACCCAGCCCGGAACAGAACTGTCCTTCGGTGACGGCAGTCTGACCGCAACAGTTGTGGATGCGTTGGATACGGGAAATAAGTTAGTAAAGTTCCACTATGAAGGTATTTTTCTGGAGGTTTTGGAACGGCTTGGTAAGATGCCCTTGCCGCCTTACATTAAGGAAGAACTGGAAGACGGGGAACGGTACCAGACTGTCTATTCCAAGGTCAATGGCTCTGCAGCTGCGCCGACTGCCGGCCTGCATTTTACGCAGGAACTGCTGGAGCGGATTGAAGCCAAGGGCGTCAAACTGGCTTATGTGACACTGCATGTGGGCCTTGGCACGTTCCGTCCTGTGAAGGCCGATGAGATCACGGACCATCATATGCATGCAGAGTTTTGCATGATTTCCAAGGAAACTGCCAATATGATCAACGAAACAAAGGCCAATGGCGGCCGTGTGGTCTGCGTGGGAACGACCTCCTGCAGAACCCTGGAATCCTTGGCGGAAGAGGATGGAAGATTTGAAGAGAAGTCTGCATGGACGGAAATTTTTATCTATCCCGGTTATCGTTTCAAGGCTATGGATGCGCTGATCACCAATTTCCACTTGCCGGAAAGCACCTTGGTCATGTTGGTTTCTGCCTTTGCAGGCAGAGAGCCTGTACTGCATGCCTATGAGGAGGCAGTTCGGGAGCGGTATCGTTTCTTCTCCTTTGGCGATGCTATGTTTATTTCCTGATGGAGGGATATTATGTTTGAGGTTAAAAAGACGGAGGGTCGAGCCAGACGCGGCGAATTTACCTGCCCCCATGGCACAGTCCAGACTCCTGTTTTTATGAATGTCGGTACGCAGGCTGCCATTAAGGGCGGCTTGAGTGCTGCGGATCTGGAGCAGATCGGAACACAGGTGGAACTGTCCAACACCTATCATCTGCATCTTCGTCCCGGTGATAAGGTTGTTCGTGAATTGGGCGGTTTACATAAGTTTATGACATGGAACGGACCAATTCTGACAGACTCCGGCGGTTTTCAGGTCTTTTCTCTGTCCGGACTGCGGAAAATTAAGGAGGAGGGCGTCTATTTCGCCTCCCACATTGACGGCAGAAAGATTTTTATGGGTCCTGAGGAAAGTATGCAGATCCAGTCCAATCTGGGTTCTGACATTGCAATGGCCTTTGATGAATGTGTTGAAAATCCTGCGCCCTATGAATATGTCAAGAAATCCTGTGAGCGTACTTACCGCTGGCTGGAACGCTGCAAAAAGGAATTGGATCGGCTGAACAGTCAGCCGGATGCAGTCAATCCCGGTCAGGTTCTCTTTGGAATCAATCAGGGCGGTACCTATCCGGATCTTCGCATCTGGCATATGAAGGAAATTGCAAAATTGGATCTTCCCGGCTATGCCATTGGTGGTTTGGCCGTAGGCGAGAGCACGGAAGTCATGTACGAAATCATTGATACGGTGGAGCCTTATATGCCTAAAGATAAGCCCCGATATCTGATGGGTGTCGGAACACCTTCCAATATCATTGAGGGTGTTGCCAGAGGCGTGGACTTTTTTGACTGTGTCATGCCTGCGAGAAATGCCCGTCATGGCAGACTGTTTACCTGGCAGGGTGCCATCAATATGAAGAATGCCAAATATGAGCTAGATCAGACTCCCATTGATCCGGAATGTGATTGTCCCGTCTGCCGCAGATACACCAAGGCATATATCCGCCATCTGTTCAAGGCGGAAGAGATGCTGGCCATGCGCCTTTGTGTGATGCACAATCTTTATTTCTATAATAAATTGACGGAGCGAATCAGAGAAGCTCTCGATGAAGGACGATTTGAAGAATTCCGGGCTGAATATTCGGAGAAACTCAACCGTAAAATTTAGTTTTTGCTTGCATTTATGTGACGATGTGGCTATAATATCAATACTATACTTATGGAGGCTATGCTATGTTTTTAACTGCAACTACTGGTGCTGAAGGCGGCGCAATGAGCATTCTCCCCATGATGCTTATCATGATCGTTGTGTTCTACTTCTTCCTCATTCGCCCCGAAAACAAGAAGAAGAAGGAAGCTGCTGAAATGCGCAACGCCCTGAAGGTCGGCGATAATATCACCACCATCGGCGGTATCGTTGGCGATATCGTGAGCATCAAGGAAGACAATCTGGTCATTGAAACCAGCGCTGACAAGGTTCGTGTGGAATTTGCCAAGTGGGCTATTTCCACCAACAACACCGCTGCTAAGGCTGCTGCCAAGGCTAAGGAAGAGGCTCTGGCTGCCAGAAAAGCTGCCAAGAAGGCAAAGAAATAAAACTCAAAAATCGCTGCCGAAAGGCGGCGATTTTTTATCATATTCCGGACTTCTTTCATAGGATAGACAGAATGCTGCGAAAGGAGTCTGCTTCATGAATAATATAACGAAACTTTCTGAATTAAAGCAGGGAGAAACCTGCGTTGTGCAGTCGGTCACTTTGCAGGCAGGGCTCAGACAGCGGCTGCGGGATCTTGGTCTGTGTCCCGGGAACGATGTTGTTTGTGCCTACATCGCACCATCCGGATCTCCCATTGCTTTCTGGGTGAAAGGTGCATTAATTGCGCTTCGCCGTGAAGATTGTGCGCAGATAAGAGGCATATACTGCTGTGGCTGAGTATATCGTACACAAGAAAGAGCCGGAGGATGTGATTATTGCCTTGGTTGGAAATCCTAATGTGGGAAAGAGCACACTGTTTAATTTGCTGACGGGTCTTAATCAGCATACGGGAAATTGGCCCGGAAAGACAGTTTCTGTTGCTCAGGGCAGATACAGCTATAAAGGCAAAGGATATATCCTTGTAGATCTTCCCGGTACATATTCCCTGTATTCTCAGTCGGAAGATGAACGTATTGCTGTGGACTATATAACTACAGGGCAGGCAGACTGCACGCTTGTATTGGCAGATGCGACCTGTCTGGAACGAAATTTGAATTTGGCTCTGCAGGTTATGGAGATTACAGACCGTGTTGTGCTCTGTGTGAACCTGTTAGATGAAGCTGACCGCAGAAATATTTCTGTAGATCTTTCCAAGTTGGAATGTCTTTTGGGCATCCCGGTGGTGGGAATTTCCGCAGGCTTGGGGCAGGGGATTGATCAGCTTCGCGAGAAAGTGCGAAATGTAGTATCCGGATTTACACACCGCAGATCAAATGGAGATGATAGTTCGATCAAAAGTGTGGAGGAGATCGCTTCGCTGGTGGTATGTGGCGGCAATCAGCCACACAGTCAGAAGTTAGATCACTTTGCTCTGGGCAAATTCTCCGGCTATCTATCGCTGTTTTTGCTGCTGTTTCTGATCTTTTGGCTCACCATTCAGGGGGCGAACTATCCGTCACAGTTGCTTCAGTCTTTATTTGACAATCTGGCAGTTGTTTTGCAGCGTCTGTGCAGAGCACTTCCGACCTGGCTGGGCAGTCTGATAATTGACGGTATTTATGCCACTGTCACAAGGGTCGTTGCAGTGATGCTGCCGCCTATGGCAATATTCTTTCCTTTGTTTACCATTCTGGAGGATTTCGGCTATCTGCCGCGAGCGGCATTTTTGATGGACCACAGTTTTCAAAAATGCGGCGGGTGTGGAAAACAGGTGCTTACCATGGCCATGGGACTGGGCTGTAATGCCGTAGGTGTTGCAGGCTGCAGGATTATCTCTTCTCCCAAAGAGCGGCTTCTTGCGATTTTAACTAATGCGATGATACCTTGTAACGGCAGATTCCCGGCTATGATTACCTTGATCAGTCTGTTTCTGTGTAAGCATTCTGTCATTGGTGCTGTAATCTTACTGGGTTTTTTAAGTCTGGCTGTGGGAATGACTTTCGTTTCTTCATCAATCCTGCAAAGAACGCTGTTGTCCGGACAGGAAAGTCATTTTATATTGGAACTGCCTCCCTACAGAAAGCCAAGAATTGGGAAGATCATTATTCGGTCGATTCTGGATCGGACGATTTTCGTACTTGGCAGAGCGGTTGCTGTTGCAGCACCGGCTGGTGTGGTTATCTGGATCTTACAGAAAGTTGAGATATGTGGTACTCCGTTATTGTATTTTCTTGCTGAAAAGCTGACGCCTTTTGGAAGTTTTCTTGGAATGAATGGAGCGGTACTGCTGGCTTTTGTACTGGCCTTTCCTGCCAATGAATTGCTGTTGCCTCTGACAATCATGATTATGCAGGGCGGTGGTATGCAGGAACTCACTTCAGCGGCCACCGGGGATATACTGACAGCTGGCGGCTGGACGGCAAAGACAGCTGTCTGTGTTATGATATTCTTGCTGTTTCATTGGCCGTGCGGAACGACATGTATGACAATCAGAAAAGAATGCGGCTCATGGAAATGGACTTTGACTGCCATGCTACTGCCGACTGTGATTGGCATTCTGCTTTGTCGATTGGTTTGTTGTATATTCTGATTCGAAAAAACTTAAAAAGTTGCTGTTCGTTGTTGAATTTTGTAGTTTGTGATGATAAAATACAGAAAAAGGGGGTAGACCGATGCAGGAAGGTAAGATTATTCAATCCGTTGCCAAAGCAATGAAACTGCTTGATATTCTGGCCGCGACTTCCGTGCCGTTGAGTCTTGCGGAATTGAGTTCGCAAACGGGATGGCCAAAGAGCACCATTCATGGATTGCTGTCTACCATGCGCGATTCGTCTGTTGTGGCGCAGGATGAAGAAGGGCGATATATGCTGGGCATTCGTCTGTTTGAGTATGGTTGTACGCTCAGTAATTCCTGGACCATTATTGAAACGGCAAAACCTTTTATTCAGCATGTGTCTTATCACACCGGTGAAGCTGTATTTCTGTCCATTCTGGACAGGGGAGAGGTTATTACACTGGATCGGGCTGAAAATAGAATCGGTTTGCCCATGTCTGCAGAGATGGGATGCCGGCTGCCTGTTCACTGCACCTCGCAAGGTAAATTATTCCTTGCCTATATGTCTGAACATGACCGGGAGCAACTGCTGAGTCGTACAGAGCTTTGTCCTTACACCCAGCATACGATCACGACAAAGGCTCAGCTGCGGGCAGAGTTTGATAAGATTAAAGAACAGGGCTATGCCATTGAAAACGGTGAATATAAAGTCGGCCTTCGGTCTGTTGCTGCCCCGATTTTTGATCCGGATGGAAATGTTCGCTATGCCATCGGCATCATAGGAATGTTCCGTCAGATCGAAACCAAACGCTTTATCGATGCTGTTCAGATTGTTCGTGAAACAGCTGAAAAAATTTCCAAAGCATTATAAAAGAAGGCGAATTTTCGCCTTCTTTTTGTTTTCTTTGGAATAAGATTCATGACTGTTTCCTTCGATTACGGCAATACTAAAGCTGTAACTCAATAAGGGAGGTTGAAGGTATGAACAGCAATGCCAATAAAGCAATCGAATGCACTGTCAGCCAGTGTGCACATCACTGCGATCTGGAGAACTACTGCTCTCTGAACAAGATCAAGGTTGGCACTCATGAGTGCAATCCCACAGTGGACCAGTGTACCGATTGCCTTTCTTTTGCCCGCAAGTAATGCGGTTCAGAGGTCCTCTCCGGCAAGACCGGAGAGGACGAGGATCGTACATCAATGATAGAATGCACTTTTTATGATTGCGACAGGATGATAAGCTTCATCCTGCCGCAATTTTACATAGATGGCACTATATAAAAGTAAGCACATCATCAGCCGCAACCAAATACAGCCAAGAAATATAAGCCCAATACCGCCATACATGCTTTTGTAGGATTGCGAATAGTTTACATAAATCGAGAACAGAATTGACGAGATAAGCCATCCCGCTACGGTAATCAGACCGCATTTTATGCAGAAATTTATGGTCAGTGAATTTCTCAGCAGTAATTTATAGAAGACGGTAAATATCAGTGCAAGCAGTAAAAAGGTCAGGCCGTACCGCATCTTAAAAAGGATCTTTAACAGCCCGGCGCTTTGGGGCAACAGAATATTCAGCTGCTCATAGATCCATGTGCTGAATATGATCAGTACCACTGTTGCGGACAGTACGAAAAACAGAATTAAAAATACTATCATTGCCCGCAGTCTTCTGGTGATAAAGCCATCCGCCCTGGTCTGACTGAAAATTTCACCGAAACCGTCTGACAGAGCCATAATACCTTTTGAAGCTGACCAAAGCGTAACCACAGCACCGAATGAGAGTAAAGATGCAGGGCGTTTGGGCTGAATAGCCGAAAGAAAGTATGTGGTAACAGGCTTCAGCCTGGAAGGTATAAGCGCATCCAGCAGACGCGTCCAAACAGCTGCAAGGCTCGGCTGCAGCGAAAGAAACGCAAAACCAAGTACAGAAGCAGGAAGGAGAGAAAGCAGGATGTAGTAACTGGCAGCTGCAGCGTGTCCGGATACTCTACTTTCAACAAATGGCTGCCAAAGCTTTTTCAGAAGGTTCCATCTTTTTTGTAAATTCCTTTTCATACTATATATAGACAAAAGCCCCCAATTTATGATATAGTGTATACAAGCATTAGCTGAAAGAGAGGAGTATAGCTATGAAGTGTCCATATTGTGGATTTCAGGAAAGTAAGGTTGTGGATTCCCGCCATTCCGATGACAACACCTCCATTCGCCGCAGACGCGAGTGTCTTTCCTGCCAGAAGCGTCTTACTACTTACGAAACAGTGGAAAGTCTGCCGATGATTGTCGTCAAGAAAGACGAGAGCCGTCAGTCTTTTGATCGGAACAAGGTTCTTAACGGCATGGTTCGTGCTTGTGAAAAGCGGCCTGTGCCTATGGCTGCACTGGAAGCTGCTGCTGATGAGATCGAGCAGATTGTTCAGAATTCTCTGGACCGCGAAGTTTCCACCAATTCCATTGGCGAATTGGTTATGGAGCGGCTGAAGCCTCTGGATGAAGTTGCGTATGTCCGTTTCGCATCTGTCTACCGTCAATTTAAGGACATCAATAGCTTTATGAATGAACTCAATAAAATCCTGAAGGAAAAATAATGACCAAGGTGCTGCTTACGCAGCACCTTCTTGTTTACATAATGTTTTCAAAAGATGGCTTTTCCATGCTCTTGATATGTTCTAACCGAGCAATCAGAGCGCTGCAATTGCTGAGAAAATCATCGCGGTCTTCTGTGGATGCATAGGATTCCAACCGTGCAAATTCCTCGATGACATTGTCAATTTCGTCATGGCGGAGGACTGTGCCGAAGAATGTTTCGTGTCTTTTCCATGACTGTGATGCATTCTTTATGATCTGCAGCGATTCATCCTTCCGGCCGTCAATCCCGGCAAGTACGGCTTCTTCCAACATTTGTGATGTTTCATCAACTGCCTTTATAATGCAATAAGAGGATAAGATGCATAGGCCAACGATGAGGACAAGGGATACAAGACTTACGATAATATATTTCATTGCGCCTCCGATTTAATCGAAATGTAGATTTTGCCTGACGGTTCAACGGTTAAAAGATATACATTTTCTAGAGCACAGCTGTGTTTTGCCAAGGTCTTCTGCAGCCATGCTTCATCTCTGCCGGAAATTTTAAGGTTTTCCCGAAGAAGCTTTCCGCCGCTGATAATGGTGATGGGCAGTACAATTTCCTGCATTTGGATTCCCATATCTTTGGGTGATAAGGGCTGGTCTTCGGCATTCAACAATGCACTTAGCTGGCCGTTGGCTTCCAGAATTGCATATTTCACCGTAGTCAGATCCAGAATATTCTGTTCTCGGAGCAGTTCGGTTAATTCGTCTGGGTTAATTCTGGTCTTTTTCAGATTTTCCTGTAGTATTTTTCCGTTTTCCATCAGGATCACAGGTCTGCCGCAGAACAATTTTCGGACGGTAATGGAGTAGTATGACATAGCTGACAATGTCAGCTCCATGAATAACACAGTCAAAATAGGAAGCAGACCGGAAAGCAGGGGAATGCCCAGATCCTGCATTGGCACAGCCGCCAGATCAGCTACAAGCATGGTTACGACGAATTCAGAAGCTTCCATTTGTCCCAGCTGCCGTTTTCCCATCAGCCGGATCACAATAATCAAAATCAAATACAGGAAAAATGAGCGGATTAATCCTACCAGCAAAGTCCATACCTCCGTTCTTTCTTTACAGTATTCCCCAATTAAATGTGAACATACGCAGGAAAATTGAACTGTAAAAGCAGGGAGATTTATGATATAATATCTTCAATCATTTGAAAGGGTTGAAATTATGGAACATTCACCGGAGAATTTGGAGCATCTCAGTGCAGAAAATCAGCAGATGGAAGAAAAGCCGAAGTATACCCCCAGACCCAAGGGCCATTTAGTACTGGCCTGGGCTCTGATTGCGATTGTGCTCTTTGCGTTTCTTGGTACCTGCTATTGGATGATCAATTATGGAAGGGCGTAATATGCGGGTTTTCCTTCAATTATTCTCAGCTTTCTTTAAAATTGGACTGTTTACCTTTGGCGGTGGTTATGCCATGCTGCCGATGCTGCAGCGGGAAGTGCAGGAACACCACGGTTGGGTCTCGGAAGAGGAAATTCTGGATTACTATGCCATAGGGCAGTGTACCCCCGGAGTCATTGCTGTCAATACGGCAACCTTTGTCGGTACGAAGCTGGCCGGTGCCCTTGGCGGTGCTGCAGCAACGGTTGCGGTGGTCCTGCCTTCCCTGATCATCATTACGCTGATCAGCACAGTGCTCCGCAGTTTTTCGGAGTATACCATTGTCCAGAATGCCTTTGCGGGTATACGTATTGCTGTGGCTGCTCTGATTGTTTCCTCTGTCTGGAAGCTATATCGTAAAGGCGTGAAAGGTGCACTTGGAAACGGCATCTTTGCTGCTTCGCTGCTGTTGGTTGTGCTGCTGGATTTGTCGCCGGTGTGGGTCGTTCTGGGGGCTCTGCTGTTGGGCATCCTCCGCACATGGAAGGGGGCAGGTAAGAAATGAAATACCTGCTTTTGGTCTATGAATTTTTGAAGACTGGTTTGTTTTCCATTGGAGGCGGTCTGGCAACGCTGCCGTTTCTGAGCCAAATGGGTGAAAAATACGGTTGGTTTACCCAGGAAGAACTGGCGAATATGCTGGCGGTCTCTGAGTCCACCCCCGGTCCAATCGGTGTCAATATGGCTACCTATGCGGGCAATAATACAGCCGGAATTCTCGGTGGAATTGCCGCGACATTTGCATTGATTCTGCCGTCTTATCTGGTAATTTTGGCAGTAAGCAAGATCATGTCCCGCTTCCGTGAAAATCGGTATGTACAGGGGGCAATGGATACCATTCGCCCTGCATCCGTCGGTATGGTTGCGGCAGCTGTTGTCGGTGTTCTGCAGTCGGTTTTGTTGGATATGGATGCAGTCAGAGCGTTGAATTGGATCGGAATGATACAACCTGTCAGTGTCATTCTGTTTGCTGTTTTGCTCTTTGGCTGTTTTAAGTTGAAGAAGCTGCATCCTGTGGTATTTCTTGCCATCGGTGCCGTTTTTGGAATTGTATTGAAACTCTGAGGTTTTTATGCGAATTTTAGGTATTGATCCCGGGTATGCCACCATCGGCTTTGGTGTGGTGGATGCACAGCGTGGTAGTCTTCGCCTGCTGCAATATGGCGTGATCTCCACACCTCCGGATCTGTCGTTTCCGGAACGCTTAAATGTGATTTTTGAGGATATGACACGGCTTTTTGATGCTATGAAGCCGGATGTGATGGCAGTGGAGGAACTGTTCTGGGGGCATAATGTGACAACGGGCATTGGTGTTTCTCACGGCAGGGGAGTGATCTTGCTTTCTGCTGTCCGCCATGGCATTCCCATCGCTGAATATACCCCTATGCAGATCAAACAGTCTGTGGTCGGCTATGGCAATGCAACCAAGCTGCAGGTGATGGATATGACCAAACGGCTTTTGCATCTGGAGAAAATACCCCGTCCTGATGATGCGGCTGATGCCATTGCAGTTGCCCTTTGTCATGCAAGATCTGCTACAAGCCTTCTGTATGGCTTGGATAAGAAAGAGTGAGTTTGATGTTTTATTATCTCAATGGAATTGTAACTGTTATAGAAGCCAATCTGGCTGTTGTAGACTGCGGTGGTGTCGGCTTTGCCTGCAACACCACGGGATATACCCTTTCTCAGCTGCAGATCGGAAAGCAGCATAAATTGTTTACTTACTGCAATGTCCGCGAAGACGCGTTTGATATTTTCGGCTTTTCCACGAAAGAAGAGTTGGACTGTTTCGAGAAATTGATTGGTGTTTCCGGGGTGGGTCCCAAAGCCGGACTTGCAATCCTGTCGGTGCTGACGCCGTCTCAGTTTACCCTTGCGGTTATGACAGGAGATGAAAAATCTCTGACTATGGCTCAGGGTGTTGGTAAAAAGATGGCGCAGCGGATCATTCTGGAGCTGAAAGATAAGCATTCCGGTGATTTGCAGCAAAGTGCAGGTGAGGGGATGGCTGCAGCTGTTCCTGTCGCAGCAGGAAACAAGGTGTCTGAGGCATCTGCTGCGCTGGCATCCCTGGGCTATTCCCAGAGTGAGATCAGTCGCGCACTGAAGGGTTTGGATACAGAAAATATGTCTGTAGAGGATATCGTCCGTCACGGTCTGCGTGCCATGGTGATGCAATAAGGAGGAAGTATGAGTCTTGATTTTTCTCAGGAGTTCGATGCTCCTTTTGTAACGACATCCCTGACGACCATGGATGACGGTGAGATTTCTCTGCGCCCTAAAGTGCTGGCGGATTATACCGGTCAGGAAAAGGCGAAGGGTAACTTATCCGTCTATATTGAGGCAGCAAAGAGAAGAAATGAGTCACTGGATCATGTGCTGCTCTACGGCCCTCCCGGTCTGGGCAAAACTACCCTCGCAGGTGTCATTGCCAACGAAATGGGGGTCAATATTCGTATCACTTCCGGTCCTGCCATTGAAAAAGCGGGGGATTTAGCAGCACTGTTGACCAATCTCAATGCCGGGGATGTCCTGTTCATTGATGAGATTCATCGTTTGAATCGGGCGGTGGAAGAGATTTTGTATCCCGCAATGGAAGACTATGCCATCGATATTATTGTCGGCAAAGGACCTTCCGCTAACTCCATCCGCCTGGATCTGCCAAAGTTTACGCTCATTGGTGCCACTACTCGTGCCGGACAGCTGTCCAGCCCCTTACGGGATCGATTCGGTGTATCTCTTCGTTTGGAACTCTATACAAAAGAAGAGCTGGCTGCCATTGTTACAAGATCTGCCGCACTGCTCGGTATTGAGATTGCACCGGAAGGTGCACTGGAAATTGCATCCCGTTCCAGAGGAACGCCTCGTATTGCCAACCGTATGCTGCGACGGGTGCGCGATTTTGCACAGGTGTACCATGACGGTGTCATTACCCGTGAAGCTGCTGACCATGCGCTGAGTTGCCTGGAAGTTGACTATCTGGGTCTGGATGCTACGGATCGCAGAATGCTGACTTCAATCATTCAGAACTATCGGGGAGGTCCGGTTGGTCTGGAAACTCTGGCTGCCACCATTGGAGAAGAGGCTGTGACATTGGAGGATGTCTATGAGCCTTACCTGATGCAGATTGGCTTTCTGACACGCACGCCCAGAGGTAGATGCGTGACCAAACTGGCATACGATCATCTTCATTTGGAGGCGCCTAAGCAGGAAGGCGAGCAGCTGTCGTTCTGAGTTAGTGATGTAACGATTTTCTTATGTAAATTTCTTGTAGAATTTACACAAAAATGAATTTTTTGCTTAAAATTTATTGAATATTATTGACAAACAAAACTGTTGTGTTATAATACCGATAGTCACACCTATGCCCGTTTGGGTGTTTCGATTGTTTGTCCGTCACGAACCAATTCATTCGCCTCTTAATAGTTTCTGTTTAGAGTTCTGACTGAAGCCTTGGCTCATAGCGCGAAAAACGTCGACCGTAATGGCGTTCACAGCAATATGCTGTCCGCAATAATTTCCCCTGACCTACAAGTTTTTGATGGGAATACTTCAGGGAAGAACTATGTCAAAGAGAGGTAAGATCAATGTACGAAGACAAGACTTTAGTTTGCAAGGAATGCGGCTCCGAGTTCGTGTTCACTGCCGGTGAGCAGGAATTCTATGCTGAGCGTGGCTTCCAGAATGAGCCTCAGCGCTGCAAGACCTGCCGCGATGCTCGCAAGAATGCAGCCCGTGGTCCCAGAGAGTATTTCACCGCAACTTGCGCTGCCTGCGGCGGCGAAGCTAAGGTTCCCTTTGAGCCCAAGACTGACCGTCCTGTGTACTGCAGCGATTGCTTCGCTCGCATGAAGGGCTAATTAGAAATTTTAAAACCCACCACTTATGTGGTGGTTTTTTTCTGCGTTTTATACCATTTTTTCCTGCTTGACTTTGTGGTCAATCACATGGCGGGAAGCCAGTTCCTCTCGGATGTCGTCAAGAGAAATGCCCATTTCAATCATCAGCACCATCACATGGTAGCAGAGGTCTGCAATCTCATAGACAGTTTCTTTCTTGTCGTTGGATTTTGCGCCGATGATGACTTCGGTGCATTCCTCGCCGACTTTCTTTAAGATTTTGTCCAAGCCTTTTTCAAACAAATAGGTGGTATAGGAACCTTCCTTCTTCTCCACTTTTCTTCCGACCAGCATGTCCATAAGACCTTCCAGAGAGAAGGCATGCAGATCTTCATTCTCCCAAAGCGGATTACTGAAACAAGAATCTGTACCCAGATGGCATGCGGGACCTTCTTTCTTTACCAGGACAACCAGCGCATCCCGGTCACAGTCGGCAGTGATGGAAACGATATGCTGAACATTGCCGCTGGTTTCACCCTTTCGCCAGAGTTCCTGACGGGAACGGCTCCAGAAACAGGTGCGTTTCTCTGCCATGGAAATCTCCAGACTCTCCCGGTTCATGTATGCCAGGGTGAGAACTTTCTTGGTGTCTGCATCCACAACGATTGCGGGAATCAGACCTTTTTCGTCAAATTTCAAAGTACTTACATCAATCATACTTATAACCTCACATGAATGGAATTATCCTGCAGCACTTTTTTCAAGTCGCAGATTTCTACCTCTCCAAAATGGAAGATGGAGGCGGCAAGTCCGGCGCTCATGTCTGGAATTTCATGGAACAGGGTAACAAAATCCTGCATATTGCCGGCACCACCGGATGCAATGACAGGCACATGAACAGCCTCGCAGACGGCCTTCAGCATTGGCAGGTCAAAACCTTTCTTGACACCGTCTGTGTCGATAGAGTTCACAACGACTTCGCCGGCGCCCATATCAACGCAGCGCTTAATCCAGGAAATTGCCTCCATACCGGTGTCCTCGCGGCCGCCTTTGGCAAAGACACGGAATTCTCCATTCACACGCTTGATATCACAGGAGATTACCACGCACTGATTGCCGTATTTTTCAGCACCCTGTCGGATAAGATCGGGATTTCGGATGGCACCGGAGTTAACGCTGACTTTGTCAGCACCACATTTCAGCACTCTGTCGAAATCTTCGATGGTGTTAATACCACCGCCAACGGTCAGGGGAATAAAAATCTGAGATGCCACTTCCCGGAGAATATCGGTGAACAATGCACGACCTTCTGCAGAAGCAGTGATATCATAAAAAACCAACTCATCCGCACCGCAGTCGCTGTAATACTGTGCCAGCTTGACAGGGGAGGATACATCCGCTAGACCCAGGAAATTGACGCCTTTTACAACGCGTCCGTCTTTCACATCCAGACAGGGAATAATTCTTTTTGTAATCATTTTGCCACCTCAATGGCCTGACGCAGGTCGATTGCGCCGGTGTAGTAAGCTTTGCCGATAATTGCACCGTAGAGGTCCATTTTATGCAAAGCCTCAATATCTTCCATAGAAGATACGCCGCCTGATGCAATAATGTCCATTTGATAGGTTTCGGAAAGGCGGCGATACAGTTCCAGGTTTGCACCCTTCATGGCGCCATCTCTGGATATATCGGTACAGATAATGGTGGAAACCCCCAGTCTTTGCATCATTGCAAAGAATTCATCGCAAGTATACTGGGATTGTTCTGTCCAACCCTTGATGGCGACATACCCATCACGAATATCTACACCTACTGCCACATGCGCACCAAACTCAGTAACGGCTTGCTGCAAAAACTGGGGATCATTCACGGCAGCGGTGCCGAGAATCACACGATTGACACCAATGTTCAGATAAGCACGGATGGTATCCATAGAGCGAATACCGCCGCCAACTTCTGTGAACAGATTTGTTTCAGAAACAATTTTCGAGATCGTATCCAGATTGGGGGTGTCACCGTTCTTTGCGCCTTCCAGATCCACCAAATGGAGATAGGAAGCACCCTGTCGTTCAAATTCCTTGGCGACCTCTACGGGATTTTCGTGATAAACGGTCATCTGGGCATAGTCGCCTTTAAACAGTCGGACGGCCTTGCCTTCAAATAAGTCAATTGCTGGAAAAATATTCACGGATCAGACCTCCAGAAATGCTTTCAAAATGCCCAAACCCACATCACCACTTTTTTCGGGATGGAACTGGCAGCCGAAAATATTACCCTTTGCGACAGCGGCAGTGAGTTCAGCGCCATATTCCGTTGAGGCAGCCAGACTGTCGTCACATCCAACAGCATAGTAAGAGTGGACAAAATATACGCAGTCCCCATCTTTGGTGTAGCGGAACAGGGGAGAGTCCTTCTGCTGAATATGCAGCCCATTCCAGCCAATGTGGGGAACGGCAAGCTGACTGGGAATGACACCTTCCATGGGAACCACACTGCCTTGCAGTAATCCCAGTCCTGCGTGCTCTCCATATTCCAGACTCTTTTCAAAGAGAAGCTGCATACCAAGGCAGATGCCAAGCAATGGCTTACCTGCTTTGGCCTCTTTGATGACGACCTCAGCCAATCCGCTTTCCCGGAGTTTGGCTGCAGCATCCGCAAAAGCTCCGACACCGGGCAGGATCACATGATCCGCCTTTTTAATAACAGTCAGGTCACTGGTAACGACCACATCAGCACCAATTTTTTCCAAAGAACAACGAAGGGAAAAAAGATTTCCGACTCCGTAATCTACAACAGCAAGCATTTACAGGACTCCTTTGGTGGAGGGAATTTCGTTGGGGCAGTCAGGATCGGCTGCAACAGCCTGACGCAGGCTTCGTGCAACAGATTTAAAAGTACCCTCGATGATATGGTGGCTGTTTGTTCCTGCCAGCTGGCGGATGTGAAGGGTGCAGGCAGCGCAGCGGGTGAACGCAAGCCAAAACTCCTCATTCAGCTGCGTATCAAATGTACCGACCTTTTCGGTGGGAATATCCATGTCGTAGGCAAGCAGAGAACGACCGCTGAGATCCACAGTGCTGAGGATCAATGCTTCATCCATGGGCAGCATCATACTGCCGTAGCGATTGATACCGCGCTTATCTCCAATGGCATGGAAGAATGCCTCACCAAGACAGATGCCGATGTCCTCGACGGTGTGGTGGTCATCCACCTGTGTATCGCCGTTGCACTTTACAGACAAATCAAATCGACCATGACGGGCAAAAAGGGTCAGCATGTGATCCAGAAAACCGCAGCCGCTGTCAATGGCTGACTTGCCGGTTCCGTCCAGATTTAAGGAAAGAGAAATATCGGTTTCTGCTGTCTTTCTCTGCAGTTCGTATGTTCTCATAAATCAAGCCTCCAGAATTTCTTTGATGGTATTTACCAGAAGTTCCATTTGTTCCTGTGTACCGATGGTAATGCGGTTGAACTGGCGCATACGATCACTGTTAAAGTGGCGGATCAGAATACCGCGACGCTTCAGATCCTGATACAGTGTGCCGCCATCCAGCTGCGGATGGGATGCAAATAGGAAGTTTGCCTCAGAGGGGATAACTGTAAAACCAAGATCTTCCAGTGCTTTATGGGTATAATCTCTGGCTGCCATGATCTTCTTGCAGTTTTCGGCATAATAATCTGCAGCTTCCAGCGCAGCCACACCGGCAGCCATAGTCAGACGATTGACGTTGTAGGGATTGGTGGAGTACTTGATTCGATTAAGGTCTTCAATGATTTCCTTGCTGCCGACAGCAAAACCAAGTCTTGCTCCTGCCAGACTTCTGGATTTGGAGAATGTCTGCACAACCAGAAGGTTATCATACTTTTCAACCAGAGGAACGCAGCTTTCAGCACCGAAATCCACATAGGCTTCATCCACCACTACCACATGATTGGGATTGGACGCAATGATCTGCTCCATAACGGACACGGGTAGTGCTCTGCCGACCTGTGCATTGGGATTGGCAAGAACAATCAAGCAGTCCTGATTGAGGTACTTTGTATAATCAATAGAAAAATCTTCTTCCAACGGGATCAGTTTCGCGTCCACCTGATGCAGATCCGCAAAAACCTGATAGAAACCATAGGTCACATCTGGGAAGATAGCTTTACCGGGCTGACCGGAAAATGCCATAAACGCAAAGTTCAGAATATCATCAGAACCATTGGAAACAAAGATATTTTCCGGCTGTACACCGTATGTTTCAGCCAGCTTTTTGACAAGAGGCTTACTGTCCGGATCGGAGTAAAGCCGCAAATTTTCAACCTGTGTCTTGTCGATGGCGGCGACCACTTCCGGAGCGGCAGGGTATGGGGATTCGTTGGTGTTCAGTTTCGTATAGACCATATCCTGCGGCTGTTCGCCTGGAGTATATGCTTCAAGTGTTTCAAATCTGGGGTTCAGAAATTTGCTCATATCATTGTTCCTCAAAACGAATGGTGGCACTGCGTGCATGTGCCTGCAGGCCTTCCTTCTCGGCAAAGGCAGCTACCTTGTTTGCTACCTGACCAAGGGCATCACGGGTGAAGTATGTATATTGAGATTTCTTGACAAAATCATCCACGGACAGCGGACTGGAGAACCGGGCTGTGCCGCTGGTTGGCAAGGTATGATTGGGACCAGCCATGTAGTCTCCAAGTGCTTCCGGGCAGTTTTTGCCAAGGAAGATGGAGCCTGCGTGGGTGATAGCATCCAAATAGTCGAAGGGATTGTCCACACAGACTTCCAGATGTTCCGGTGCAAGGGCATTGGAAATTTCGATGGCTCTTGTAATCGTATCCGTAACAATAATCTTGCCGTTACGGTCAATAGAAGTTCTGGCAATTTCTTCACGGGGCAACAAGGGGAGCTGCCGCTCCAGTTCCTGCTGCACGGCTTCTGCCAAAGTCAGACTGTCGGTGACCAGAACAGCACTTGCCATTCTGTCGTGCTCTGCCTGAGAAAGCAGATCTGCAGCCACAATTTTTGCATCACAAGTACCGTCCGCAATGACCAAAATCTCACTGGGGCCGGCGATCATATCGATGGACACCATACCAAAGACCTGTCGCTTGGCTTCTGCCACATAGGCATTGCCGGGACCGACAATTTTATCCACTTTGGGCACGGATTCAGTACCAAAAGCAAGCGCTGCAACTGCCTGCGCACCGCCCATCTTAAAGATTCGATCCACACCGGCGATCTTGGCTGCTGCCAGAATGGCGGCGGGGATAGATCCATCTTTGCCGGGCGGTGTGACCATGACGATCTGCTTGCAGCCGGCCAGTTTGGCAGGAATCGAATCCATTAAAACAGTAGAGGGATATGCGGCAGTACCGCCGGGAACATAGATGCCTACATTCTCAATGGCCATGATTTTCTGACCCATGACCACACCGGACTTTTCGTTCAAAATGAAACTGCTTCGAACCTGCTGGCTGTGAAAACGGCGGATGTTGCCTGCTGCTTCTTCCAGTACTGCCAGAAAATCCGGTTCAATCGAAGTCATTGCAGTTTCGATTTCTTCTTTTGTGACTTCCAGTGAGGAAAGTGCGACATGGTCAAACTTCTCTGCGTAGCGGAGTAATGCTGCATCGCCGTTTTGCTTTACGTCTGCCAGAATGTCCGCAACCACATCGGTGACCTGTTCGGTGGGAACAGAACGGGCCAAAATTTCCTCCAGTGTCACTTCACTGTCTTTTAAAATCTGAATCATTCCGGCTTCACCTGTCCCTTCAAACCTGCTACAATGGCAGAGATTTGTTCATTTTTAAACTTGTAACTGACCTTGTTGCTGATCAGTCTGGCACTGATGGGAACGATGGTTTCAAAGGGGACCAGATCATTTTCCTTCAGTGTGGTTCCGGTTTCCACAATGTCCACAATAACGTCGGACAGCCCCAAAATCGGTGCTAATTCAATAGAGCCGTTGAGTTTAATGATATCGATATCGCGGCATTGTGCGCTGTAATAATTTCTTGCGATATTGGTAAACTTGGTAGCCACGCGCAAAGTCTTTTCCTTGTTGTCGCGGAAATCGCTCTTTGCAGCCACTGCCATACAGCATTTTCCCATGTGAAGATCCACCAGTTCATATACGTCCGGTTTGTACTCCAGCAGGATATCTTTGCCAGCAACACCAATGTCAGCAGCACCGCGCTCGACATAAATGGCCACATCAGAGGGCTTGACCCAGAAGAAACGGACACCTGCTTCGGGGTTTTCAAAAATCAGTTTTCTGTTGTTTTCTTTGATGCTGGGACAATCAAAGCCGGCCTGATCAAACATTGCATAGACCTTTTCTCCCAGACGGCCCTTGGGCAGAGCCACATTAACCATTGTCTTCAAGCAGTTCCACCCTCCCGTCTGCATATTGCATCAGCTTGCGGCAACGCATATCCGCCGGCTTTTTCTTCAGAAGCAGAACACTTTCACCGTTGGCGGAAAGACGGTTTGCTTCCTCCGCAAGGTTGGAAATGCAGCTATCTTTGCTGTACAAAAGAACAATATCAACATCATATTTTTTGTCTTCTGTACTCAGTCGTTCCAGTTGATCCAGATAGACTGCAAAACCAATACCACCGGCGTTCTTATCCATCTTAGCCATCAGCTTATCGTACTGACCGCCGGACAGAACACCGGAAGGAATGCCTTCCACATAACCGCGGAAAACAATACCGTTATAGTAATTCATATCGTTCACAATAGAGAAATCCAGATGCACGAACTGATCCAGACCATTTTGCTGCAGAACCTCGGCAATGGTGCAAAGCTGATGGAAGGCCAACTTGGATGCGTCTGTGCAGCACAGATCAGAAAGTCGGGGAAGTACATCGCTGATAGGGCCGCAAGTATGCAGAAGGGTGCGCAGAAGGGAAGTGTCCATTTCTGCCAGATCCAGGGCATCTTCGTTCTTATCGGCAATTGCCTGCAGGATTTTGGTCTCCTGCTCAAAGGTCAAACCGAGAGAATCGAGTACATCCTTAACGATCTGCATATGAGAAATATCCAGAACGAACCGATCGGAGATAGCCTGCAGACTGTTGGCAGCGAGAACAATCACTTCGCAAAGCTCATAACAGCCTACATCACCAAGACATTCCAGACCTGCCTGCATGATTTCACGGAAGGTATGTCCGGCACCCTCGCGGCGATAGACATTTTCGCTGTAATGGACCTTCTGCAGCGGAGTGGATTCTTTCTTGAAATTCTTGACAATGGACAGCGTCACATCAGGCTTCAATGCCATCAAAGTGCCGTCGGTTTCCGTAAAAGTAATCACACTGTCAGAAACAAGAAAATCCTTATTCTGCATATACAGTTCATAGGTTTCGAATTTACTCATCTTGAAGGGTGCATAGCCTCTGCTGCGGTAGAGTTCCCGCAGCTTGTATACAACCTTTTCTTCCGGTTTGAGCAGCGTGTTCATAGCCAAAATCCTTTCCGTTGGTAGTCTTTAATATTTTACCACTTTATCGAAATAAAATCAAGAGGATTTTGCATAGCAAAATACCGATATCCTATAAGCGAATGCAGGAAAAATTGTGCAATCAGCAAAA
This sequence comes from Candidatus Avilachnospira sp., assembly GCA_045589035.1. Classification (GTDB taxonomy): domain Bacteria; phylum Bacillota; class Clostridia; order Oscillospirales; family Oscillospiraceae; genus Avoscillospira. The sequence continues at coordinate 7,705 of JAZNFJ010000083.1, read as the reverse complement.
ATACGCCAAGGAAAAGATCCTTGACGCACCATTGCACGATCGGGTCTATAAGCCGGGTTCTGTGTTCGACAGTCATCTATCTAGCCGCAGAGTTGCCTCTGCGATCCAGCCACCTGATTGGAAACAGCCGGGCAAGCCTTGTTTCCTTTGCGGTGTTGCTCCGGATAGAGTTTGCAGCGATGGATGCTTCCACACCATCGGGTGCGCTCTTACCGCACCTTTCCACCCTTACCATCTGCTGATGGCGGTATATCTCTGTTGCACTTTTCCTGAAGTTGCCTTCGGCGGGCGTTACCCGTTATCCTTGCCCTGCGGAGCCCGGACTTTCCTCATGTACGGCCTTTCGGCACTGCACACGCGACTGTCCGACCCGGTCGCTGCTATATTTTACTTTATTTCTATCTTCTTGTCAAATGAATTGCAAAAGACGCCTTCTGTGGCTATAATAGTGAGAGAAACAGAAATGAGGTATCATCATGAACCAATTGGTTGATCAATATTTTGCGATGCTGAATGGCAAGCGGATCATCGTCCTTGGCATCGGTGTCAGTAACCGTCCGCTGATCCGAATGCTGTTGGATCGAAAGCTGCATGTAGTGGCCTGCGATAAGAGCGAGCGGGCTGATTTGGATGCAGAAGTTCTGGAACTGGAACAGGCAGGAGCGGAACTGCACCTTGGCAGCGGATATCTGGAAAATCTGCAGGGTGATATTGTATTCCGCACCCCCGGCATGCACCCCAATATTCCAGCTCTTTGTCAGCTGCGTGATAGCGGTGCGGTCGTTACTTCTGAAATGGAGGCTTTCTTTGCGGTCTGCCCCTGTCAGATCATTGCTGTGACTGGTTCTGACGGAAAAACAACTACCACCACATTGATCGCGGAGATTTTGGAGCAGGCAGGGAAGACTATCTGGGTCGGCGGCAATATCGGTCAGCCGTTACTGCCTCTGGCAGATCAGATGAAACCAGATGATATTGCAGTGGTAGAACTGAGTTCCTTCCAGCTGATGCACATGAAACAGTCACCGCACATTGCCGTTGTAACCAATCTCGCACCTAATCATCTGGATGTGCACAAGGACATGGATGAATATGTGGAAGCAAAAATGAACATTTTTCTCCATCAAAAAGCCTGCGATAAATTGATTATTAATCTGGATAATGAGATTACGGCTTCTTTTGCAAAGCAAGCAGCCGGTGAGCTGCGTACATTCTCGGTGAAAGAACAGACTTCCAGAGGCGTGTGTTATCATGACGGTGCAATCTGGCACAATGGAACTGCTGTTATGCAGCGCAAGGATATTGCCATTCCCGGAATGCACAACGTAGAGAACTATATGGCTGCCATTGCTGCCACGGAGGACTTTGCCACGGATGCAGATGTTCTCTATGTTGCCAGAAATTTCAAGGGTGTGGAGCACCGGATTGAACTGGTACGGGAAGTGGATGGTGTTCGTTACTATAACGATTCCATCGCCAGCAGTCCCTCCAGAACCATTGCGGGTCTGCATGCCTTTGAAGAGAAGGTTATCCTCATTGCCGGCGGATATGATAAGCAGATTCCGTTTGATGTACTGGGTCCGGAAGTTGTTGCACATGTGAAGGCACTGATTCTCTGCGGTCATACGGCAGATAAAATCAGACAGGCAGTTGTAAATACACCGGGATATGATGCCAAAAAACTTCCCATTGTCATTGCGGACCATCTGAAGGATGCAGTCCTGCGTGCCCGTGATCTGGCAGTGTCAGGTGATATCGTGACCCTTTCTCCTGCCTGTGCGGCTTTTGATCAGTTCAAGAACTTTATGGTACGGGGTAAAACCTACAAAGAAATTGTCATGGGACTTTAAGAGGTGAGAGCATGCTGGAAACACTTTTCAAGCTGATAAAGAAAAGAAAGGATAATCGCTGTGCAGCGATCATCGTCGCGGCAGGAAAGTCCAGCCGTATGCAGGGAGAAGATAAGATTGCCGCAGAACTGTTTGGAAAAACAGTGATTGAGCGAAGCATTGAGATGTTCCAGCGTAATTCGCTGGTTCATGAGATCGTCGTTGTGACGCGAAAGGATCTGCTTGGTTATGTACGATCTTTGTGCGGTGCCAGGGAATTTCTAAAAGTGAAAGCTGTTGTTGAGGGTGGCGAAACAAGAGTCGATTCCGTTATGAACGGCCTGGAACAAGTGTCCGATAAAATGGGATTGGTGGCTGTTCACGATGGAGCCAGACCCCTTGTCAGCGATGCCGTGATCGATACAGCGATCAAAAAAGCGCAGACCTACAGAGCCGCTGCCCCTGCGATTCCCGTAAAAGATACGATTAAGCTGGTACAGGATCATTTTGTGACAGGTACACCGGATCGATCTACATTATTTGCGGTTCAGACTCCGCAGATTTTCGATCGGGACCTTCTGCATGGCGCATTGCACCATGCAAAAGATAAAAATCTCCCCATAACAGATGACTGCTCCGCAGTTGAGGCGATTGGTATGCGTGTCTATCTCAGCGAAGGTGATGAGGAGAATATTAAGATTACCACTCCCATTGATCTGGTTTTGGCAGAAGCAATACTGAAGGGCAGGGAAGAGAAATGAGAATTGGTCACGGTTATGATGTACACCGCTTGGTGGAAGGACGAAAACTGATCCTCGGAGGCGTGGAAATTCCTTTTGAAAAAGGTCTGGACGGTCACTCCGATGCCGATGTTTTGGTTCATGCCATTATGGATGCACTTCTGGGTGCCGCTGCTATGGGGGATATCGGCAAGCATTTCCCGGATACAGATGCATCTTACAGCGGCATCGACAGCATGATTTTGCTGGATCATGTTTACGACCTGCTTATTGAAAAAAACTATCGAATTTCCAATATTGACGCTACGGTGATTGCACAGCGGCCAAAACTTGCACCGTATATTTCACAGATGAGGGATAATGTCGCTGTGCGGCTCCATTTGTCTGAGGATCAGGTGAATATTAAGGCAACAACAGAGGAACATCTTGGCTTTTCCGGCAGGGGAGAAGGTATTTCCTGCCACGCGGTTTGCCTGATTGATTGATTTACACCCCTCCGAAAACCGGAGGGGTGTTCCGATTCGCCCCCATCCGACATACGATGGATGGGAGGGTAGACCAATGGATGCATATTATTTTACCTTTCAATCTATGACACAGGCGCAGACAGCCGCGTCAATCCTTCGTCGGCACGGTCTTATGGGAGAATTTCTCCGTGCACCGAAATTGATCTCCTCCACAGGGTGTGGATATGCCTTACAGCTGAAGCCTTCCGACCTGTATGGCGGGATGTTCATTCTAAAAAACGAAGGAATGCCTCCGAAGAAAGTGTTCCAAATTGGCGGGAACAATCATGTTCGGGAGGTGTTTCTTTGATATATCTTGATCATGCAGCAACTTCTATGCATAAACCGCCACAGGTGTATGATGCGGTTCTCAATGCTATGAAAACCTGCGCAAGCATTGGCCGAAGCGGTCACCATGCGGCTCGCGTAGCTGCAGATACGGCTTATCAGTGCCGCTGTAGGGCGGCTGCCTTTTTTGACTGCAGGCCGGATCAGGTTGTATTTACCACCAATGCTACACACGGTTTGAATATTGCGATCAATACACTGGTTCATCCCGGGGATCGTGTGGTGATATCCGGATTTGAGCATAATGCCGTTGTCCGCCCGTTGTATCAAAAAGGTGCGGATATCGTAGTTGCAGGACAAAGCCTCTTTGATCCAGCAGACACATTGTCTGTATTTGAAGCAGCCGTCAGCGATGAAACAAAAGCTGTGGTTTGTACCCATGTTTCCAATGTGTTTGGATATGTTCTGCCGGTAGAAAAGATTGCAGAAATCTGTCATAGCCGGAAGATACCGTTTATTCTGGACGCATCCCAGTCTGCAGGTGTTCTCCCTGTATCCCTGCATAAACTGGGTGCTGCTTTTATTGCAATGCCGGGACACAAGAGCCTTCTTGGGCCTCAGGGTACAGGGCTTTTGCTCTGCGGTATGCTGCCGAAACCGCTGCTTTGCGGCGGAACAGGCAGCAACTCTTTCAGTGGGGAAATGCCTGATTTTTTGCCCGATATCGCGGAAGCAGGAACTCATAATATCCCAGGAATTGCAGGGCTTTCAGCTGCCATTGAGCATTTAAGGCGTGTTGGAACTGAGAATGTACTGAAGAAAGAACGCACATTGTTGTGGTACCTTTCCGAAGAACTTTCCAATCTTGATTATGTGCGTTTTTATTGCGGTGGAGGCAGGCAGCAAACGGGAGTGCTGTCTTTTCAGATTCCGCAGTTGGACTGTGAGATCGTGGCAGAAAAACTGGGACAAAAGGGTATTGCGGTGAGGGCAGGGCTGCATTGCGCACCGCTGGCACATCAGTCAGCAAATACGATTAAAGACGGAACTGTTCGAATCAGTTTTTCATCAGAGAACAGCACAGACGATATTGAAATACTGCTGCGGGAATTACGACAAATAATCATCTGAAATAATTGTTGTTTGCACTTGCCAATTCTGCCGTTTTGCGCTATAATTATGAAGTTAATTTATAGCTAATTTCAGAATGGTGGTGTATACCATTGCGCGAATTGCGTTCTATGTTTCAAGGTGCCATAAATGCGTTTATGAGCATTGGCGTTTCTGACATTTTGGATATCCTGATTGTCGCCTTTATTATATTTAAACTTTTGAATATGATTCGATCCACCAGCACCGCAAGAGTTGCCAAGGCGATTGTTGCGCTGCTGATGCTCACTTGGATCACAGATGTGCTGAACTTCTATGTGCTGCACTTCATTCTGAGTAATATTTTCTCTTTGGGTTTTATCGCAGTTGTGATTATGTTCCAACCGGAGCTGCGACGTGCATTGGAGCGCTTTGGCGGCAACAACCTCATGGAATGGGTTAACGGTGTATCGCCTAAAAACGAGATGGCCGAGGCCATTCGCGCTACTGTTTCTGCCTGCGAAACCATGTCCAAGGAACGCATTGGCGTCCTGCTTGCTTTCGAAAGAAGAACCTCTCTGGAGGAGTATTTTAAGACGGGCACTCCTGTTGATGCCGTCATCACCGACCAGCTTCTGCGCAACATTTTCTTCCCCAATACGGCATTGCATGATGGCGCTGTTATTGTCCGGGAAGGTCGTATCGCCGTTGCAGGCTGTGTGATGCCGCTGTCGGAAAATCCCAACCTGCACAGTGATTTGGGCACAAGACACCGCGCCGGTGTGGGCACCAGCGAAGTTTCTGATGCTGTTGTCGTAATTGTTTCGGAAGAAACAGGCACAATCTCCGTTGCCATCGGTGGTATGCTGAAGCGGCATCTGGCTCCGCAGACCCTGGAACGTCTGCTGATGAATGAACTGATGCCGAAGGAAGAAACGCAGCAGACTTTCTGGACACGGGCAAAACAATATTTGACCAAGAAGGATCAGAACAATGCAAAATAAGAAATGGCTTAGCTTTTTATTGGCTGTGGTGGTTTCTGTTGGACTTTGGCTTTATGTAGTCACCATCGAAAACCCTATCGAAAATCGTGACATTGCCAACATTCCCGTTGTCTTTGTGGGCGAAGATGTTTTGATGGAGGACTATGAACTGCTGGTCACAAAGAGCAATGTTGCCTCCGGCATTTCTCTGTCTTTCAGCGGAAAGCTGGCGGATCTCAATAAGCTGACCGAGAATAAGGCAGAGCTTGCCTTGAATGTGGATATCAGTAACCTCCGCAACGCCAACGAATATACCTTTGATTTTGATATCACCGATCTGAAGCTTCCGGCTGCTGTATCTGCGCAGGATCTTTCCATTAACCGCAGTAATCCCAAACAGGTGACGCTGACGCTGGAAAACCTCCGCAAGCGTACGGTTCCTGTGAAGGTTCATACAGAGGTGGAAGTAATGGAGGGTTATATCTCCGACCGCCTTGTGCAGAATTATACAGAAATCGTGGTCCAGGGGCCTGTTGATACGGTTGATCGTGTCAGCTACGCACAGGCAATTTTGAAGCGGGAGAATGTAGATCAGACCATCACAACCACGCTGACCTATCAGTTCATGGATGAGAACGGTGAGATGATCAACGATCCGAAGATTACTTCCAATGTCACGGAAATCGAGGTCACACTGCCTATTCACATGTACAAGGATATTCCGTTGGAAGTCTCCATCATTGATGGCGGCGGTGCCACTTCAGCGGATGCAGTAATCGATATTGAGCCCAAAACCGTTCGTCTTTCTGCCGATCCCAAGGTGCTGGAGGCCATTCAGAGCATCAAATTGCCTGCGATCGATCTGGCAAGCCTGATGACCAACAGGGAAGACGTTGTCCGTATGATCTCCGTTCCTGAAGATTGCACCAACCTGAGCGGCGAGCAGGAAGCAACGGTTAATGTGCAGATCAAGAACAAGGCGATCCGTCAAATGCGTGTTTCCAGCAATCATTTCAGCTTTATCGGTGTTCCTGCCGGTCTGGAGCCCACGGCAAGAACCAATGTTCTTCCCATTACCGTTCGTGCCAATGAGGCAGATATCAATCTGATTGCCGAAGATAATATCCGTGTCGTGATTGACTTCTCTGAGGTCACTCTGACCCAGAATGCAACCTCTATGACCATGCCCGCTAAGATCTATGTGGACGGTTTTGAGGGTGCAGGTGCAATCGGAACGGAGTATTCTGTGGTAGTGGATCTGACTCCTGTCGCTGGATCTTAATACGGAAGAAATTGACTGTACGCAGATATCTGCGTACAGTCACCATCTGGAGGGATATAATTTGATCAGAAGCATGACGGGTTACGGACGAGCCATCAACACCATCGAGGATCGTGAGATCACGGTGGAAATCCGCTCTGTCAATAACCGTTATCTGGATTGTAACGTAAAGTTGCCCCGTATCTACAGCTATATTGAAGACCGTGTAAAACAGTTGGTCAAAGAGCATGTCAGCCGCGGTAAGGTGGATGTGTACATTTCTGTGATCAACACCACCGGTGAAGAAGTGAAAATCTCTCTGAACAAGCCTGTTCTGGAAGGCTACTTGGCTGCTATGCAGCAGGTGGCTGCAGAATATCCCGTCCGGGATGATATTTCTGTCAATTCTCTGACTAGATTGCCGGATGTCTTTGTGACTGAAAAACCGGATGTGGATGAAGAAGCCAGAGGTGCGGAAATTCTGTCTGTTGTCTGCGCTGCTTTGGATCAGTATGATGCCATGCGCACAACGGAAGGGGCCGCTCTTGAACAGGATCTCCTGAACCGCCGTGGGACAATCCTTTCTCTGGTCGAGAAGGTTGAAGAGAGAAGCCCTGTTACTGTTGCGGAGTACCGTGCCCGCCTGTTTGCGAAGATGCAGGAAGTATTGGAGAGTTCTTCTATCGACGAAAGCCGAATCCTTTCTGAAGCTGCCGTATTTGCGGACAAGGTTGCCGTGGATGAAGAAACAGTCCGCCTGCGCAGTCATCTGGACCAGCTGCAGCAAATGCTTTCTTCCGGCGGCGCTATTGGCAGAAAACTGGATTTCCTTCTGCAGGAAATGAACCGGGAGGCCAATACTATCGGCTCCAAGGGAAACGATCTGGAACAGGCCAGAACTGTCGTGGATATCAAGGCGGAACTGGAAAAGATCCGCGAGCAGGTTCAGAATATCGAATAACCGGGAGGCATTATGAAGCTGATCAATATTGGTTTTGGCAACATGGTT